>NZ_JAAHHX010000059.1:0-41772 GCF_010672065.1 Moorena sp. SIO4A1 | reverse complement strand
GTCAAGGAAAAGAAGTAGCAATGATAAGTGAGTTCTTTTGGAATTGGTTGCGCCGTGTACTTGGAGACTTGTTCGCACGGTGCTTTGGGGACGAAGCGGGAGCAATCCCGCTGACTTACCCGATTTACCCTTAATAAAAATCTCCCTATCTCCCCATATTCCGATCTCCCCATCTCCCCATCTCCCCACACCTCCCACCCTCCCCACCCTCTCTTTAATTATGGGTATTCAACCAGACTTGATATGAGGGGGAACGTCAGGGTGTGATTCTCTTAATGGAAGAGGTAAATTGATCAATTGGTTTTGAGGGGGAATGTCAGGGAATAGGGACTTCGGAGCAGGGAGCTGAGGGGGTGACAACGGCGAGACCAGTTACCTTTGGCTATAATTTTAATTGATGTGGATAGCTTCAAACGCTACAATGATTCCTATGGTCACCAAAACGGTGATCAATGTCTTCAAGAAATCGCCAAAGCTATCGGTGATGTGGTCAAACGTCCAGCTGATTTAGTCGCGCGCTACGGTGGTGATGAGTTTGCGGTACTTTTGCCCAATACCGATGCCTCTGGGGCTACACAGGTTGCCCACTTGATTCAAAAGGCGGTGCAAGGTCTCAACATTATTAATAATAGTAATAATTATAGTAATAATTACAGTTCCCCGATCAGCGAGCAGCTCACCCTGAGTTTAGGAATCGCCAGCGAGATTCCTAAACTGGATCAAAAACCAGGAATGTTAATCGCTAGGGCTGACAGAGCTCTGTATCAAGTCAAAGCCACAGGTGGCGATGGCTACGCAGTATGTACCAACCAAGGCCAGGGCGATAGGTTGGGTTTGGGAAAGTTAGAGGAAGAATTAGAAGAGGAATTGTATAGGGCAGTAGGGCAGCATGAGTTTATACTAAACTATCAGCCAATTATGTCCCTAGAGACCAGGCAAATCCTGGGGTTTGAGGTGTTGGTGCGTTGGCAGCACCCCAAGCAGGGACTGATCAGGCCATCCCAGTTTCTATCGATTGCTGAGCAAACCGGACTGATTCTTCCCCTGGGGGAGTGGGTTTTGAGTACTGCTTGTTGGCAGTTGCATGAATGGCAGCATCTGCGGAATACTATACCATTGTTCATCAGTGTCAACCTTTCTGCACAACAACTGTGCCATCCCACTTTCCTGCCTCAGCTTCAACAAATTTTGCAGGAGACTGGTATATCTGGGAGTAATTTAATATTAGAAATTACCGAAAATTCACTAATAACTGCAAAAGCCGACGGATGTATAGACTTAAACCAACTCCAAGCTGAGGGGATTCAATTAGCCCTAGATGATTTTGGCAGTAGCTACTCTTGTCTGGCTCATTTAACGAATCTGCCGATAAACATCTTTAAAATTGACCCTTTTTTTATCCAAACGATGGAGTCTGACCCCAAAAATGCAGCTATTGTTAAAACTATCATATTTATAGCTCACCAGCTCGGGATAACAGTAACAGCGAAAGCCATCGAAACTCCTGAACAAATGGCAAGCTTGCAAGAGTTAACCTGTGATTATGGGCAAGGTTTTTTTTATCGGAACCAATGGATGCTGAAGCCGCTTCGAGTGTTATCCAAGCGGGTAATTAGGGAATTAGGGAATCGGGAATCGGGAATCGGGAATCGGGAATCGGGAATGGGGAATCGGGAATCGGGAATCGGGAATCGGGAAAAAATATTGTGTACCTCATAACTATTAAAAACGCTATTAATCGATATTGAATATATAATTTAAAAATAGATTATGACATTTTTTTTAATAACAAAATAAATGTCATAATCATAAGCCTAATTCATTTATAAATGAATTAGGATAATTTTTGATGCCATATTACCTACTCCCTACTCCCTATTCCCTATTCCCTATTCCCTATTCCCTGTTCCCTTTTTTGTGAAAACGCTATAGTTTTAAAATTGCTGTCAGTGTGAGATTATAAGATAAGATCCGAAAGAAATGAATGTTATCTTGCCCCTGAGGCATAATCGATGAGTGCAGAAATTATTTGTGTAGGTACTGAACTGCTGCTGGGGGATATTCTCAACAGCAATGCTCAGTTTTTAGCCCAGGAGCTAGCGGCATTGGGGATTCCTCACTACTATCAGACAGTAGTGGGAGATAATATCGGGCGTTTACAGCAAGTATTGGCAATTGCTAGTGAGCGCTCCACTATCCTAATATTTACTGGTGGTCTTGGTCCGACGCCCGATGACTTGACCACGGAAGCGATCGCTAAATTTTTTGGTGCTCCTCTGATTGAAGAACCGGATGTTATAGAGGACATTACTCAGAAGTTTGCCCGGCGGGGACGTCAATTAACTACCAATAACCGCAAGCAAGCCCTAATTCCAGAAGGGGCACAAGTATTACCCAACCTGAACGGAACAGCTCCTGGTATCATCTGGAAACCCCGTGCTGATTTAACCATTCTCACGTTTCCTGGTGTTCCTAGGGAAATGCACCAGATGTGGCGAGACACGGCTGTTCCCTATCTCAAAAGCCAAGGCTGGGGTAAAGAAATCGTTTATAGCCGGATGTTGCGGTTTTGGGGGATTGGAGAATCGGCTTTGGCTGAGAAAGTTGCTCCCTTTTTTGACCTTACCAACCCCACCGTTGCTCCCTATGCTAGTAAGGGACAGGTGAGGTTAAGGGTTTCTGCCCGTGCGGCTTCAGAAAATGAAGCGCAACAGTTAATTGAACCAGTAGCCCAAAAATTACAGGAGATCGGGGGAATTAACTATTTCGGTACTGACACCGATACCCTAGCCTCTGTAGTGGGTCAGCTATTGACGGGTGCCTCAGAAACTTTGAGTGTAGCAGAATCCTGTACTGGCGGCGGTATTGGCAGTATGATAACCAGTGTCCCGGGGAGTTCTAATTACTTTCTGGGGGGTATCATTGCTTATGATAACGCTGTCAAAACTGGTGTACTGGGAGTGAATTCCTCAGATTTGAAGGCGATGGGGGCGGAAAGTAAGGTTGTAGCAGAGCAAATGGCAACAGGAGTGCGATCGCTTCTTTCTTCAACCTGGTCACTGAGTATTACAGGCATAGCTGGACCTGGAGGCAATACCGATACCAAGCCTGTGGGTCTAGTTTACATTGGTCTAGCCGGACCAGATGGCATTTTAGAATGCTACAAGTACACCTTGGGTCAACATCGGAGTCGGTCTGACCTACGTCACATCAGCGCCTGCTATGCCCTCGATCGCCTACGGTGCAAATTGCTGAGTCGGTGAACTTGTTAGTTAGCTTGTTAGGGTTAATTAGCAAGCAGTGCACCCATAACCCTTTTCAATCTAAATTTCAAGCTAAATCCCTGCACCTGGGGGCCAGGTGGTGAAAATAAACACCACCACAGTAGCGATCGCAAGCATTCCCTGAATCAAATTTCCTACCAATGAACCGACCACAATCCCCAAGCCAGCTTTAAAGGATTGCTTAATTCTAGGCTGTAACTTTAACTTCCGTTGATAGAGAAACTCACCTACAAACGCCCCTAACAACGGTCCCAGCACAATCCCTAGTAACGGTCCGCCGAAGGGCAAGGCGGGTAAAAGACCAAAAACCCCCAATAACAAGCCGATTATGGAACCAATTTGTCCCCAATTACTAGCACCAGCTTTTTTGGCTCCCCAGTAAGCGGCTAAAAAATCGACCCCCATACCGAGTAGCCACACAAAGATTGCTACGCCCAATGGCCAGGTGACGCTACTAAAGCCCTCAGCAATACCCCAAATTATGGTGGCAGCTAAAATCAACATGGCACCGGGAATGCCAGGAACAACCGAACCAATAATGCCTACTAGCATCAGCAGAATCAGGAACCAGTACAAAATGATTAACCACATTATTTAAATTCGAAGCAGTACCCACATCTTATAAATGACCAGAGAGAGTATTGGCGAGTTTATCAGCAATCCCCTCAATCCAATTTTCATCTTGTTTAGTGTAACTTCGGGGAGCATTGGCTGCCAAAATTAGCGCTCCTTGATTGCCAATTGGTTGACATATTACACCTTGTGTGTTATGTGGCAAGTAGTCAAATTCAAGTCGCCCTGGATAGAGCTTTAGGTTAACCAGATAGACGGCTTTTTGAGTTTCGAGAACCCGCTTGAGAATAGCTCCAGGCTCGACTTGGGGATTTTTGCCCAAGATCCCCCGCCGCAGCAGGACTTTGCCTTGGTATACCACCACAAGCGATCGCGTTACTGTATTAGTTAGTAATAGATGGGATGCCCAGGCTAATTCAGTTTTTACCTGATCTGGCAGTTCTGGAGCGAGTTCCAAACCCTCCTCGCCAATCAGTTTAACTGCATCAGGAGGTTTGGGCTGTACCTGCTGCCACAGTAAACCTGTCAAAATCAATACAGCACAAACAATTACCCCTACAGCATCAGAACGAGCTTGAGAATTGGTTAGCTGGGAGGTTAATAAACGGTTAATCAGCAACAGACCCCCTGCCAATCCTCCAACCGCAAATGGCAGCAGCCGCAGTACATCATTTTGGTCGGGTTTAGCCATCACTCACCTGTTGGTTGTTAGTTCAGTACTTAGGCAGCTGAAAGGAAACATCAAGGTGTTACTATTTTTCATCCCCCGGTTCAATGATCCGTTGGAACAAATAACCTGTACCTCGTGCAGTCAGAATTAGCTCAGGATTACTCGGGTCATCCTCTAACTTGGCTCGTAACCGGGAGATGTGGACATCTACTACACGGGTATCTACATGGCGTTCGGGGGTATAGCCCCACACTTCCTGCAAAATTTCAGAACGGGAGAATGGTTCTCCGGAACGTTTAACTAATAATTCCAGAAGACTGAACTCCATTCCAGTCAGCCGAATGCGCTCATCCCCTTTGTAGACCTGCCGCTTGTTGGTGTCAATTTTGATACTCGCAACATGAATCACGCCAGAACTAGGAATACCGCCAGTTCCGACTTTATCAACGCGCCGCAGTACGGAGCGAATACGGGCTTCCAATTCTTTTGGAGAAAAGGGCTTGACCACATAGTCATCTGCTCCTAACTCTAGACCGGTAATCCGATCAGCTACATCCCCTAAAGCAGTTAGCATAATAATGGGAATGTCTGATTCCTTGCGTAATTCTTGACAAACACCATAACCATCTAGCTTTGGCATCATCACATCTAACACCACTAGGTCAGGCTCTTGATTACGAAATGTGTCTAGGGCTTCTTCTCCATCGGCGGCTGTGACTACTTCGTAGCCAATCATGGATAACCTAGTTTCTAATATGCGACGGATACTGGCTTCGTCATCGACAACAAGAATTTTTTCTTTATGAGTTTCCAATTGACGTTATACTCCCGAAATGGTGAAGTAAGATTAATGATTTATTAATTTATCAGTAGTTTATCTCTTTAATCTAACGCTTTACAAAGTTGGTTTTATCGTTGAGAATTATATTTTCCTTGCTGGTGAAGTCTTTCTTGACTTTCATTAATGTTAATTTAATTATTGAGTTTTTTTAAGAGTTTTTAAGACTTTTCAAGTAGGATGCCGAAGCCTAAAACGCTCTATGTGTGTAATGCCTGTGGTGCTGAGTCCTCCCAATGGTTCGGCAAATGTCCTGCCTGTGGTACTTACAATTCCTTGGATGAGGTAGCTCCCCCATCCCCGGTCAAAATCAGTCGCGGGGGTTGGCAATCCAATACTTATTCCGATAACCACGAGCCTAACACTGGACCGGCTCAACCAAGATCATCCCTTACCTTCTCAGAAATTGTTGATACTGTCCAGATCCGCTTCCCCTCAGGCTATGGAGAACTTGACCGAGTCCTCGGAGGTGGTGTTGTGCCTGGGTCTTTAGTATTAATTGGTGGAGATCCAGGGATTGGCAAATCAACCTTAATGCTTCAAGTTGCCAATCAACTTGCTAAGTTGCATCGCATTCTATACGTTTGTGCAGAGGAATCAGGACAGCAGGTAAAGCTGCGAGCATCTCGCCTGGGTGTGGTATCAGCAGAAACCCCTGATCTCGAATCTAATAACGGTAGGGTGAAAAAGGAGGCTAAGTCTTCTAAGTCTAAGTCTTCTAAGTCAAAATCATCAAAAACTCCAATAGCTGCTCAAGACTCTGAGTCTACATCTGAGTCTAAAGACGCTGATTTGTATATCTTACCAGAAACCGATTTAGAGGAAATTCTGCGAGAGTTGGAGTCCCTGAAACCTCAGGTAGCAGTGATTGACAGTATTCAGACCCTTTATTTTCCGGCCTTGACCTCTGCTCCTGGTTCTGTTGCTCAAGTCCGGGAATGTACCTCCGCCCTGATGCAGGTAGCAAAGCGGTCAAACATTACTCTGTTAATTGTGGGTCATGTGACCAAAGAAGGCGCGATCGCAGGACCAAGGGTACTGGAACACTTAGTGGATACTGTATTGTACTTCGAAGGCGATCGCTTTGCCTCCCATCGGCTACTGCGTTCTGTGAAAAACCGCTTTGGGGCTACTCATGAAATCGGTATTTTTGAAATGGTCAGCAACGGTTTGCAGGAAGTCTTGAATCCTTCTGATCTGTTTTTGGGTAACCGGGATGAAATGAGTCCTGGTACTGCTACTGTCGTGGCTTGTGAAGGTACTCGTCCGATTCTGGTAGAGTTGCAAGCGCTAGTAAGTCCTGCTAGTTATGGGGCACCCCGCCGCTCAACGACTGGAGTTGATTACAACCGGTTACAACAAATTCTGGCAGTCTTGGAAAAGCGAGTCGGGATTCCCCTATCCAAATTAGATGCTTATGTCGCAACAGCAGGAGGGCTAGGAGTAGAAGAACCAGCAGCTGATTTAGGAATGGCTATTGCGGTAGTAGCCAGTTTTCGCGATCGCGTTGTCGATCCTCGCACCGTTATGATTGGTGAAATCAGCTTAGGCGGGCAAGTGCGACTAGTCTCTCAGATGGAACTCCGACTCAAAGAAGCTGCCAAGTTAGGGTTCAAGCGAGCGATCATACCCAAAGGTCAAACCTTATCTGATCTTGGTATTGAAATTATTCAAGTATCTAGAGTACTAGATGCGATTATTGCTGCCTTGCCTGGAGGATTACGCCAGGATTTCCCTGAAGATATTGAGGCTTGTGATAGTTAACAAAAATCCCCATTAATCTACCAATTACTGTCAAATAATGGTAGATTAATGGGATGGCATTAATACCACTCCGTAAGGCGGTCGAACTTACGGGACTCTCCAAAAACACACTAAGGAAGTATGCAGACAATGGGACACTCAGATGCGAAAGGACACCAGGCGGAACTAGACTCTTTGACTCAACAGATCTTCTCCGTTTTGGAAAAGCTCCAAAGTCTGACAGATCAAGCTGTTATACCATCTGTTACTGCCGAGTTAGCAGTACAAAGCAGCGAGAGGATCTTGCCCGCCAAGTCGCCTACCTCCACTCCCTCTTCCCGGAAGCAGAAATCATCCAAGACATCGGCTCAGGTCTCAACTACAAAAGAAAAGGACTTAGAGCCATTTTGGAACGAGTTGTGTCGGGAGATAAGCTCACGGTTGTTGTTACCTGTAGAGACCGACTTACCCGATTCGGGTTTGAACTCATTGAGTACTTGGTCGGCCTCAACGGTGGAAAAATCCTGGTTCTCGACCAGCCTCAGAGCTGCCCAGAATCAGAACTTACCGCAGATCTTCTCTCCATCATTCACCTCTTCTCATGCCGGGTTCACGGACTCAGGAAATACGGTAAAAAAATCCAAGAAGATTCGTCTGTTCCTAAACTCTGAGCAGCGATCCCTTGCCCGTAAATGGTTTGGGGTTTCCCGGTATGTGTTCAATAAAACCATCAAAATCCTCCAGGATGGCGAAATAAAAGCCAACTGGAAAGCCATTAAAACTGGCATTTTAAACGACCTTCCCGAGTGGTGTAAGGAAGTACCTTATCAGATAAAATCGATAGCGGTTAAGGATGCTTGCACCGCTGTCAGAGAGGCCAAAAAGAAGTACAAAAAGACTTCGCAAATTCAAAGGGTAAGGTTTAGATCGAGGAAAAATCCTACCCAGTCTTGTTATATCCCTAAATCGGCAGTTTCAGCTATGGGGGTATATCACACTAAACTGGGCAAGATAGCTTATTCCGAGACCATTCCTGACAATATTTGCGACAGTAGACTGACCAGCAGGAATGGGGATTACTATTTGGTCGTCCCCTATCAAGAGACTAAAAATAAAACCGAAAACCAAGGTAGAGTAGTCGCTTTAGACCCTGGGGTCAGAACTTTTATTACCTTTTTTAGTGAGACATCTGTAGGAAAGATTGGGAATGGAGACTTTTCTGGTATTCAACGATTGTGCCAACATCTAGATAATTTGCTATCTAAAATAAGCCAAGCTTGTGGTGGTCAAAAACGTCGGATGAGAAAGGCCGCTCGGAGGATGGTAATCAAGATTCAAAACCTAATCAACGAGCTTCATCATAAGACAGCTAGGTTCTTAGTTGACAATTTTGATATAATCTTACTTCCCACCTTCGAGACTTCTCAGATGTCGAAAAAAGGTAATAGAAAAATCAGATCTAAGACTGTCCGCAATATGCTGACATTCGCCCACTATCGCTTTAAGGAATTCTTGAAGCACAAAGCTCAAGAGACCGGGAAGACGGTGGTGGATGTCTGTGAAGCCTATACTAGTAAGACTGTTAGTTGGACAGGTGAATTGGTAAATATAGGCGGAAGTCGCATTATTAAATCACTAGTTGATGGCCGAAGGATGGATCGGGACATTAACGGCGCTCGTGGGATATTCTTGCGAGCCTTGGTAGATACACCCTGGTTGAGAAATCAACTTGCATTAGTGAGCCAAGATTTACTTTTGGTAGATTCTGGTAGCTAAAAAGTATCGGATCAGATCTAAGATCAAGTCCAGTTATATAACTGATTCCCGATTCCCGATTCCCGATTCCCGATTCCCAATTCCGATTCACTCTGCAGCCAGAAACTCCAAATAACTACCACTCAACTCCTTGACTGCCAACTCATAAAACTGCTTACCATGTTGCGGTGTTGCTAAGGCTGGATTAGACCCCATACGACCATCGGGATAACGGCGACGAAAATCTGCGGCTCCATAAATGGGGTGTCCAGACGCAACGGTTTCTGAGAGGGGTGCTTGTTTAATCGCTTCGGGATAGACATATTGGGTAAGTGCTACCTCAGAAGGAGTAGCATGGGAACCTTCTTGATCCCCATACAATTCCTTAGCTAATTTATATACAGAACGGCACATAAACCAATTAGCTAGCCGACACTGAACCGTTTCCCCATTAGGAATCTGTAAATCACTCAAGTGGGCGTAACTTTCAGAAAACGCTGCTTTAAGGGTAGCGATATTACCCCCATGACCATTGATAAAGAAAAACTTGGTAAACCCAGCTCTAGTCAAGCAAGTCAGGTAGTCTTTGAGCACCTGAATTAATGTACTAGGTTTCAAGCTGATGCTACCGGGAAAAGCCGTGTGGTGTAGCGCCATCCCGACATTAATGGTTGGAGCAACTAGGGCATTGGTTGCTTCAGAGACACCTTTTGCGATCGCTTCTGCACATATTGCGTCGGTGCCAATCAAACCAGTTGGTCCATGTTGTTCCGTTGAACCAATGGGCAGAATAATCCCTGGTGATTGCTTTAGGTAAGCTTCAATTTCTGTCCAAGTACTCAAGTGTAACAGCATGGTTAATCCTCTTAGAGGGTTAGTAGTTGTGATATCTGCCAAACCTCTCGTTTCAAGTAGGTGTAGAGGTTGAAGGTTATAAGGTTGAAGGTTGAACGTGATTGCGTGGCCAATAGGCCAAGGTTATAAGGTTGAAGGTTATAAGGTTGAACGCGATTGCGTGGCCAATAGGCCAAGGTTTTGTTTGCATATCATATAGCACTACCCATTAATATTAGGACATTCCTAAACTCCGAAACTTAGTCATAGCTTACTTTTGACTTCTGACGCAAGAACCTTGCTGACTTGCGCGTAGCGCTATACTACCTGGGATTTTCGGTTAATTTTCTCTCAATTAGGCAAAATGGCTCCATAATCTATCCGCAGCCAGATAAGATTGTGGTAAAAATAAGGTTAATTGATGATTAAGTCAATATTCTGATTGACAGATGCGTGGTACTACTTGTATATCTTGACGTGTAACCTCAGTTACCAACTTTTCTTACTTTATGCTTGCTCTCGACATACCCCACAGTACTTCCACTTCTGAGCTGACAAAGGCTAAACAAGTCTTAGTGGTGGAAGACGAAGAACTAATCCGAGAAATGATCGTCCTAGCCCTGGAAGAAGAAGGTTACGAGGTATTCAGTGCTGCGGACGGTGCTACAGCTTTGAGTATGCTTCAGGATACCGATCAAACTGGTTACTCTGTGGATTTGCTCATATTAGACCTAATGTTACCTCAGGTTAATGGTTTAGATCTGTGTCGGTTGCTACGTTATCGAGGAAATCCCATTCCTATCCTGATTCTGAGTGCCAAAGCTAGTGAAACGGATCGGGTTTTAGGTTTGGAAGTTGGTGCAGACGACTACCTCACTAAACCGTTCAGTATGCGGGAGTTGATTGCTCGTTGCCGAGCCTTAATTCGTCGCCAACACTTGAATGGTATGACTCCAACACCAGTGCAGCAATTCCGAGAGATCAAGCTGTACCCCCAAGAGTGTCGGGTGATGGTTCGGGGAGAAGACGTTAATTTATCTCCCAAAGAGTTTCGACTTTTGGAGTTATTTATCAATAATCCCCGCCGAGTTTGGTCTCGGGAGCAATTAATTGATCAAGTATGGGGAATGGATTTTGTGGGAGATACTAAAACCGTCGATGTTCATATTCGCTGGTTACGGGAAAAATTAGAGGAAGACCCTAGTAAACCAGAATACCTGATCACTGTACGCGGTTTTGGTTATCGGTTTGGATAAATAATCAAGGATAGAGAAAGGATAGAGAAAGGATAGAGAAAATATCAAGAATCAAGGATAAATAATGAATGAAATATGAAGCATAGATAAAGGATAAAGTAGTATAAAGTACGAAGTCCTTCATACTTCATATTGTTTTTTTGTTATGATAATCCTAGCATTTTTACTAGGTCTGGCTTTGGGAATTGGGCTGTGGCTGTGGCAGCAGCACCAACTCAAACGACGGCTACAGCAAATGCTGGGAACACTACAGGCGGATGCTACCAGCAACTCGTTGTCGGCAGTTTCTCGTTTGCGGCAAGCGATCGCAAGAGCCAATCATCAACGAGAACAGATCGAGCAAGAACTGCAAACGTGGCAGGGAGTAGTTCAGGTAGCACCCTTAGGTTATTTTCTGGTGGATGAAGAAAACCAGTTACTCTGGTGCAACCAGCAAGCGCGTCAGTTATTACATATTCATCACTGGGAATCAGGAGAAATCCGGTTATTCCTGGAGTGGGTGCGTTCCTACGAATTAGATCAGCTGATTCAAACTACCCGTCAGCAGCAGCAACCTGGGATCTGTGAATGGGTATTTCACCCCAGTTGCTTAAATGGGGAGGCCATGGGTGAAATGCGATCGCTTTATCTAAGAGCTTCCAGTTGGCCATTACCCCATAAACAAGTTGGTGTGTTTCTGGAAAACCAACAACCTTTGGTAGAACTGGCTGAGTCTCGCAACCAGTGGTTTGGGGATTTAGCCCACGAACTAAGAACCCCTTTAACCTCCATTAGTTTAGTGGCGGAAACCTTACAGAGCCGTCTGGAGCCTCAGGAAAGCCGCTGGGTCGAGAAAATGCTCGCAGAAGTCAAACGGCTGATTCAGCTTGTGGAAGATTGGCTGGAAATTAGTAAACTCAAGCAAGACCCCACTCTACATCTTAACTGTCAATCCATAGAACTAAAGAGTTTAATTTTTAGGGTCTGGCAAACCTTAGAACTCCTAGCCCAACAGAAAGACTTAACCCTTGCCTATAATGGACCTAATCAAGTGTATCTGCAAGCTGATCCCTCTCGCCTGACTCAGGTGTTTCTGAATTTATTTGACAACAGTATTAAACACAGCCCATCTCAGGCTGCCATTCGAGTTGAGGTTAATGCTATATCTTCCCAGAAGGCGGCTGTTTGCGATACTTGGATTCAAATTAAGGTGATCGATGCAGGAGATGGTTTTGCCGAGTCAGATTTACCCCGTGTCTTTGAGCGACTTTACCGGGGAGATCAGTCAAGAGCCAGAGAGCAGACTAATTATAGTAATGGAGACTCCTTACCTGTTCGTGGTGGCAGTGGTCTAGGACTATCCATTGTGCAGCAAATTATTGAAGCTCACGGTGGCTCTATCCTAGCCAGCAATCACTGGGAAACAGGTGGTGCCTGTATAGAAATTGCACTTCCAGATACCACCAAAGGTTGATTCAATTTGCTATTACTTAGTGTTATAGTGTCTTATCCTGCTCGCCCTGGTAGGTTGTTTGGTTAAAGGTTAAAGGTTGAAAGTTAAAGGTTGTTCCCGTAGCGTGGCCATTCGCGTAGCGTAGCCCAAAGGCCAAGGCCAAGGTTAAAGGTTAAAAGTTGTTTGGTTGTTCCCGTAGCGTGGCCAATAGGCCAAGGTTTAATAACCTGTAACCAGCTAACCAGCTAACCAGCTAACCAGCTAACCAGCTAACCTGTATTCGGCTAACCTGTAACCCCTAAAACTTTCATTGAAATACTGCCTGTTAATTTGTTCACCGGAAGGATGGCTAAGCGCGATTGGCCTTTGGCCACGCTACGCGAACGCATCTAATCAAGATGTCCTGTTGGGCAGTTATTTATGTTAAGTGCTTTCTTACCCATGCATAAATGTAAAGGACAGGGGCTTCCAGCCTTCCCTTACCAACCCCTATTTTATGGTGAGTTTATCTTCTCCTACTAGTTCTGTCAGCAACATGTCTGAGCGTTCCCACTTCCAGCGCTCTCTGAAGCGTTTGGCACAAGATGTTCTGCGTATGGGGGCTCTGGTAGAGCAATCTTTTCGACTCAGCCATCAAGCGCTCTTTGAGCGCAATCTCGAGACTGCCCAACATCTTGCCTCTCTTGATAAGCGCATTGATGGCTACTATCACCAAATTGAGATGGAATGTGTCACGCTAATGGCTCTGCAATCTCCCGTTGCCCAAGATTTACGGCTTCTGAGTGCCTTTATGCAACTAGTACGAGATTTAGAGCGCATTGGTGATTATGCTGAAGACCTGGGAGAACTATCAATCAAGCTGTTTCCTTATCCACCCCATCCCTGTATGCCAGAGGTTGAACTGATGTCTCATCATGCCCAAGCTATGCTGGCAACAAGTTTAAAAGCCCTAGCGGATTTAGATGCCATTGCTGGGCAAACCGTCAAAAAGCTGGACGACACAGTCGATGATGCCTATGACCAAGTTTATCAAACCTTGGCCAGTCAAAGGGATATCAAGGGTGTTGTTGAACCAATTCTTTTACTGGGACTAGTGATTCGCCATTTAGAACGAATGGCTGACCATGCTACCAATATCGGTCAACGAGTCTCTTATATTGTCACTGGTCAACGTTCAGGAGTTACTCCTGGCCGTTAGGTTCACTGCTTAGATAGCAATCCAATCTGAGTTTTTACATACCATAACAAACCAAGAGGGCAACAATGGGTAAGAATTTGCTCCCCTTGCTTGTTGACGTTGCAATTAGGATTGCTATACCATATTCTAGCCAGATAATATGCTAGCCGTAAACATAAAAGCGTCCTTCTTAACCTGAGTATTACCAAAGCCTTACCTCCTCTTCAACCTCAACCGGTAAAATCTAGAGCGCACAGACAGCTATTGCTCTGTTGCTTAAAAACATTGGTATCGTACGTCACTACAATCGAGTATTTTTCTCGAAAAGCTAGCTCCTCTGAGCACACAAAAAATGATATGCTAATCCAGAGTTGTCCTATAACTAACGAATTTTAGTGGTTGTAGGAAAAAGTGACGGACTGCGTTGAGTCCAATCGTGTTGTCTACTAGGTGTGAGGTTGATTGAGAAATCATGTCAACAGTTTTTTGGAATACGATCAAATATAGTCCCGCTGTGCTAGGGGCTTCACTGCTGGTGGCTAACAGCGCCTATGGTGCTCCCAGCCTTGAGGAATCTTCTACTGAAGCTCAAGTGGCTCCACAAGAGCTAACCGTTGCCCAGGCTACTGGTGAGTCTAACTCGGAAATTCTACAACAAATCAATATCTACAACAACGAGGGCACAAATGTAGATTCGATCGACCAGGTCACCAGTGTTTCCCAACTGCGGGACGTATCTCCTGGTGACTGGGCCTATGAAGCTTTGCGCTCTCTGGTAGAACGGTATGGCTGTATTGCTGGTTATCCTAACCGCACATTCCGTGGAAACCGGGCAACTACTCGTTATGAGTTTGCGGCTGGTTTGAATGCTTGCTTGAACCAGATTGAGCGGTTAATTGCAGCTAGCACCGCTGACTTTATTACCCGGGAGGACCTGGAAACCCTGCAACGGCTGATTCAAGAGTTTGAATCCGAATTGGCTACCCTAGGGGCACGGGTGGATAACCTAGAAGGTCGGGTGGCTTTCCTAGAAGACCATCAGTTCTCTACCACCACCAAACTCAAAGGGGAGGTTCTGTTTACCTTCGCTGGTGCCTTTGGGGATGAAAAAGCTGATGGTAGTGGAGATGGTATTGATGAAAACATTACCTTAAGTAACCGGGTACGTCTGAACTTCGATACCAGCTTCACCGGTAAAGACCGGTTGAGAACTCGTTTGCAGGCAGGAAACTTTACTAGTCTCGCTGGTGTGACTGGTACCGACATGGCTCGCTTGGGTCATGATGCCGGTGGTGGTAACGATGTTGAGATTAATGACTTGTACTACCGTTTCCCGATTGGTAAGAAATTCAGGGGTTATGTGGGAACCTCTGGCCTTGACTTGAATAACATTTTCAACCCGACCAACCCCTTCCTGGGAAGCAGTGGCAGTGGTGGCTTATCCCGGTTTGTCCGCCGTAACCCCCTAACCCTTCGCGGAGCAGAGGGAGCTGGTGCCGGTTTCAGCTATAAATTTAGTGATGCCTTGAAACTATCAGTACTTTATCTAGCTGATGATGGTGATGCGCCTAATCCCGGTGAGGGCTTAGGATTGTTCAATGGTTCCTATAGTGCTGGTGCTGAACTGGCTATTTCACCGATTGATAACTTGGATCTATCTTTGATCTACGTCCGTAGCTACCAGCGAGAAGGGGATATCAATCTTTCCGGTAGCACTGGTAGTCCCTTAGCTAAGCGCCCCTTCGGCAATGGCGTGCCTACCTCGGCTAATCGCTTAGGAGCACAAGCCAGTTTTCGCCTGACCGAACAAATTCATCTCGGCGGTTGGTTTGGTTATATTGATGCTGAAGCGGAAGATGATAATGGTACGGTGGAAGAGGGTGACAATGCTGACATTGTCACTTGGGCAGCCAACCTGTCTTTCATCGATTTTGGCAAAGAGGGAGCTGTGTTCAGTATTGCCGGGGGTATGCCACCTAAGGCTACCGACATTGATGGTGCTAGTGACGATGATGATACTTCCTACCTGATTGAGGCACAGTACAAATTCCCGATTACCAAGAACATCCTGATTACTCCAGGAGCCTACGTGATTTTCAATCCTAATCACGATGATGACAATGATACGATTTGGGTTGGAGCAATCCGTACCACTTTTAAGTTCTAGGGAAACATTGTAGGTAAAAATTCTAGGTAAAAATTCTAAGGTTTGCTAGTAAGGTATCTGCTGTCAGTGATCAGCAGATACCTTACTAGTTTAGGACTAGTTTAAGAGAAAGCCTTACCTCCCCTTCAACCTTACTCCCTATAATCGCACTTCCCACAGAAACCCATTACTCTGTTGCTTAAGAAAATTGGTATTTTAAGTGACTAAAATCGAGGATGAGTATCTTTCTCGAAAAATCACACAAAAAATGATATCTTAATCCAGAGTTGTCTTAGACCTAACTAATTTTAGTGGTTATAAGGAAAAAATTGCGGACTCAGTTGAGTCAAATCGTGTCGTCTACTAGGTGTGAGGTTGATTGAGAAATCATGTCAACAATTTTTTGGAATACGATCAAATATAGCCCCGCTTTGCTAGGGGCTTCACTGCTGGTCGCTAACAGTGCCTATGGTGCTCCCAGCCTTGAGGCATCTTCTACTGAAACTCAACTGGCTCCACAAGATCTAACCGTTGCCCAGGCTACCAGTGAGTCTAACTCGGAAATTTTAAAACAAATCAATATCTACAACAACGAGGGCACGGATGTCGATTCCATCGACCAGGTCACCAGTGTTTCCCAACTGCGGGACGTATCTCCTGGTGACTGGGCCTATGAAGCTCTGCGCTCTCTGGTAGAACGCTATGGTTGTATCGCTGGTTATCCTAACCGCACATTCCGTGGAAACCGGGCAACTACCCGTTATGAATTTGCGGCTGGTTTGAATGCTTGCTTGAACCAGATTGAGCGGTTAATTGCGGCGAGCACGGCGGATTTTATTACCCGGGAGGACCTGGAAACCCTGCAACGGCTGATTCAAGAGTTTGAATCCGAATTGGCTACCCTAGGGGCACGGGTGGATAACTTAGAAGGTCGGGTGGCTTTCCTAGAAGACCATCAGTTCTCAACTACCACCAAACTACAAGGGGAGGTGATCTTTACCTTCGCTGGTGCCTTTGGGGATGAACAAGCTGATGGTAGTGGGAATGATATTGATGAAAACATTACCTTAAGCAACCGGGTACGTTTGAACTTAAATACCAGCTTCACCGGGAAAGACCGGTTGAGAATTCGTTTGGAGGCAGGAAACTTTACTCAACTCAGTGATGTGACCGGTACGGACATGGCTCGTTTGGGTCATGATGCGGATAGTGGCAACGATGTTGAAATTCCTGACGTGTTCTACCGTTTCCCCATTGGTACAAAAACCACGGCTTATGTGGGAACATCTGGGCTTGCCTTGGATGACCCTTTTGACCCGATAAACCCCTTCCTGGAAAGCAGTGGCACTGGTGGCTTATCGCGGTTTGTCCGCCGTAACCCTGTAACCCATCGCGGACCAGAGGGGGCTGGTGCCGGTTTAACCTATGAATTTAGTGATGCCTTGAATCTATCACTACTTTATCTAGCTGATGATGGCGATGCGCCTAGTCCTGCTGAGGGAGATGGATTGTTCAATGGTGCCTATAGCGCTGGCGCTCAATTGGGTATTTCCCCGATTGATAACTTGGAGATATCTTTGACCTACGTCCGTAGCTACCAGCCAGGAGAGGATGTCAACCTTTCCGGTAGCACTGGTAGTGACCTGGCCAAGCAACCCTTTGGGGAGACGGCTACCTCTGCTAATCGCTTTGGAGCACAAGCTAGTCTTCGCCTGAGCTCACAAATTCACCTAGGCGGTTGGTTTGGTTATGTTGATGCGATCGCAGAAGATGATAATGGTGCGGTGGAAGAAGGTGACAATGCTGAAATCTTAACTTGGTCAGCTAACCTGTCTTTCCTGGATTTAGGCAAAGAGGGAGCTGTGCTGAGTTTTGCGGGAGGTGTGCCACCTAAGGCTACGGAAATTGATGGTGCTGATGAAGATAATGATACTTCTTACCTGATTGAAGCACAGTACAAATTCCCGATTAGCAAGAACATCACGATTACTCCAGGAGCCTACGTGATTTTTAATCCTAATCACGATGATGACAATGATACGATTTGGGTCGGAGCCATCCGTACCACCTTTAGATTCTAGGTAATAGATTCTAGGGTTTGCTATTAGCTATTAGCTGTTAGTTATCAGCAGATAGTGCGTAGGGTGCGTTAGGGACCTGCTAGCCATCATTTTCACGGTAGTCAGGGTTGGGATAGCTTGTCCCGTAACGCACCACCAGCTCTAAAAGCCATCTTTCTTTAGTAACAATCATCCCGACTTCTTTTGGAGGTCGGGGTTTTTCTGTTTGAGTATCAAAATGCTAGGATTTACCCAAAACTCAGCTAACAGGTGCTCTCAATGAATGTTATTAAAATAGGATCATTTCTATCACTGGGCATTATATTCGCACTAACTGGCAATCCGGTTAATGCCCTGCCTGGTCAGAGAACTGATCAAGTTGCTGCATGGATTAACGGTCACCCCACTCTACGGCCTGGTATTGGAGATGGCTTAGTAGTTCGCAAAAGTGATACGGCTGGGGAACGATTTACCTTTCAAGCCACGGTCTTGCCTCCTGGTACCATCTCTTATCCAAAAGACCGGAGTACGATTCGCAGTGAACGCATTGCTATCCATGACCAAGTTAATGGGGTAACCCTCGAACGCCTGGAGGAATCTCTGCGCACTGTCTATGGTCCACAGATTTATCGAGATTACAATAGCGCTCAGTTTGTATATACCTATCCAACTCCTGAAATCTTAGATTTATCACGGCGAAAAAACCTACCACTGTGGTCAGCTGAACAGGGTCAACTTTTGTTAGGAGAACAATACGGCTATTGGATAGAAATAACCCAAAATGATAGCGGCAAGGCTTTCATTGGACAACTTACGGTTTTCCTGAAAGAGGATTTAGGGAAACTAGAAACAGAATTACGGGCACGGTAGGTGAGTATTAATAAGAAGGGAGTCGGGAGTCGGGAGTCGGGAGTCGGGAGTGTGGGGGGCAAGATTACTATAAGAACCCCATCTTATATATAATTATAAGGCATTTCTTGATTCAGCAACACCCGATCTTTACCTATAACCACCTCAAGCTTAGCGGCGCGAGCACCACCTGTCGGGAAAAAGGGCACTATTCGCGATCGCGTCCGCTAGAGCGCCCTAGTTCGTAAGATATGGGATGATGCAGCCAAGGTGCATCATCCCATATCTTAAGATGCGTTTGCCCTGTGGATATGGCTCTTGCTAAAATACGGTCGCTTAATTCTAAGTGGTCAGTTACACTAATCATTTTTTTCTTGAGATCGGGGAATAAGCCAGTACAACGGTTTATTTATAACTAGAACTTTCTGAAGTTGGATTAAATAATTCCCACAATCCAACAAACCCGACAAAAAACGTATAAATGCCATAGGTTATAGGATTTTTATCACAACTGTCAGCTTTAAAAGCAGCGATTAAACCTTCAATAAAATGGGAGATTAAAGCGATACTTGCTAGCCACAATGCAGAATAGAGGTTACTTGGTATAGAGCCATCATTTAGCTGTAAATAAATATACCAAATTTCTAGACATAAAGCGCAAGTAATCAAAATAATAGATGTTATTTTAATTATAGAAAATAATTGCTTGTTCATGATCAGATTATCCTGGAGTTAAACCCATAATGTAAACTCTTTTACCTATGTTACTATGATATATAAGTAGTAGGACACAAGTAAAATTAACTGTTGAAATAGGGAGCAGGGACTTCGGAGCAGGGAGCAGACGGACTTTTGGCAACTTTACACAAGTTAATACAGCGATGCAGCTTCGGAACAGGGGGTTTCCCCCACTCGCGCTTTGCATCAAGAAGTGAGGTTTATTTTTGTCCAGGTACTTAGCGTTTGTATCTGGGTTGTGAACACACGAATTGCCTTGCGCGTAGCGCTATATTCCCCCTATTCCCTACTCCCTCCTCCCTACTCCCTCCTCCCTATATAAACCTTGTAACCCGGTAAAACCATGAGATTCATCAGCCCGAAAACTGACTTTGCTTTCAAGAAAATCTTTGGCTCAGATCAGAGTAAGGATATTCTGATTTCTTTCCTAAATGCCATGATCTACTCCGGTAACTCGGTCATCCAGGATTTAGAAATTATTGACCCCTATAGTGCTGGGGATGTAGTGGATTTAAAAGACAAGCTGGTGTTTGTGGAACTTCCGAAATTTACTAAGCAACTGGAAGAGTTGGAAAGTGTGATAGATAAGTGGATCTATTTTATCAAAGAAGCGCCCAACTTAGAAATTATTCCTGACCAGCTCAGGGAAATCCCACAGCTAGAAAAAGCCTTAACTATAGCAAATCAAGCGGGGTTGAATGTCTCAGAAGTGGAAAAACTCCGCAAACAGGAGATGGCTTTGGAGGACGCGCGAGGTGCATTGAGTTTCGCGAAAAGAGAAGGACGAGAAGAAGGGGAAAGAAATTTACTATTGCGACTGCTTGAGAGCCGTTTTGGTAAACTCACAACTAATGCCTTGGCATTAATCGAAGCCTTGACCCACCAAGACCTAGAAGGTTTATCAGAAGCCATCTGGGATTTTCAGACCAGTGATGACTTACTCAACTGGCTGCAAGAGCACTCTAACTAAAAGTAGCTATAGTCAAAAAAATACTAATTAAAGTAGGGTGTGCAAAGTTCTATTATCTAAAATACTCAAAATAACCAAACTGTTTTTGCCCACCCTACAAGCTGATGAACTAGGGGGCAAGTCCTTGAAGTAGTTTATAGCGTTTTTCAATTATGTGAGGTACAGATTTACTGGTTTTAGGGAACAGGTAACAGGGAAGATTAACCCACCCCTAAACCCTCCCAGGAGGTGAAGAGGGAACAGGTAAAAAATAATGTGTACCTCATTAGGCTAAAAACCGCTATAGTCTAAACTCCATAAATTATCAATTCAAAATTAAAAAATACCCCCGAAATGAATTCAGGGGCTTGTATCCGTTGTCAACAATTCAAAATTATAAGGCTAGTAATTTTGTAAGCCGTCAGCCGTGAGCTTTTAGCTCACGCTACTTGAGGTGCTTAAAATAAACCTAGAACGAGATAATTTAATAATTCCAGATTCATGAGAATTGAGAGTCTGGGGAAAATTCCATGACTCGTGGCACAGACTTCGATACTGATAGCTGATACGCGACACGCTGATAGCTGATAGCTTATGTAATTTTGAATTTTTATTTAGCATTTTGAATTAAAAAAAATCACCTTTCCCTTAATTAACAGACCATGGATCACTAATCTCAGAATTAACAGACCATGGATCACTAATCTCAGGTATTTCCATAGCTTGTCGTCTGTGTTGCTGCTGTTGAATCCGATCAAGAGTACCAGTGGGAATAGAAGCAATCAGCTGACGAGTATAATCCTGTTTCGGTTCTCGATAAATATTGTCAGCGGGACCAATTTCTTCAATTTTGCCCTGGTTCATTACCATAATGCGATCGCTCATGAATTTGACTACACTCAAGTCATGGGAAATGAAGATATAGGTTAAGCCGAAATCCTCCTGCAATTGTTTCAGCAAATTCAGAACCTGTGCCTGTACGGAAACATCTAGAGCAGAAACGGATTCATCACAAATGATAAACTTAGGATTAAGAGCGAGTGCCCTAGCAATACATACCCGCTGGCGCTGACCTCCAGAAAATTCGTGAGGATAGCGATTCATCCAGTCAGGATTTAAATCCACTCGCTCCAACAACTCAGCCACGCGATCGCGTTTTTCCTTACTATTACCCCCAACATCATGAATCAATAGGGGTTCCATCACTGCTTCTCCAATCTTCAGTCGTGGGTCGAGGGAACTAAAGGGATTCTGAAACACAATTTGCATTTCACGGCGTAGTTGCCGCAAACCCATACCCTTGATTTTGGTAATTTCTTGACCATCAAAGTTTACTTCTCCACCCATTGGTTCAATCAAGCGCAGCAATGTTCGTGCTAAGGTAGATTTGCCACAACCGGATTCTCCCACTAAGCCCAAGGTTTCACTAGGATAAACATCAAAGGATACTCCATTCACTGCCATCAGATAGCGTTTCGTCCCGCCAAATACGCCTCGAATGGGAAAGCCTACCTGTAAGTTACGCACCGAAACTAATGGTGGTGTAGTTGTTTGGTTGAAGGTTGTTCGCGTAGCGTGGCCTTTTGGCCAAGGTTGTTTGGTTGAAGGTTGTTTGGTTGAAGGTTGGGAGGTTGAAGGTTGGAAGCTTGAAGGTTGTTCGCCTTTAGCGTTCCCGTAGGGTAGGTTATCTGAGGAAGTTTGAAGCTGGAACCGGTCAACATTCAACCCTTTTGATTTTTCTCGGATCACCTGTTCTCCACTAGGAGTAGTTACCACCTCCATGAAGTCAGAAACAGTCGGTAGGTATGTTATAGTTTGGTCGAGAGTTGGGCGACAGGCTAATAATCCCTTGGTGTAGGGATGGTTTGGTTCAGAGAAAATTTTCCAGACATCACCCCTTTCCACAATTTTGCCTTGGTACATCACCGCTACGCTGTCAGCAATTTCCGCAATCACGCCTAAGTCGTGGGTAATAAAAATCATGGACATCCCTCGGGTATCCCGTAACTCCCTGAGCAAATCCAGAATGGTTGCCTGTACGGTAACATCGAGAGCAGTAGTGGGTTCATCAGCAATCAACACATCAGGGTTACAAGAAATTGCGATCGCAATCATGACCCGCTGCAATTGACCACCAGACAGTTCATGGGGATAGCGCTTTAATATTTCCCGTTTTTGCTGGTTAATGTGACGATTAATTAGCCGTTCCCCCGGTATAGCTTGACCAGGGTTCTCCCGACGGAATTCCTCTAGAAAAGTCTCCCTCAATTGTTGGTCGCTAGGGAGTAGCTTGACCTCTTGAAGACGAGCCATGGCTTGACGCCTTGCTTCTTTTAGGGAAACATCCTGGTGTTGCAGAATTGCTTCTGTCAGTTGAAACCCACAGGTATAAACTGGGTTAAGGGAGGTCATCGGTTCTTGAAAAATCATCGAGATTTGACCACCCCGGTAGGACTGTTTTTGATCAGGACTCACCCCTAGTAAATCCACCCCTTTTTCCCGAGTTGAGGGTCGGAAATAAATCTCGCCATTGGTAACCTTACCAGGATAGGGGATCAAACCCATTATGGCCAAAGACGTGACTGATTTCCCAGAACCTGACTCCCCCACAATTCCTAGGGTTTGTCCTCGACGCAGTTGAAAGTCAATGCTGTCAACGGCTGTGACCTGTTTTACATCGGTTTGGAATTGGACTTTCAGATTACGGACGTCAAGAACATTGTCAGTCATGGCATTCAAGAGGATTAAGTTAGCAGACTTAACTTAAATCATACAAAACTTGACTCTAGGGTTTACTCCCTACGTCAGCTATCAGCTGTTTTCTATCTTCAATCAGATCGATCTGGCTGCTACCTGGGAAGTAAGTATTCAGCTTATGTCCATAGCGCACGGTATTTGAGGTGCTTTTGAATAAAAGAGGTTTGTCAAGGATTTGTTGATAATTTTTAATTAAATCACCAAGGTCTTGCTGTGATTGCTATTTGGTAATTTGCATTTCTCTACCAGAGGGAAAATTAACCTTTGATCGTTGTCTGTAAAAGTTGGCGATATGCTCTGCTGGGCTGTATGCGATCGCTAACTAGATAACGCCCTTCCTAAAATTATAAAAGTCTCAAACGTTATAATTAGCAAACCATTAAATATTTGATCATGATTTATCACTAGATTGGTGATAAGTTTTTATGATATATTTGGAAATGCTATATTGACATACTCCCGGCGCTGAATCAGAGATTACAGCGCGGGATTCTCACAAACAGTGATTCTTGACTCAGCGACACCACTTACTGTTTCAGGTTGCCCATCTACAGCAGAGGTGGTAGTCTCCTCAAGCGTTCCCGAATACTCGGAGGTTCCTGAATGCCCTTCAGTACCTGTATTCCACTCAATGCCTAGAATCTTCATGCCCTTCTTTAAAATGTTTAATGCTGCATTTGTATCACGGCAAATTTCTGTCTGGCATTTAGGACATTGATGAGTTCTAGTGCTGAGAGATTTCTTCACTCGATGACCACAATGTGAACAATCTTGAGATGTATAATTCGGTGCAACAGCAATCACTGTTTTATCCCAAACTTTCCCAAAATAGTCTAACCATTGAGTGAATTGATACCACGAAGCATCAGAAATTGACTTAGCCAAGTGATGATTTCTGACCATGTTTTGTATCTTGAGGTCTTCATAGACAACCACATCGTTAGAGTGGACTACGCACCGAGCTAACTTCACTGCCCAGTCTTTACGCTGCCTTTGAACCTTCAAATGTGCTTTACCCAGTCTAATTCTGGCTTTGTGGTAGTTGTTTGATTGAGGCTTCTTGCCTTTGAAAAACTTTCTTGACAGCCGCCGCTGTAGTTTCTTAATCCGCTTCTCAGCTTGTCTTAAATACTTGGGATAGATGGCAGAATTGTCATTTTGGTCTTTGTAGAAATACTTCAACCCTAAGTCAATACCGACAACATTTCCAGTATAGTTTCCCGCTTCAAAGCGACTGGCATCAAAGCAGAATTGAGCATAATATCCATCAGCCCGTCTAACCACTCGTACCCGGTTAATTTTAAGTCTGAATAAGTCCTCTCTGGTTTGATGATTACAGAATAGAGAAAACCGACCCGCTTTAAATCCATCAGTGAAATTAATGGTTAAACAGTCCTCTGAAAGTTTCCAGCCAGAGGTTTTATACTCAACTGATCGAGAATACTTTTTGAACTGAGGATAACCTTTGTTTTTGGCTCCTTCACGACAACGACGATAGAAGCTAGATATTGAATTCCAAGCCCTTTCTCCTGAAGCTTGACGAGCCATTGAGTTAAGCTTTTTAGCAAAAGGGAATTGTTGGGCTAACTCTTTGCATAAACGAGAGATACGAGATTTGTCCACATCTGGCTCGTCTAGCCATAGTCTAACTGCCTTATTCCTAATGAACTGTGCAGTCCTTATAGCTGAGTCAAGTCTTGCATATTGAGACTGAGAACCGTTTAATAATTTAGCTTCGCGTACAATCATGATAAAATTTTATCATAAACAAACCCTGATAAACATAGATACTGCATTCTTTTTTATTGGTCGGAATTCATCTCACCGCCAAATCAGAGATTATGGCGGGAGATGAATTCCGACATTTAAGGTAAATGTGGCGTAGGGTAGGTTAGGAAGCCGCTCACCCTGATTTTATTAGTAGCCAGTGTTGGCACATTCTGTCCGGGAATGAAATGGGCAAGATGCCCGTTCCACCAAGATGCCCGTTCCACCAAGATGCCCGTTCCACCAAGATGCCCATTCCACCCACCAGCTCAAACAGCTTTTAGGAGATGCACCCCTTTCGGATTTATTTACAATAATAATCTCTAGTTCCTTTAGCATCCAGGGAGTCTCCCAGGCGATTCAAAGCATGAACATAAGCAGCTGTGCGCATGGAAACCGCTAGCTCCTGAGAAAGTGACCAAATTGTTTCGGTTTCTTCCACCATTTTCTCTTTCAGACGCTGATGGACTTCATCGAGCTTCCAATAGTGTCCACTCCGGTTTTGTAACCATTCAAAATAGCTAACGGTGACACCTCCAGCATTAACCAAAATGTCAGGAAAAACATAGATGCCTTTTTCTTCCAAACGATTGTCAGCTGTCGAGGTTACTGGTCCATTCGCTACTTCAAAGATATAGTTTGCTCTGATATTATCAACGTTTTCTTCAGTGATTTGATTTTCCAAAGCAGCAGGAATCAAGACATCCACATCTAAGGCTAAAAGGTCTTGATTAGTAATGACTTCATGCTCAACAATATTGCAAACGCTACCTTTACAGTAAACGGCTTTAATGCCTTGACTCGATGTTTTATATTGGCGAATACTAGGAATATCTAAGCCTTTTTTGGCATAAATACCCCCTTGAGAATCACTGACAGCCACAACTTTATAACCAGCTTTAGCTAACAGTTGCGCTATCACAGCACCAGCATTACCAAATCCTTGCACGGCTACGGTGGTATTTTGAGGCAGTTGGTCAAATTTGGGCAAAATGGATTCAATCACAAAAAACGCGCCAGTGGCGGTAGCGGTATCGCGACCAATACTTCCTCCCAAGGCCAAGGGTTTACCTGTGACGACCCCTGGACTGATTTGACGGCGAATGACGCTGTATTGATCCATCATCCAACCCATAATCATGGAGTTGGTGTAAACGTCGGGAGCGAGAATGTCAATATCAGGCCCAATGAAATCTGCGATCGCATCGATGTAACCACGACTTAACCGTTCCAACTCCAGCTTCGATAAGGCTTTAGGATTTAGAGTAATTCCCCCTTTGCCACCCCCGAAAGGCAAATTTAAGGTAGCACATTTAAAGGTCATCCAAAAGGCTAAGGATTGGACTTCATCTAAACAAACATTGGGATGGTAGCGCACTCCCCCTTTTGCTGGTCCCCTGGTGGTGTCATAGCGAACCCGATAGCCCTGAAACATCTGTAACGAGCCATCATCCATGCGGACTGGGATGGAAACGCTCAAACTAGATTTGGGATATTTTAAGCGTGCGATCGCATCCTCCGAAATTGACACATATTTCAGTGATTTATGCAATCGTTTACTGGCATCAGCAAATAATGACTCAGACATGGCCTTATTTCTCCAGCTAACAAAATTTACCATTTACCCAGTCCTGGTTATTTAATTTAATCACAGAAAAAGTGTATATTTTGTTACATTATGCTAAGCTTTACTGGTTTAGACTAAACCTCTTGCCAAACTCACGACGCTCATGATTGCACTCCTCGCCGCCCTCTCAGCTTCCGCTGCGGCAGGAATGAGAATTGCCCTGCCCCTGTTGGTGATTGGTTTGCTCCACAGTGACCAACTCTGGTCGAAGGTACCGTTACTGTCACAGATTCATCCCCCAGTCTTGCTGACTATCTTGACAATTTGGTCATTGGTGGAGCTATTTGCCTCCAAAAATCTATTAGGACAGCGAGTCTTGCAAATAGTTCAGCTACTTTTAAGTCCTCTAGTAGGGGCAATTCTTGGTATTGCTGTGACTCAGTTTGCTGAAGAACTAACGGGATTTGTCTGGGTGGTGGGTATTGTCGGCGGCTTATTAGCCTTTGTACTCCAGTTAGTTCAAGTGGGATGGTTCTACCGTTTGCGTGGCTTACCTCTGTGGGTAGTGTTTCTTCAGGATTTTCTGTGCGTAGTTTTGATAATTTTGGCTTTTGATGCTCCTGAACAAGGAGGATTAATCGCTTTACTGCTACTGTGGTTAGCCATTCGCAGTGCTAAGCATTGGTATCGTTGGTATTTTCGAGGTAAGCGTTCCCGTATCAGTGATCAAAGCCATGACCAGAATCCTGACTGACGCGGATAACTTTTAGGCGAGAATTCCTGCGCTATATTCGTGGTTGGTGAGGGTCTCTTGGCAGAGCCGTTTTTAGGTCTTTTGGATATCGTTCAGGATTACCCATGATCTTGAGCTTTGACAGCCTGTAGCACTTTTAACATTGTATCCGCTGCCTCAACCGCATCATAAGGCGACCAGACTTGGTAAGACTGGTCAGGTTTAATTAAATCCGTTTCTTGTTGGGCTAGTTCCGAAATCAGAATCTGTATGATATAGAACTTGTCTGAGCGACTCAGTTCTCTCAAGGTCGAGATTAGTTCTGATGAAACCATAAAACACTCCGGTCAAGTCGAGCGTACTTTTCTATTCTAATAGTCCTCGTCCGCTGCCATGAAGTTTTATTGGCTGGACTTCAGTATCTATAGCAATCCTATCTGATTCGTGAAAGAAATGGGCTGCTTTAAAGAAGAAGGCAGAAGGCAGAAGGCAGAAGTGAAAAGAGTTGGAGCTAGTTTTTAAAAAGTACACTTAGTTGACAAATGAATGATTTAGGATTGCTATATTAATGCTTAAATTTATTGAACCTGATAGGTCCAGATTTATACAGGAGTCTTCTGCTTAGTATTAGGGTGGGAATAATATTTATCCCCGCGCTCGATTAATTGCCATTGATCTGATGACTCTAAGTTAGCCATCTTTGCTTTAAAATCTTGGCTGCTTTCGTAAAAATCAGGGCGCATTAAAATTATATAACCTTCTGGTTTAGTAATGCGAATTAACTCATCAAAAGCATGACTGGGAGCATGATTATAAGTAAATAATCCAACATTGATATTGGCATCAAATGAATTCGATTAGAAGTCTAAATGCTCTACCAAAACTTGCTGATATAACTCCCTATAGACATTTTTTTGACGCGCTTTATTCAAATTTACTGGGACAGATCAATAGCAACTAAGTGACGGTAGCCTTCCTGGTAGAGCCTTTGACCAACCAAGCCTGTTCCTGCCGCAGCATCTAAAATTTTTGCACAGGGATGCGCTTGAGAGCAATCTCGGCAATTTTTTGTAGTGATACGTAGTCGCCATAACCAGTAAAATCATGATCATACTCCTCAGCCCATATGTCATAGTTCGCGATAATTTATTGATTATTTTTAGAACTGTAAACTTTACTGACTCTATCTGTTATACTCATTTTTATTGCTGATAGTATTGTGCTTTTTATTAAAAATAAATCTTAACATTTAACCTTGCCCTCGGCTGAGAACTCGCATTTTAGACATTAAGTCATCTGTATCTACATAACAGCCAATTAGATACCGCGATCCACTGTTGAGATTAAAGTGGGTACGGGAATGAAGGATACGACGATTGTCAAAGGCGATTAAATCCCCTGGTTGTAGTTTGAAGCGGACTTGATAGCGACTTTCTTTGACACGTCGGTACCAGGTAAGCAGAGCGTTATAGCAGGCATCGACCTGATTGTAGGGCACTTGTAACGTACCTCGTTGGGAGGTAATGCTCCGTACTTCACGAATCTGATTATAGCGATCAAGGACAATCATTGGTCCTTCGACACGATAATCTTCTTCATTGGTACTATACTTCCATTCCCAAATCGTTTCACACAAATTGCGAAAGACTTCTGGCTCTGACTGACGCAAATCCTCTGCCACCCGAAATGCATCCACAAAAACATTCTTCTCACCCTCAGCATCATTCGTTAGGCAAAATAGCATTTGTACACCTGGCTGTAACTCACGAGTTGCCAAATCGGTATGTAATGGTAAGGCAATATTTGTGTAAGCTACACTATCAGCTAGAGGTCTGTTTATATCAGCACGGACATGGAAAAATAAACCGAAACTAGAATTGCGTAGTGACCCAATTAGGGCAGCCACGTCAGCACTCGATTGTTGTTCCGGTGGCAGATTCCGCAGTAAACCCAATCCGGTTGTGTAAATTGCTCGAATCCAGGCGGCGCTTTATTCTGGGTTGGTGAGCACAGTAGGACCATCAAAGGTAGAAACTGCTCCCAAAGATTCCCGATCCCAAAGCTTGCGCTCAAATTGAACTAGTGGAGTCAATTCTCCCTCTAGGTCGTAGGCATAGTGGCGCAACCAACCGGGATGGTAACGACTGATGTAATCTTCTGGCTGCCAGTGAATTACTAGAGACCCACTGTCGTCAACAGAAACCGATTCAATCGAGAGATTTTTGGCAACTTCATCGATTTCAAAGATTGGTTCGCGGGTAGATAGTTTAATAGAGTGTTCGGAAGCACAATTATCCCGTAGCCAAAGGGTATGAAAACGACTCTTCAACCCATCATCCCAAGTTACTTCCACCCCATTAGTTAAAAGCACTGCCTGGGTGATGAGCTGATGTGATGGGTAAGAGCTGATTCGTAAAGTAAATCTTAAGAAGTCTGAAAGCCTTGCTATGATTGTCTTTTCGGTATTAAATAGTTCAATTGTTCTATTTTAGCGCAAGCCTTATCCTACAAGGTTTAGTGCGAGTTTACGAATCAGCTCTAAGTATTAAAATCCGGTGTACGTGGTAATTCAAGGGTTTTTGTAATCATCAGTAGATTCTGTAAATTATCTAGGGTTTGCTGAAAAAGTCTTTTGGTATTGGTAGGAGTCAGGAGTTAGGAGTCAGGAGTTAGGAGAAATGGGAATTATATAGGAGGTAGTCGGAAGACAAGTCCGATGATTTTTCTGCTCTTGTCTGCCCAAAAGGCTAAGTTATTGAGCTTTTTCGACCGAAAAGCTGGCACTTTTTTCGACCCAACAAGGCTAAAACCTTTATCTGTCAATGCTTTGAGAGTTAATCAGCAAGCCCTATCTAGACAGCCTGGGAGCTATTTACTAAACTCCAGTGTCAAGATACGGCAATCGCAGTATCTTGAATAAAAGAAGCGATTGCATCAAATTTAGGACTACCAGCAGTTCTTCCAGGGGACAAGTCTTGGGGATAGGTTAATCTAAACTCTAGTTAGGATGAAACGCTCTCCTTTCCAGGAGTCCGATCCTCGATATTCTGTTCCTTCTGCAGATCAAGGGGGAACGTCTGCACATCACTAATAGTTTCAAAGTCTAAGCTGCCAACATCAATCTTGCGGACTTGACGGTTGTGTTGAGTATGGTAATAGGTTACCTTGTTTGTGAGATCCTGAGCCGTTGTCCAAAGGGTTGAACTCCGCATACCTGATTTGTCTAGATCTTCACCTTCAGATCCCTCGGATGCTCCGAGCGGAACATTAAAATTATCAAGTATACGAAACAATTCATACATCGTCTCAAGTCCGTCACTGGTTGGTCTTGCAGTTTGAGTAAAAGCAACAGCACGGATCAAACGTGATGGAGGTGTAAAATCTCCTGGAAGCCCAATCATTCCACTACCGCTACCTAATGGGCTAAAATTAATTGAGCCAATCTCCTGATCTGGAAGAGCTACAGCAGAGAGATTGACATAATTTCGTAAATTAGTGATATGCCAGTCGTATGTTGGGGCGTTAGTAATAACCCCTAGTTCCGCATCAAAGATTTGTGGTTTGCCTTGTAACCATTCAATGACGATCTGTTCACCCGAAGGATCGCTGACCATCAAGTGAATTGGTGCAGGTATCTCAAGAGCTGGTTCAACAACGTTGACCACTACGATCTGGTTTATTGCCTGACGAACATCATCTAATGTGGCACAGGTGGAAAGAAGATAGTTGGCAACATCGGTCGGTGCCATTGACTTGTCTGCGATGATTGAATCATAATCTATATATTCAGCGAAACCTGGATGATAAAAGACTCCGGCAGTTAATCCCTTTTCATTCATACCATCAAAGACAATTGGCTGATTTAGACCATCTATTCCTACTACTCCATATTTGCCAGTCCACTGTATACCAGGCAAATGGACATTCTTATCGTTAGAGAGTTCCGTAACAAACTCGTGGCCTCTGGGCAGGATCAATATTCGAGATTCTATATCAAAGACACCCCATTCCAGTGTTCGACCATAGACCATAGCACCGTCTTCTGCTGTTAGGGTGATACCTGTGCAAGCATAAGCAACAGGCATTAGGCTAATTAAACAAAACATAAAGGCTAAAGCCAATGTCAGCACTCTTGATTTTATGTTTTTCATCACTCAGCTAATTTTTGATGCTGTACACAATAAGTTATACTTTTTTTCCTGTGAAGAAGGCAACGAGTAATTATGCCTAATTTTTCCATTCTACTGAAGTTTAGACTAACCTACTTCCCCAGGGCTATTTCATTCTAAATAGGTTTTTGAGTGTGTTAAGGCTAAAGCCAGCCCGACGCTGGGCTTGAGCCATATTTTGAAAACCATTGTCCCGATATAAATTCAGAGGCAAAGTTGCGTGCCAGTGCCCAAATTTGTAAGCCTAGGTGGGGTACGAATCCGTGAAGCATCTTCCCCTTTAGTTACCGATACGGACATAATGCACTTTGTTCTCCACTCCCCAATAGCCTCGAATCCGTTTGGCAAAAGCGTCAGCCGTATCGATAAATGAGGCAACAAAGAGCGCGAGTTTCGTGGGAAACTTCAATCAGAGAAGCCCGATAGATTCGACGTTCACCACTCCACTCGAATCAGGGTGCTCAGTCGTGGTAAAATCGGCGTTGCTGAATCATGAAATGGTTTCACCTGAAAGGGGGATTTTATGATATTTTCAATAATAAATAAGAAGCCTAATTTATAATTCCAACATTTCTAATGATTTAGAATAGCAAAGAGTGCGTCGATGTAGTCTAGCCAAATAATGTTTTAATCTCATATTTTCATTTTATATTCTAGTCATATAAGTTGTCTTAGTTAAATGATCAATATCATCAAGAAATATTTTATAGACAACATATTTATCAGTAACATACCAAAAGCTATGCCAACATTGTCTTGATGCAGTCGCTCATGGTTTGAATTTACCGTAAGATAGTGGAGCCTTATTAAAAAATATTTAACCCTTTTCTGCATAACCTGCTAACTATAAAGGCTCCACTATCTAAGGTTTTGTCTCCGGGGGAAACCCCCAAGACCGCGCTGCATCGCTTTACGCTCTTCCAAAGCTTTTTAAAAGTTTCCGAACTCCGGTCACCAACTATAAAGTTTAAAATTCCGGGATAGCGCTTGTTAGCTGCGGTCCTTTGAAGTTACCGTAAGAGAGTGGCTAGAAGTTTCCGTAGAGAAGGGTAGCCTTTATAGTTGGTCGGCTGTGAGTAAAAGGGTTAAGTCTTGTTTAGTAAGGCTACCCTTCTCAAGGATTCAGCTCCGGCCTTTATAGAGACAGGTTATGGGTAATAGTTTGAAGTTATCTGAAATAAGGCCGGAGATGAAACCTTAGAATAAAGAAGCCTTTATAGGCGAAAGGCTATGGGTAAAAGGGATAAAACTCATGGAATAAGGCTTCTTTATTCTTACGGTAACTTCAAACCACTCTCTAAGGTTTCGTCTCACACCCAAACCTTGTTTTTTTTTAACAAAGGTTTGTAGCACATCTATTTCAGTAATTTCAGGGATTTATGAGCGTGAAACAACATACATCTTTTAAGCGTAAACTAATTTTTTTTACCCAACCTATTATGGTGGTATGGTGAACACCAGTCACTCTTTCTATGGCTCTAAAGCCCATGCCATTTAGATACATTTTTAAGCATAGCAATTTAGTTTTTTCATCGTAACCACGCTCAGTTTTAACCTCTATAAATTGTCGTCCACATTCGTTGCATTTATATCTTTGTTTTCCTCTTTGATGACCATATTTATGAGTTTTATTGCTATGACATCTAGGGCATTCCATGGTTTTATTTTTAGTATACCATTTTTGGGTTCAGCAACGCCGGAAAATCAGGTATACCATCAAGTTGATCACGCTTTACTGACGGTGCGTTATTTTTGCGGTAACTTCTGACCCGGTTTAAAAACACGGGGTTTTGGCTTGGGTAATTCCAGAAAATGGCCAAAATAGCGGTTTTATCACCAAAAAGTCCTATTTTTTTGATATTTGGCGATTTACCGAGGGAGGATGTCAAGAAGCAGCAATTCTAAACCCAGCATGTTGGTAGAAGTAGGGACGGAACCAGTTACGATAGAATGTGGATGCTTCTGTTCCAGTAGTCACCCAAGCACCACCAAGCATCATGTTATGTTGGGTATCAAAGAAGGGAGCAGAATAATCTTCATAGAGCCGATGGGGCTTGAATCCTGGTAGCGGCTTGAAGTCATCACTGAGCCACTCCCATACATTCCCCCGCAGGTCATAGAGTCCAGCAGGACTTTTAGCAGTTTGTAACATACCCACTGGGCTAGGTGAGCCAAACTTGAGATTTAGATTGTAATCCTGTATCGCAAAGGGGTCTTGTTGGAAATTTGTGCTACTTTCATCCCTGCCAGCAGTGGCAAGATTCCACTCCGCTTCACTCATCAAACGAATCCCTTGCCCCTTCCAACGACAGTAAGCCATGGCTTCATGGTGATTAACTTCAACGGGCCAATCGAGAGGAAGGTCAATCTCGTCAAACATGGCTCGATACTTGTAGCCACTATTAGTAGGTATCCAGAATTTAGGGTGCTTGATATTATAGATTGTCTTCCACGTCCAGGATTCTTTATCCCAGTAATCTGGATTATCGTAGCCATTATCATTAATAAACTCCAGAAATTCTCCGTTGGTAATCAGATACTCACTGGCTAAAAACGGTTTAACCTCCACCGAACGATTGCCATATTCACTATCCCAGCCATAGGTAGGATAATCTTCTGGTTTACCAAGTTCTACCGAACCCCCAGAAACTTGGAGCATTTCATTCTTGGAAACCTTGTCATTAGAAACAGCATAATTCCAGCTCTCAGGACGTTCAAGCCGCTCTACAGGCAGTTGTCGGATCAGCATCGAAGAGGTTTCAAAGTGCGTGCGACTGTGTTCAATTCCCATCATCAGCGCCCAAAGAGGGTGATTTTGATGAATTGGCAGATTCAGAGGAGTCTTTTCGATAGTTTCTATAACCACCCCATACACTTGATCTCGATAGCGCCAAACCTCTTCCACTGTCGGCCAGTGGATATCTTTGGTTGCTTGATCGAGTTCTTCAGGAGTTTCCGGGTCCACACCAATCTCAAACAGGATTTCATAGTTAGCATTAATCGGTTTATCTAATAACCCAACCCCAAGGAATTTATTGATGTAGAAGACAGCCGAGTGACCCAAATAGAAAATCAGACGATTTCTTAAGGGGTCGGGACTGATATAGAATGTTTCTTCCCCAACCAGACTTTTCATCAGAACATCTTCGAGTTCCCATGAATTCTTAAAGTAATTGATAATGGTTTCGCGACTGCAGCTGTCAAGGCGAGGGAATTGAGTAGATTCGAGAGTATCCATGGTTTGAGTGCCAAATATTATTCTTAAACTTAGGGGTGTCTATATTCAGCGGTCAGCGGTCAGTGGTCAGTGGTCAGCGGTCAGCGGTCAGTAGTCAGCGGTCAGCGGTCAGCAGTCAGTGGTCAGCGGTCAGCGGTCAGTGGTCAGCCGTCAGTGGTCAGCCGTCAGCCTTTAGCTGATAACTGAGAGCTGATAACTGATAGCTGTTCGCGTAGCGTGCGCGTAGCGCTTAAGCTGATAGCTGATCGCTTACACGTCGATTACACAGTCTGTATCTGACACAGGAGTAAACCAAACCATTGCTTGGTATCAGTCCAAGCCTGAACTGTGTTTAGTCCCCGACCGTTTAGATAGTGCTGCATCTGCTCTACATTGAATTTGCGAGAAATTTCTGTAAGCATGCTTTCTCCTGCTTGAAACTCAACCGTTAAATCCAGGCTGGCTAAGCGCACAACATGGGTTTCCTGGCAATGTAAATACATCTCAATCTGACTTTCTGATTGATTATAAATCGCCTGATGGGTAAAGCGATCGAGGTCAAAATTTCCTTGGAAACGCCAGTTCAGATGTGCTAGCATATTCAGGTTAAATGCCCCAGTCACCCCCTGACTATCGTTATAGGCAGCTTCCAGAATCTCCTTCGGTTTTTGTAAGTCAATGCCCAACAAAAAGTAATCTCCTGGTGCTAGTAAACCTGTGATTTGCTCAAAAAAGCGATCGCACTGTTCAGGAGCAAAATTCCCCAAGCTACTACCCAAAAAGAAAACCATCCGCTTAGGTAATGGTGTTGGAGTTAATTGGCTCAGGGCGTGTTCATAGGTTCCCACCTGACCCTGAACCTTTAACTTGGGATAATCCAGCAACAGCTGCTTGGCACTGTCCTCAAGAATCTCCCCACTCACATCAATAGGAACATAGCGCAAGGGATATCCCTGACTTTCATAGGCATCCAACAACAAGCGAGTCTTGGTAGAACTCCCACTACCCAGTTCCACCAATTCGCAAGCTCCCGTCAATTGAGCAACGTCTACAGCATACTGTTGTAAAATTTCTGCTTCTGTGCGGGTGGGATAATATTCCGGTAACTCGCAGATTTGCTCAAATAATTGGGAGCCTTTTTGATCGTAAAAGTAACGAGGTGGCAAACATTTCGGCCTTTGGGTTAATCCTCCAATGATATCTTTGCCATCATCTGTTGCAGTAGGCAGGTTGGCACTCCCGAGATAGTTAATTCGTAGGCGATCCTCACTGAATCTCAGATTCTTTGTGGTCTCTTTAAAAGTTGTTGACATAATACTCTTTTAAATTTAGTTTGCCAAAAACAGTTTGCTAAAAACAGTACATTTATACTGATTAAGACATGATCTGATTAGCACCGGTTAAGAGTACCATAATTTTTACCAGTTTTGAATAGCTTTTACTTTGGACAGCGAACCCAGGGATTTAGCTATACTTTGTCGATTCTGAGGGCAGGGCAAACCCATCTATCTAAATTAATCTAAATTAGATTGACAAATAAGCAATAGTGTGATATTGACAAGCCAGGTTAACTTGATCACGAAATATAAGATAATGAATTCATCACTAATTTTGAGAAGTTGAGTTGTCTGACAAATGAAAAACGGCGTCTTAATGCAAAGCGCGAGTGGGTGAAACCCCCGTAAGACATAACCGCAGGATGGGGGAGCCTTGTATTGATGAACTTAAAATTAGATAGATTAATCACGAAAAATGAAAATGGTATCCGAATTCATATTTATGGCTGTTTAATCGCTTATTTGATATGAAAACTAATTATAAATACCTGAATAGTTTGGAAAAACAGCATTAGATAAAATTCGTTATATTCAGTCAGATATGTCTCAATCAATTAGCTATGTAGATTGGTTTATAAAAATAATTTGGTTAAGCTAAAATAGTAATTTATAGTTTATAGGGTTAATATTAACTCAAAATGTAAAGTTTTTTTGCGCCATTCAACATGATCTGATACTAATCATAATATAATGCTATGGCGGGCCAGGGGCAAGCACAGGAACCTATGCCCCTGGCTCCTGTCGTAACTGGTTCCGCCGCAAGGTTTATCAAAATGCTGGTTTTGAGATTGCTAAATACCTAAAAAAAATAGATGGCATGAACACTTGAACGGAGAGGAGAACTCAACAATCAAGCTTCAGACAATTCTAGATTACTCAAAATATCAAAGATTAATAGGAGACTGTTATGACATTAACATCTGACAAAGCCCCAACAATTGGACTGGTAGAAGTACCTGCCCTGGGATTATATGACCCAGACGGCAATAATTGGACTGCCTTATACAGAAAGAACACTCTAATCAGCAAGCAGGTTTTGATAGCCGATCTGCAAGCGGGGGGTTTCGATGCTCAATTGGTCAATCTCAAAGATGGTGATTGTCAAGAACCATTTGGAGAGGTGACTTGGAAAGGCATGAATCTGACTAAGACCTATGTCGGGCAGAGGATTCTGGATATAGATCCAGAAGCTTATGATGCTTGGGGGGTGACAGTTAACTACACTCAAGAGCGCCAAGTCAGCTGTCTGGCGATCGCCCATCTAGCCAGTAAAGGAAAACCAGTTGTAGTTGGCGGTTCCGATGCCATTGCCGAACCCCGTAACTACCTGGATGCAGGTGCAACAGCCATCGTAATTGATAAATCTGGTGCAGCCAATTGGCCGATTTTAGACTATGTACTAGGACTTACTCCACGAGAAAAGCTGACGGGTGTAATCTTAGCGGATGGGAGTTATCATCCAACCCGTACTAAAGCGATGAGTCCAGAGGAGTGGGCCTTACCCTCAGTGGAATTAGCCAGGCAATGTTTAGGGGAAGAATACTCGGAAGAACCTTTTGTAGAACAACTCGTACCTATAGGGTCCGTATATCCTGACATCGGATGCGATCGCAAATGTGACTTCTGCCAGACTCCAACTTACACCTCAGGCTATCGCCGAATGTCACCGCAAACGACCCTCAATTGGATTGCTCGTCAGAAGGAAGCTGGTGCAAAGTGTGTAGTTATGGGTTCCGATCAATTCCTCGGTCGCGTTCTGTTTCCAGGAGGTCGAGAAGAGGTTCTAGAGATTACAAAAGGCGCAAGAGAGATGGGAATGCCACTTTTGTGGCCTAATGGTTTGGAACTGAGGAAAGCGACTTTAGGCAGGGGACGCAACTATGACCATACAGACCTCACACCTGACGAAGAACTGATAGAAGCCCTTTGGGGATGGGATGGCAAGGTTGGCGGTTTTCTAGGTTACATTCCCGCCGAACGTCCAGTTTTTGGCAGAGAATCCTATAGCAAACTTCTCCCCTGGCAACAGCATTGTGAGATGATGCAGGCGATCGTTCGGGCTGGTCTTCCCGTTATTGTCTATGGTGTGATCATTGGATTTCCCGATGACAGTCACGAAAGTTTACTCCGCCTTGAGGAAGCAGTCTTAGAACTTCATCAACAACTCAGAGAAATTAACCCAGACCTGGAATTTCAAGTTGCTTGCTATTCCATTTCCCCTATACCAGGAACACCCCAAGGGGAAAACATCCGCAAGTCTGGTTTATTGCGCTTTGACGATCCTTCTATAGTTGGTGGGTTCTGGACACCCAGTTGTGACACACGCTTCCTGAGCTACGAGGATATTTCTGAGTGGCAATTTCGTCTAGTTCAAATTGGAAAAGCAGAATCTAAATTGATAAACTATCATGGAGGTTTGACCAAGATGGCTTCTATCAGTTAATTAATCAAGACAATTGTTGATTCAAGATAACGGCTTTATTTCACGACTTTTTCAAGAAATTATAATTCATTTGAAATTATGAAAATAGGATTAGTAGAGTTACCACACCTGAAATTATTAGACCCTGACGGCATTGATTGGACAGACCATAACAAACATCCTCTAATCAGCAAGCAAATCCTAATGTCCAATCTAGAAGCAGGGGGATTTGAGGTGGAATTGTTGAATCTTAAAGATGCTACTGATCAGGAAGAGTTTGGACAAGTAAATTGGAAGGGGATGACCCTGCGGAAGATTGCGTATGGAGGAAAAATTAGTTCGGTCGATCCCTATACTTGTGATGCTTGGGGGGTAACCAGTAATTTTACCATCCATCGGGAGCTAGCTATTGCAGTAATAAAGCATCTAGCAAAAGGAGGCAAACCAATTATAGTCGGAGGTTCAGATGTTATAGCTCAACCCCGACTCTATTTAGATGCTGGTGCAACGGCTGTGGTAAAAGATAAATCAGGCGCTGCAAACTGGGCAATTTTTGACTATGTGTTGGGACAGCCCCAACGAGAAGAACTATCTGGAGTCTTATTTGCTGATGGTACTCAATATCCTAGACGCCGTCATCCCTTGCACCCACAGGATTGGCCACTTCCATCCCCTTCTATTGCCAAGGCTTGTTTAGGTGGGGGAGGTGACTTTAATAATTCCTCTCTAGTGCCAACCGGCGCTGTTATGTTTGACCTCGGATGCGATCGCACCTGTGACTTTTGCCAAACCCCGACCTATGGCTCAGGTTACTTGCGCATGACTCCCCAACGAGCCTTGGAATGGGCTGCCCGTCAAAAAGAAGCTGGGGCAAGGAGTGTCGTCTCTGACTCCGACCAATTCCTGGGTCGGGTGATCTTTGGAGACGAAGGACGGCAAGAAGTTCTCGATATTACCCAAGGATTGCGGGATATGAATTTGCCAGTTTCCTGGGACAATGGTATTGAACTGAAAAAAGCCACAAGAGGACGTGGACGGGAGCGCACTCCAGAGGATTTACTTCCAGATGAAGAACTGGTAGAAGCAATGTGGGGTTGGGATGGCAAGACAGGCTGCTATATGACTTACATCCCCGCTGAAAGACCCTTTGCCAACCGTCAAGCTTACAAAAAGTTGTTACCGTGGCAGCAACACTGTGACATGGTAAGTGCTGTTGTACGGGCTGGTGTCCCGATTATTTCCTATGGTTTTATTATCGGGCTACCTGATGATGACCGCGATAGCTTACTCTATCTTGAAGAAGCAGTGTCGGAACTTAAACAAAAACTCAAAGCAATCAACCCTTCTCTTGTTCTTTTTGTTATGCCTCTTTGTCTAATTCCCCTTACAGGAACACCGCAAGAGCAAAATCTGTTAAAGTCGGGATTATTGCGTTTTGAAGATCCCACGATTCGCGGTAATTTCTGGACGAGTTGTGCAGATACTCATCACATGAGCTATCAAGAAGTTTCAGATTTTCAATCAAGTATGTTCCGCCACCTTACAGATGCTTGGGAAATACAGTCAATGCCTCAGGGCAGAACAGCACCTCGTTAACCAGTGGTCTGTCTGTCAGCTACTAGGTCTAACGGAGATAATTTATTAGGGCTCTCCTAGTTATTAGGGCTCTCCTAGGGTGGCTAAGCTGGTCTTCATTTAAATTGAATTGTTCTGGCAGCAAGGGAGCAAGGGGGCAGGGGAGCAGGGGAGCTCACAGGGGTAGGTTTTTTACAAAGGGGCGAGTACGTACTTTTATTGTCTTTATCCGGAGCACGAGTGGGGGAAATATTGTCTTTATCCAGAGCGCGAGTGGGGGAAACCCGGCAGTTCCATCAAGACAATGATGATTTTTAACGACAATAATGGTATATTTTCTTATCCCCCACACCCCACACCCCACACCCCACACCCCACACCTGAGGTCTTTGTAAAAAACCTACCCTTATGAGGAGCAGGGGAGAGGGTTTGACGTTTTTTTATAACTGAATAATCCCCAATTTAAATGCGCAACAGCTTATGATAAATTAGTATAAATTAATAAAAGCGATGCAGCGCGGTCTTGGGGATCCCCCCCCAATAAGCGACTGCCGTGGTTTCCACGGGGCTTACAAGGTGCGGACGCAGGTTCCGCACACAGACCCAAAACCATGAGCGACTGCATCAAGACATAGCTCTGAATTTATTCAAACAAGAAAGTACAGAAACAACGGGAATTAAAACTAAATGAAAAAAAGCTGGATGGGATAACGATTATCTCCTCAAAGTTTTAGGTGTTTAAGTTTTAGTTAATAAGTCAATTTACTGACTAAATGGCGTTTGGCAATTTGCCATCGGTTTAGACTAAAATATCTAGCTTTATATTATGCTGTCAATATATATTAATTATCTAAAACAATACTTACTCTTTGTATAAGCGATACAAATATTATACCAGTTTTATCTGTTCCCGTCAAAATTTTAAGGTCAGCTAAAATTTTAGAGTCATTCAAACGCTTTTTTGAGCTAGTTTCTAGCGATTAGATGCGTTTCCCCTGTTTATTAGGTACGCTTGAATCGCACAAATGACTACCTAACCTGATATACCCAGATCCGATAATAACCATCAGGTTTAGCTGTGGATAGGGGTGAGAACTGATCACCAATTTCTACTAACTTCCACTGGCCCAACTCTTCTAATGCAGTCAACTTTTGCTTAAAATCGCTGTTCTGATAAAAATCAAGACGCAAGGTAAAAATAATGTATCCTCCAGGCTTAGTAATGCGGACCAGTTCGTCAAAAGAGCTGCTGGGGGCATGTCCATAGGTAAACACACCAACACTGATAATGGCATCAAAGGAGTCTGAGGGAAAGTCAAGGGGTTCACCCATAACTTTTTGGTAGAGCGCAGTATAGACATTCTTTTTACGTGCCTGCTCTAACATTTCGCTTGAAATATCCATCCCCTCTAGATTAGAGTAGCCATTCTGGTATAAAATTTCTCCTACCAAACCTGTACCAGCACCAGCATCCAAAATCCTGGCATCTTCGGAAACCAACGGCGATAATACTTCCACTACTTTCTGGGGAGCTACATAGTTACATTCATTTACTAAGTCTTGGTCGTAGTCTTTTGCCCATTTCTTATAATAGTCAGTCAATTCTTGACAATTGTTAGAACTATATATCTCTTTTTGTCTATCTTCTAAGTTCATTTTAAACAATTATAAGTTTTTGCAAAATCAAATACTGCACCTATCTTTAATCATAACCTAAATTCCGCACTTTAAGCTGTAAAATAGGTAAACACCCATATAGCGATTGCTTAGAGCAATCCCTGAACCCAATCAACCGAACTAGGGCATGTCGTCAGTTAAGCCAGATGACAGAAGCGGCGAGATGAATGGCTCCCAAAAAATTACGAGCAGTTTTATCAAGCGCGAGTTGCTATTGCCCTGTATTGCTTAAGTTTCTGAAAAAAGT
>NZ_JAAHHX010000589.1:0-1617 GCF_010672065.1 Moorena sp. SIO4A1 | reverse complement strand
AGTGTTAGATATTTTTGCTCAGGACGGAATCGAAAAAAGCGATCTCTACAATTTACTGAACCTTTATGATGTCGTAGTAGACCTTTATTCCCCTGACTGGGATGAAATGAATAACGGAAAAGAAATTGGCTACAAAAATTGGCTGCAAATTACTAAAATTCGTGGGGCTAAGGCAGATCAGCGTCCCTACCCTTACAGTATCTCCCCCACTAAGGGGATTGTGATTGAGAACACCCCATCTTAATCAAATATTCTCGTTCGCAAAGCGTGGCCTACGGCCAATCGCGTAGCGTGACCGTTCCCGTAGCGTGACAGAAGGTCAAGGTCAATCACGATTCATTTCCCAAACAGTAGAAAATATCTCGACGCTTCCAGAAAATCTGGCGAAATCAGCCTGTCGGAACAAACGTTTGCTATCGACCACTGCAGAAAGACGCGCGCAAAATACCAAAATTTATGAACTGATCAACTATTCTCAGCCGTTAGTCTTATATTTATAAGTTTGTTTGAGAAATATGGTCTAGATCTAAGGCGCTTATCCCCTTTACACTATATCATTGCCCCTTAATATAAAAACATTTTTTTTCAAAAATTATGACAGGCAAGCAACCGGTGTGGCAAACAACCTTTGACCAAATCAAGGCAACCATTGACCCACCAATTTATGGTATGCTACTCCTAGAAGAGCAAAAGACTCGGTTGCTGATCGTGCTAGGTAAACAGTCAACTACTACTGCGGCTGAGCAATTGCGAGCTTTGGCGCTGATTACCTTGGCTAGCTTAACTGACCTAGACCTTCAACCTGACCAAATTCAGATGGAGTTAGTGGCATCACAGGGAACTGATGCCCCAGAAACAGTCGCTTATTTAGCCCAAAATGACCTGAAGCGACTGTTTGTTACCCTGAGTTTTCTAGCATTTTGTTCGGAAACGCGCACGCTAAATGTTGCTGCCTTAGGGCAAGCACTACGAGAGAGCACCCTGATGGAAAACGCAATGGCTGGATTGGCTGGGTGGAGTGTAATCAATCGTCAGGGGGTGATGATTTATCGCTACCCAGAAGCCCCGGAATTAGATTTAATTGGTAAAGACTATTCCGATCGCCGCTATTTTCAACAAGCTATCAAGGGACGCACCTATATATCAACAGTTTTTCGCGCTAAGAGTAACCTTTGGGTTGCCGTGGTTTCTTTACCAGTTATTGGTAACGATGGGCAGGTAGTGGGGATAGTATCTGGGGGTTTGGATTTGGCAGGAGTGCGGTCATTTCTGAGCGTGCCAGTGATTGATGACTATAAAATCAAGGGTCTCATTACCATTGCTAGTCCAGAAGCAGACGCTTTTGGTGAGGAACAATTGAAGGTTATCAGCTCACTGGCGCAACAGATTAGTAGTTCCTCAATTGAACAGAATCCGCAAGAAGTGCCTAACTAGAGCAATAGCGTAGTTGGGCTACAAAGGTAGCCATAATTTTTGACGTCAAAGGCTTAAAATTATAACCGACTGCTCCACTATTGTCAACACAGCAGGAAGTACGAGAAAAGCGCTGCATCCCTATTCCCGTTTTCCATCGATGATCGGCAAGGTAATTTTAACAGTGCTACCCTTACCCTCTCC
>NZ_JAAHHX010000588.1:0-1624 GCF_010672065.1 Moorena sp. SIO4A1 | reverse complement strand
TGCCCAGAAGGTAACGGACGCGAGTGGCAGAAACACCAAGTAATTCAGCGGCTTGTGCGGTGGAAATCATCATGGGGAGTAAACCATTGCTTTAACGATATTATTAATGTAACACACGTTTTCTGAAAATGCCAGCATTTGGTAAAACTATTGCACTATCGCGATTTACAGAAGAACTGGATGGGTGCAATGGATGAAATGGAGTAATACAGAGAAGAGGGTGCTGAAAAACTATTGCATTGTCGCCATCTCAAGGAGTAGGGTCAACTGGGATTAATGAGTTTAATCGGATTAGTGGGATAAAAGTGTTATAAAAACTATTGCAGCGATGCAGAGGTGCGACCCGTGGCGAATTTAATTACGGGTCAAACGCACCATTACGGTCTTGGGAAGGCAGCGCGGTCTTGGGGAGGCAGCGCGGTCTTGGGGGTTTCCCCCATGAGCGACTGCCGTTCCCCCAGCGACTGCCGTGGTTTCCCCCATGAGCGACTGCATCAAGACATTTTCACAATTGAGTGCTCAGTGGGTCAGCTAAAGCTTGTAGGGTGGGCAAAAACCGTTTGGTTATGCGTGAGTATTCTAGATAATAGAAATTTGCCCACCCTACTTTAATTGGTATTTTTTTTACCGCTCAATCAGCGCATGAGGCAGACGGCTCCACTCATTCCACGATCCATCATAATTTCTCACTTTGGGATAGCCGAGTAAATACTTCAAGACGAACCAAGTGTACGCAGAGCGTGCACCAATCGCGCAATAAGGAAAAATTTCTTTGTCAGCTGTAACACCTCGGCTGCTGTAAAGAGCATGTAACTCTTCTACTGACTTAAATGTACCGTCCTCATTCAAGGTATGAGTATACTCAAGATGCACCGCACCTGGAATATGCCCTCCACGTTCAGCTCCTTCTGGCGGCTTGATCATAAATATCTCACCAGAATACTCTTGAGGAGTCCGCACATCTAGCACCACACAATCCGTTTTCTCTAAAGATGCTTGCACCTCTGCCTGGAGAACTCGTAAGTCAGGATTGGGAGAGGTTGCTTGATAAGAGGTGGGCGGAAAGTTTGACAAGTCTGATGTTACTGGACGACCTTCTGCCACCCATTTCTGATGACCACCGTTAAGGACATACACTTTTTGATGTCCAAAGAGCTTCAGAAACCAGAAAATAAAAGCTCCTGTGCCTGGGTAACTACCATAGGCAATGACGGTCGTTTCTTTGGAAATTCCTGAGCGCGACAACAGTTTCTCAATCGCAGTGGGGTCTAAATTCATTCCAAAGTCGGGCATGGAGAGATCAGTGGGGAAATGCCAGAAAATAGCCCCCGGAATATGAGTATCTTTGTAAGATTCTGGACTCATATCAACTTCAACCACACGCACCATCGGATCTTCTAGATGATCCATCAGCCATTGTGTATTGACCAAAACTTCAGGGTGAGCGTATTGAGACATCGGTTTTCTCCTAATATTGAGGCTAAAGGTAAGATTAGGGGAGGCAGTTTGGGTTGCCCAGTACCCGATCGAGTACACTTTTGGTCATCACGGTCATGACGAGTTCCTTGCAGTTTTTATTTAAAGCCATTCATCAGGTCAAGGATGAAGCAGACTTGCGATCGCG
>NZ_JAAHHX010000587.1:0-1624 GCF_010672065.1 Moorena sp. SIO4A1 | reverse complement strand
GCCAGAATGGGAAGCGAGATTCGAGCCTAACTCATATGGGTTCAGGCCAGGACGCTCATGTCACGATGCCATTGAAGCAATATTCAATGGTATTAGCTTAAAACCTAAATGGGTACTGGACGCTGATCTGGTTGACTGACAAAAAGTTAAGCACAAATTGGTCAAATGCTTATTAGGAGGGAGATAGCAGGTATTGACTGAAGTGAGTGGGAGCCAGCATTCTAAAGACAGATACCACTCAAATCCTAGGAATGCTGTGAAAAAAACTCCCGTCTCTACAATGCCCTTAAGACCTGGTTGGGTCAACCCCATGAATGGGCTCACCTGGGTCACCTGACCACCTGTTTATGGATGGTGGTGGCCTTGATCCAAACAGGGGAAGTCAATTTGACCCGTTGGATTCCCTACATCCCGTGTCGAGGCCAATATGCTCAAAGCAAGCAACGTCGGATACAACGCTGGCTTTACAATCCTCGGATTAACATTCATCGGCTGTACAAACCATTGATTCAAGCAGCTTTGGCGGATTGGAAAGATGACTCTATATATCTGAGTTTGGACACCTCACTGTTCTGGGATGAGTATTGTCTGGTGCGATTGGTTGTGGTGCATCGAGGACGGGCCTTACCTGTGGTTTGGCGGGTTATGGAACATCCTAGTGCGTCTGTCTCATTCAATGATTATCGAGAAATACTGCAACAAGCCCTTGAACGGTTGCCCAAGGGAGTCAAGGTGGTTTTGCTTGCAGACCGTGGCTTTGTCCACACTGATTTGATGAAAGCGATGACCTGCCAATGGGGATGGCATTATCGGATTCGATTGAAAAAGGACAGTTGGATTTGGCGAGCCGGGAAAGGCTGGTCTCAGCTTAAAGATTTCCATTTCAAGCGTGGAGTTGCCCTGTGCTTTCATAACGTCAGGCTGCACAAGGAGCACTTGTATGGTCCGGTTCATCTGGTCTTCGGTCGCAACAATGTCAATGGTGAGTTTTGGGCCATTATCAGTGATGAACAGACCACTCTCCAAACCTTTCAAGAATATGGGTTGCGGTTTGATATCGAGGAAAACTTTTTGGATGACCAGTCCAATGGTTGGAATGTGCAGAAGTCTGAAATTCGTTCAGTGCCTGCCCTATCTCGGTTGTGGTTTATCCTGGCCGTAGCCACTCTATACGTCACCGCTCAAGGTGTTGAGGTTGTAGAAACGGGTAAGCGTCGGTGGGTCGATACTCACTGGTTTCGGGGTAACAGCTACTTTCGGATTGGTTGGGAGTGGATCAAAGCCTCTTTAGAGAATGGCTGGACACTAATTCGACGGGTGTGTTTCACAACTAATCAAGACCCTGACCCGGTGATAGCTTCGCGAAAACAACATGAGAAACGATGTTATCGGCTGGAATTCAAAATACAAACGTACAAGTATGCTGCTGAATAGTTTTGTCAGTCAACCAGCTATTTCGGTCAGTTGTTAAAGAGCAATTTCAGATTCAAGCCCAAGAGAAACCCATTGATGGGATAGAAATCTTTCTGCTTAAACCACGTTCTGCTGATCAAACCTCTGACGAGTAGACTTCGCGGTAGTTGTTTATTGAAGTAAGCCTAAAAGTAGTTATTTCAGGAAATTG
>NZ_JAAHHX010000586.1:0-1625 GCF_010672065.1 Moorena sp. SIO4A1 | reverse complement strand
CTACCTTTTTATGCTGCTTTCCAAGCTGCTTAATAGCCTGAAATCTGTTACTACCTCCCTTCTTTCGTCGGGATACCCGCTTCTGAATTACTTTTAGGCGTTTTTGAGATTTCCGATAATATTGAGGAATTTCAATAGTTTCGCCTTGAGAAGTGGTCAAGAAATCCTTGAGACCAACATCTATACCAATAATTGAGTCAGGATTAATATCAGGCTTAACCTCAGGGACAGTTTTGTCTTCTAGAGACAAAACCAAATAATAGCCGTCACATTTTTTTGTGATAGAGGCAGTCTTGATTTTAAACCCAGCAGGAATAGGGCGGTGAAGTACAACCTTTATTTTGCCTATCTTCGGGAGGTTAATTAAATTCCCTTCCAGGCACCCTTCTTTCATTTGGGGATAGGTAAAGGTACGGTAACGGTGTAGCTTCTTAAACCTGGGTCTTCCACTTCGTTTTCCATTACTATCACCTTTGATGAATCTATCAAAAGCCAGTTTTACCCTCTTGACTAAATCCTGAAGTACCTGAGAATGAATTACCTTGTACCAGGGGTGAGTCTTCTTTAGATTTGGTAGGGTCTTTTTCTGGCTGTAATAACCTGGGTTATCTCTTAATTGAGGAAGGTGACAGACAAGTGTGCAAGCATTTATAGAACAACGATTTTGCTCGTACCAAGAGAACCTATCTGCCAACAATTAATTATATTGAGCACACAACATAGACAGCCAATGGTCTATCTTTACTTTTTGCTCTTTTGTTGGTTTTAACCGGTACTGGTAGGCGACTCTCATCTGTTCTTCTCCCATGCTCGACCTGCTACTATTATAATATCCCGCCAGTCAGTCAGAATTAAAAAAATAAAAATGACAATTAGACTTACTGATTTTGAAAAGAGGCAACTGGAACAAGAAGCAAAAAGGATGGTTTGTTCGCGTTCGCCTTTGGCGTGGCCTACGGCCAAGCGTCGGCTACGCCGAAGTTACCGTAAGAATAAAGAAGCCTTAATCACAAAGATTTAACCAAAGGTGCGCTCTTCTTCGTCGAATTAAATTCGCCACGGGTCGCACCTCTTTTATGCATAGACGACTAACCATAAAAGCTTCTTTATTCTAAGGTTTCGTCTCCGGAATGTCTCAATCATCACTGCTTAGAAGATTGATAGCTCTATCCTTTGATCCGTGCATACCCTGTGCAAAATTCATCCCAGAGATGAAACCTTAGAATAGGGTCGCCTTAGTACAAAAAGATTTAACCATTAACTCACAGACTGCCAACTATAAAGGCGACCCTATTCTTGCGGTAACTTCTGACCACACTCATGCTGCGCATGTTCGTTGTGGGGCTTATTTTGCCGGACAGCTAAAGCCACAATCTCCTCTTCCTAAAACCCTCGCGCTAAATCTTTGAGTTGATTGGTAATAAGGAATATAGTCATCTAGTTCATCAATAATCCAGTTAATCAATATAGAAATCCGTGTGACGAATTTTCCTGATCAAAAATCAAGCGCGAGTATCGAAGCCCTGCCCAGGGGCGACCGGGGAAGAGAAACGAGAGACCAGGGCGGAAAAACGAGCCGGGGTATTTATTCCCCCTAAGTTACTTATGATGTGGATATTCAATGG
>NZ_JAAHHX010000585.1:0-1626 GCF_010672065.1 Moorena sp. SIO4A1 | reverse complement strand
GGTGCAGTTTCCCGAGGTATTGACGCTCCAGCCAGCTGAGTTAGAAGCGATCAAACCAGACAAGATTGGCGTCCCGTCTACTGTTGCTAAATGGACAAGCAGTGGCTGGGAAATTTTGCGTGCTGGAGGGATTCAATTAGACGATTCAGGGTTTTAATAGTTCTACTCATCTTTGAAAAAAACTAGCTATCCTTAAAAAGATCTGACAAAAAAGTATGAAGTTTGAATTGTGAAGTATGAAGTTTGAATTGTGAAGGAATCCTGAATTGTGAAGGAATCCTGAATTGTGAAGGAATCCTGAAAACCTTCTATCGATTGGTTACTTGGCAACAGGTATTTTTTTTAGCCTGGTTGTCTACCCAACTATATCCTTGTCGATTTCCAGCAGTATAAGCTTCAACCTTCATTCTTTATCCTTCAATTTTGTTAGGTGCGCTTTCCGTTGCGAATTAAATTCGCTCTAGGTGCGCGCCTCCTAGGCCGCGAGCAATCCCTCGCGGCCTAGGGTCGCACCAACGGGCTCGCACCTGTTGACGTTTTTAGTGTGGCAAGACTTAATAAGCATGGGTGAGACGGATCTGATCTATTTGCTAGTAGGCATTGGGTTAGGAGTTATGGGGAGTCGCTTCAGGAAATTTTTAAAGGTGCGCTTTCCAATGGCCGGGGCACCCGGCCTTGGGTCGCACCTCCATGAAAGCACAGACTCAAAGACCTCTGTATGCCATCAAACTGATACTGATGCTGAAGAAATCCAGCGTCTGAAAGAAGAATTCAAGCAAAATCAATTGGCTTACCAAATGGCAATGGAAATGAGCCAGTTTAAAGCCGGATTTTTGGCACGAACTTCCCACGAGTTGCGATCGCCTCTGAGTCGGTTGATTGGTTTACATCAGTTGATTTTGTCTGATCTGTGTGAATCTCCAGAAGAAGAGAGAGAATTTGTGAACCAGGCTAACGCCTCTGCCCATACTATGGTTAAACTGCTTGATGAGGTGACTGCTGTAGCTAAAACTGAACACGGTACTAACGTTTTGGAGATTTGCTCAGTCTCTTTGAAGCAGCTGTTTGAAGACCTCTATCGTCTGACCCATTTGCAAGCTGCCAATCGCAATCTCCACCTGGAAATAGTTCCACCTGACCCCCAAATTCACGTTTTAGTCGATCCACGGCGTTTTCGACAGGCATTAGTCATGATTGTGGATACTGCAATTACTCAGATAAGTAGTGGTCAAATTAAAGTTTGGACTGCACTCTCCTCTAAATCTGAAACAGTTTCCATCTGGATTGATATGCCCTGTGCCATCAGCTGTTGGGCTGAAGATGTTGATTTATTGCAATTACCTCCAGATCAATCAAAACAGCCCAGTGAAATGGTATCCACTTCATCTGGACTGACGTTGTTGATGATTCAAACTCTCCTGGAAGTGATGCAGGGGCGTATAGAAGTATTAACGGTTCCCAGTGAAGAAGCTGACAATGATACCTCTGTTGAGAATCTTACCCGGTTTCAAGTTTCTATACCCCAGGGGATTCCTGAGATTGTAGAGCCTTACTAGGCACTGGAGTAACTAGAGGCTGATTGTACAATACCATTGTGGTACTGGAGTTCACCTCAAAACCAATGCG
>NZ_JAAHHX010000584.1:0-1627 GCF_010672065.1 Moorena sp. SIO4A1 | reverse complement strand
CTGGGTTTTTCTGTTTGAGTATAAAAATGCTAGGATTTACCCAAAACTCAGGTAACAGGTGCTCTCTATGAATGTCATAAAAATAGGGTCATTTCTATCACTGGGCATTATATTCGCACTAACCGGCAATCGGGTTAACGCCCTCCCTGGTCAGAGGACTGATCAAGTGGCTGCATGGATTAACGGTCACCCCACCCTACGGCCTGGTATTGGAGATGGCTTAGTAGTTCGCAAAAGTGATACGGCTGGGGAACGATTTACCTTTCAAGCCACTGTCTTGCCTCCTGGTAGCATCTCTTATCCAAAAGACCGGAGTACAATTCGCAGTGAACGCATTGCTATCCATGACCAAGTTAATGGGGTAACCCTCGAACGCCTGGAGGAATCCCTACGCACTGTCTATGGCCCACAGATTTATCGAGATTACAATAGCGCCCAGTTTGTATACACCTATCCCTCTCGAGAAATCTTAGAGTTATCACGACGAAAAAACCTACCACTGTGGTCAGCTGAGCAGGGTCAACTCTTGTTAGGAGAAAAATACGGCTATTGGATAGAAATAACTCAAAATGATAGCGGTAAGGCTTTCATTGGCCAACTTACGGTTTTCCTGAAAGAGGATTTAGGGAAACTAGAAACAGAATTACGGGCACGGTAGGTGAGTATTAAGAAGAAGGGAGTAGGGAGTAGGGAGTAGGGAGTAGGGAGTAGGGAAAAAATCCGGCATTGCTGAATCTTCGGATGAATATGAGTGGAATGGGCATCCGTCCGCCCGGGAATGAAACTGGCATGATGCCCGTTCCACCAACATGCCTGTTCCACCAACATGCCTATTCCACGCAGTTTTAGCTGGCTGGCGGCAATAGTCTTACCAAAAAAATTGGGTAATCGCGCCCCGTCCTTCGTTCGACGGCAATTCTAAGAGACAATGGGATTGAAAGTTGGCACTTTGTGTGCTACTATAAAAGTATAATCAATCTTTCTTTTGGTGTAGCTAGATACTGTCTAAACATAAGTAGGCAACGTAAAAAATATGTAGAGCGTACATATTGCGTAATTGGGTCTAACGACTTAAATGTTTATGAAAGATTTAGATAAAAAAGTATCTAGTTAAAGCGATGCAGCGCGGTCATGGGGGTTTCCCCCACTCGCGCTTTGCATCAAGACATAGATTTTGAAAAGGTACGGTGGGGCACACCGGAACCCAAGTCCGAAGACTAAATACGCTTGTGGAGAGGAGACCTCTATTTTTCCTGGCTCCGGCCTGGTTAAACAAGTCACCCCGTGGAAGCAAGAATCCCCGTCCTTCCAGGGCGGGGAGTGTCAAAAATCCCTCTTGCTCAAAGTGCCGATCTGTGGTTAAAGCATCGGTTATGCTACGTTGGCGCATCAGAATAAAACTGACCGCATCGCACAAGGAATAGGTCTTGTCCTGCCGATCAGCTAAAAGCTGCATGGCTTCTCGGTGTAGTTGTTCACCAACCCAGACTGTTTCAATGTCTGGATTATCAACCAAGTCAACCACAAACTCCAAAACTTTAGCCCGAGGGAGTCGGCGGATCAGTGCAAGAGCAACCAACTCGGCTAAGACATGGCTATGAGTCAAGAGTTTATTGCCTGCATCATC
>NZ_JAAHHX010000583.1:0-1629 GCF_010672065.1 Moorena sp. SIO4A1 | reverse complement strand
CTGTAGCACAACCTAGTTCTTGGGTTGTTTGTAACTCATTCACAGATTCGATTGTTTCATTGACACCCCATAAATGCACAATACCTTTAATCTCAGCATTATCTTGCAGCAGTTGTTGGAATTGCTTGGCAACAGTGGGGTTGATTTGATAATGTTGCGCATCTAATTGTTGGTATTCTGAACCTGGAGATACCCAAATACAGTTGTGTCCCTTCTGTGCCAACTCCTTTCCAATCAGTTCTGCCAATTTACTTGTCAGAGCAAATACTAGCCAATTACCTGTTTCATTGCCATTAGATGGGGAAGTTGATGGTAGGGGTTGGGTTTGCCAGTTGATTTCATAAAACCAATCACTTAAATCTGGTTCCAGAGTCATTAGCAAGGTTTCGGGATTGGCTTTCCTGGCTTGAAGACCACTCACCTGAGCCACTAACTGTCCATCTTGGTCAAATAATTGTATATCGGCTTTTAATCTTTCTTTTGCTTGCTTGTCTTGCGAGGCACGGGTAAAACACCAAAGCAATCCAGGCTGAGGACGCTTATAGAAAATAAATTTCTCTACACTGAACGGTACAAATGTTTCATTGTTGTCGTCAGATTGACTTAAGTCAAGTGCGACTATGGACTGAAAGCACGAGTCAATCAAAGCTGGATGTAGTTGATATTTTGTTGCATCCCAAACCGTTTGAGGTACTTTCATTTGACACAGAACTTCTCCCTCTCCCAACCAGACTTGCTCGATCCAACGGAAGCTTTGTCCTAATTGAATTTGTCTATCCCAGATATATTGGTAAACTTCTGTATTATCTATTTTTGTAAGACATCGATCTTGAATCTCTTCTAGAGCTATTAGTGATTGTTCAGCTTTAGTAAGAGCCAATTTCCCTGTAGCATGAACAGCCCAAAAATCAGCTTGATTACCATTATTTGACAATTTATGAGTATGTGATTCTAAAGAGTCATCAAAGCTAATCACTTGACATGAATAGGAGCTATCCTGGGGAGTCAGAGCTACCTGAACAGTTCGTGATCCTTGGTCCGGAATTGCTAGAGCTTGGGGAAAGAGAATATCTTCTAGTTGACATGCAGTTGTGGGTAAGGTTAAAGATGCAGCTGCCAACAATAGGGAGATGTGACTTGCACCAGGAACTACAACTTTTTCATATATACGGTGATCTGCTAAAAACGGTAGATTAGTGGTGCTAAAGTGGGACTCAAAAAAGATTTATTTTGCTAAGGGAGAGCAAAACTTTTGATTAATCAGAGGGTGGAGTTTAGTTGCAGAGATTGCTTTTCCATCACAATCCTTAGCCGTTTCCACCCAATACCGTTCCCGTTGGAAGGGATAAGTTGGTAAGACAACTTTCTGAGGGCTATAATCTCGATCAAATCCTGACCAATCTATTTGCGCTCCCCGTATATACAACTGCCCCAAACTAGAGAGTATTTGTTGCCATTCATCTACTCCAGGACGCAAAGATGGTAACCAAGTACCACTATCTTCTGGCAGACATTGACGCCCCATACCTAATAATATTGGTTTTGCTCCTATTTCTAGGAATATTTCCAAGCCTTGTTGGTGTAGAGTTTCCATACTGGCAGCAAACTTTACAGGCTGCCGTATATGGA
>NZ_JAAHHX010000582.1:0-1629 GCF_010672065.1 Moorena sp. SIO4A1 | reverse complement strand
GTTTCCCAAGACTGCGATTGCCTACCGCACCAGCTTCCGCTGATCGCTAATCGTGGCCAACGCGATCACTAATCCAGAAATGCTATCGCTAATTCAGAAACGTGATTGCCTACGGCACCAGCTTCCGCTGATCGCTGAGCTTAGCAACAGCGTGCTCACTCTTTGGGTCACCTGATCGCCAGAGGCTGGAGTGAGTCACGACTATCGGAGCCTTATCCGTTACAAATATTCATAAAAACACCCATTGTAAAAAGGGAGAAAATTGAAAAGCTAAAACAATAAAGTTACTCCCTCACTTATGAATACTAGCATAAGTAGACTGCAACAATTTAGAATTGATAGTTATAATTTACTGGGTCGGGCATCCGATGCTACAATGGATTTGATTGATGCAGTTTTAACTACAAGAACTGCCAATTCTTTGGCTGACTTTTCTCTGTCTCCAGTATTTAGAAGAGAATGGTCTTCTACCTATGAATCATTACAAGATTGTCGTCCATTACGACAAAAGTTAATGAAGAGGTATCTAGAAGAAGTAGGAAAAGATACAGATGAATCATCCTATTTGATGGTAGCAATTGACCATACATCGAGTCCGAGAGTAGACTCCCCAACATTGAAAGACCGAGGTTACCATCACTCGCCATCGGCAGAGAAAAAAGTCACGACAGGACATAGTTATAGTACTATAGCATGGATACCAGAAGAAAAAGGCAGTTGGGCACTGCCGTTAAGACACGAGAGAATAACAAGTTTTGAAACTCCAATTAGTAAGGCAGCGTGGCAACTAAAACAAGTAGCAAAAAATTCAAAACAACCAATTTTAGCCCTATTAGACAGTGAATATGGCAATGCCTCTTGGGTCAACACAACAAAAGATATCGAAGCGGATTGCTTGATCAGAATTCGCTCAAACTGTTGCTTATATGGGTTACCAGGAAAGTATAGTGGTCGAGGGCGACCCAAAAAACATGGTGATAAATTTAAGTTAAATGATGAAAATACTTGGTGGTCAGCCAAGGAAACTATCGAGGTAAATGACCCAAAATTAGGTCTCATAAGAATCCGAAAGTGGTCAAAATTACACTTTCGTAACTCTTCATCTGTGTCAATGGAGTTGATTTTAGTTGAGAGGCTTAAACCCAATAAACAAGGCATCTTACAAAAACCATTGTGGTTAGTTTTCATTGGTCAAAAAAGGCCGACATTAGAAATGATATGGAACAAATATTTAAGACGTTTTGCCGTTGACCATTGGTATCGGTTCATTAAACAAAGATTACATTGGACATTACCCTCCCTAAGTACACCACAGCAATGTGAAAGATGGAGTGATTTGATGCCATTAATGACTTGGCAGCTATGGTTAGCTAGGGATATAGTGAAAGAACACCATCTTCCCTGGCAAAAGCCCCAGTCAAATCTAACGCCTGGAAGAGTTGCACAGTCGATGTTAGGACTTTTAGTTGAGATTGGAACTCCAGCACAATCTCCCAAACCCCGTGGAAAATCAACGGGATGGAAAACTGGTAAAAAAAGAAACAAACGAACCCGTTATCCAGTGGTTAAAAAAGGAAAAAGCACCGACAAAAAAGCTAAAAAAAATAAGACTTAGACCCAGGGTAAACG
>NZ_JAAHHX010000581.1:0-1631 GCF_010672065.1 Moorena sp. SIO4A1 | reverse complement strand
CCATCCTGGTTGACTGCTGAACCCCGAATTAAGGCTAAGATGTTGTCACCGTTAGCGATCGCATCACTGAGGCGTTTGAGAACCACTACCCCGCAACCTTCGCCCCGGGCAAAGCCATTAGCAGCCTCATCAAAGGTTTTGCAACGGCCATCGGGAGCAAGCATTCTAGCCCGACATTCGTTAATCATCACTTCTGGGGAGAGGATCAGGTTAACCCCAGCAGCTAGGGCTAGGTTACATTCGTTTGAACGCAAACTCTGACAGGCCAGATGGACAGCTACCAAGGATGAAGAGCAGGCGGTGTCTATGGCTACACTAGGGCCTTGTAATCCTAGGATATAGGACAATCGACCAGATGTAACGCTAAAGGCATTACCTGTAGCAGTATGGGCATCTACCACCTGAGGTTCAGTGGCTCGCTGGAAATAATCTAAGTTCATAATTCCAACGAACACCCCAGTCTTACTGCCCATCAGCTTATCCAGCGGTTGCCCAGCATGCTCTAGTGCTTCCCAACTAACTTCTAAGAGCAGTCGTTGCTGAGGGTCCATACTTACGGCTTCCCGAGGGGAAATCCCAAAGAATTGGGGGTCAAACTGGTCTACCTGATCGATGAATCCACCCTTGCGGACATACATTTTGCCTGAGCTATTGGGGTCAGAGTCGTAAAATTGTTCAATATCCCAGCGCTCTGAAGGTATATCTGTAATTGCATCTACACCATTGCTTAACAGTTCCCAGAATGATTCAGGATCATTGGCACCCCCAGGCAATCGACAACCTAGACCAACGATAGCAATGGGCTCTGTTTTAGCACTTTCAGTTGCTTCCAGCTTGGCTTGCATTTCTTGTAGAGCCAACAGAGCACGCTTAGTAGCAGATAGAGAGTTGGTTGATTTTGAATTCTGAGTCATGTCTAATAAAATTCCTTTGATAGTGCTGACTTAGTTAGATAAAGTCTGATTAATCAATAGACTTTCTTTGCTGCAGTTGTGAGGCAAAAGGCAAAAGGCAAAATAGATAATAATTGACGAAAACAGTATCGAAAAACTACTACTAATGTTGGTAGATCTAATTGAGTTTTTAGGGTTAGGGTTTCGGGTTTCGGGGTTAGGGTTTCGGTATCTATTCCCGATTCCCGATTCCCGATTCCCGATTCCCGATTCCCGATTCCCGATTCCTTAGACGCTAATACTTTCTAGTTTCTTGAGTAGTAAGGCTTCAGCATCTTCTTCTGAAAGCTGTTCTACGTCTACTGAAGTTAGGGTTTGTGTAGGATGATCATCCTTCTGTGTAGTCTCAGCAGAGTCTGTATCCTCCTCCTGCTCCTCTTCGGTAAACATTTCACTGACCAGATACCCGGCAAGAGCGTCGATAGTGGGATAGTCAAAGATCAAGGTTGAAGAGAGCGATCGCCCTAAAGAAGTTTGCAGACGATTCCTCAACTCCACAGAGGTCAGAGAGTCCATGCCAATGTCAAAGAAACCTTGATGGGGATCTATGGTATGGGAAGAACTCCAACCTAAAACTTTGCTAACCTGGTCTCGAATGTGACTAAGTAAACGTTCGTGGCGCTCATGGGAGGGAACTTGCTGTAATCCCTGTAGAAACTCTAAGGCTTGGGTTGATGA
>NZ_JAAHHX010000580.1:0-1635 GCF_010672065.1 Moorena sp. SIO4A1 | reverse complement strand
CCCTAGAGCCTGGAAGACAATCAGTAAAACCCCATTAACCGGATTTTCTCACGGTGCAGCAGGTAATTCCTTCTCTTTACTACACCTATATGCTGCGACAGCAGACAAAGTTTATTTGGAAGCGGCGAAAGAAGGAATCGAATATGAAACCAGTGTCTTTGACACATCAGTCCGAAACTGGCCATATTTCCTTTCATTGGAACAAACAAATCAAATTAATTTCTGGCATGCCTGGTGTCACGGCAGTGTGGGGATTGGATTAGCCCGTTTAGGCAGTTCAACGATTCTACAGACAGAGGAAATTTACTCTGACATTGAGGTAGCTTTGGACACCACCAAGAAGTATGCAATATCTAATATAGATGTAGACCATCTCTGCTGCGGGAGTTTGGGCAGAAATGAACTGTTTGTTGTTGCATTCCAAAAACTTGGCAACCAGGAATGGCTAAACACAGCTAGGGCACAGGCTGCATCGGTAATAGCAAGGGCAAAACAACATGGAGCATAAGCTTTTTTACCTCATTTGCCTAACTCCGTTTTCAGTCCTAGTTTTTTCAAGGGAAGTGCAGGTGTAGGTTATCAATTGTTGCGTTTAGCCTCTCCAGAATCCTTACCTTCTGTGCTGATTTGGGAGTAAAATGAACTTTGTCGGTGGTAGGTGGAGTTCATGTAGGGTGGGCAGTGCATCAGACAGATAATGAAGCTTGCAAAGCCCGTTGGTAGGCACTGCCCACCTTACGATTAATGACTTCTGTTCTGATTTGGGAGTATTACTCTACCCTACCTAAGCCGAAATCACAATTTCATCAACTGAACGAGATTGATACATAAGTTTGCTTTGGAAATCAGCGTCAGCATCTTCTGGCGCTGATTTTACTTTATTTGCTTAAGCTTAACTTTGTCCAGTCAACAACTGTAAATCGAATTATTAGGCAAAATTTCCATGATTAAGTAGGTAAATGTTACTATATTGGTTGATTTAAGTGACATAATTGTTTTAGTTATGGCGAAATTAAATAGTGATTTCAATGCTATTTAATCCTGAATTATTATTTTCGTCAATATCGACTGCATTTAAAAAAAAATAAACTAGAAAAAAGTGTATTTTTTATGTCCTATTTATATAGGATTTTTTTGATAAATAAAACACCAAAAATGGGATAGTATTCAACGTATCAATTAAGCATCAATAGCTTAATTGATAATCAACACCAATCACACAAATTTATTGGAGTTAAACTCAAATGGCTAATATTAAGGTGCATGAACTCTCTTCTCTTAACCTATCTGGTGCTGAGTTGTTTAACGATTCAGAAAGCTTTATGACGGAGCTGAGCGATGAAAGTGAGCAAATGGCTATCCTAGGAGGTGGTTCGTTTTGTATTTTAGGATCTTGCGGTGTCTGCACCCTAGGAAATACTATTAATATATGCCAGCAAGGGACTGTTAATATATGCACCGGAGGATATACTATTATACAGTGTGGCAACACCATTCAAGGTTAAGCATTCAACAACAATTTCATGATGTAAAATATTTCCACCTTGGTTTCTGAGTGCTATTAGTTAGTATCTCTCTACCTAAGGTATAAGAGTCATATTTAACCCCACATTCTGCAGGTGTGATTGCACTTGT
>NZ_JAAHHX010000058.1:0-42005 GCF_010672065.1 Moorena sp. SIO4A1 | reverse complement strand
TCACTGACAGGTTGCCTGAGGTAATCGATCCAAACCCACTTCCCTTCTAGACTATTAAACATATCAAAGGGGTGAACGTTGGTAAGCAGATGAATACAGGTCACCCCTAAACTGTACAAATCGCTGGTTGCGATCGCTTTTCCCATCAACTGTTCCGAAGCCGTGTAAGCCGCAGAGCCAATCATAGTTCCCGTTCGTGCTAGCACAGTTTTTGTAGTCAGCTTAGCAGCGCTGAAATCCACCAGAAACAGTTCGCTCCCCCTTCCCCCCCAAGAATAAAACCTCTTCCTGGTTTTTTGTGTTGGTAGCTGGGACAAAGAGGACTCAGGAGGAGGGCGACGAATGATATTGTGGGGATTGATATCCCGATGAATTACCTGATGACTATGGATAAAGCGCAGCACTGGCAGCAATTCAATCAGGACTTGCCGAACCTGGTTTTCCCTAAACGTCCCTTCCGTTTCCAGTTCTGTGGCTAAGCTTTCCCCCTCGATATACTTGTGGACTAGAGCAGGTTCTCCTGCAATACCTAATTGATGATCCGCCTCAAAATAGGCCAGAAGTTCCGGAATCTGAGGATGTTGTCCCAGCACTTGCAGCCTAGTCGCTTCTTGGCGGAAAGACTCAGCCGCTTTCTGAGCATTGTTCGTATCCTGCTGTTGTAAGGATAACTGTTTGATGATACACTTAGCATTGCTATCATCTGCCTCATCCACCCCTAGAAAGGTACGCCCCATACCACCAATACTAATCAGCCTCAGAGCACGGAAGCGATCGCCCAATCGTAATCTAGTTCCACAATAGGCACAAAACCTGGCCTGATCGGGATTTTGGGGATTTTGGCATTTAGGATTAAGACAGTAGCTCATGATATGGGGTGGTCAAGTCCAAGGGTTGGCAAGTTGACAAGTTAGCCAGTTGACAGATTAAAAGAAAGTTTTCCCCAATTGAACTCTCTACGCTTTGAAAAACGTAGAAACAAGCGCGGATGTCACTTCGCGGGTTGAAACCGCGCGAAGTGACGCTTCACGATAGGATCTAGAAAGAGAATCCAGTCTGTATCGTTGTGGCAGGTTCAAATCTGCCCTACTGACCTCGGCTAGGGGAAACCCTAGCTGTGTCACTACTTTCCGGAGGATGTTACAAGCTCCGTTGCAATCGGCATTTATCAATTCGCCTTTACCTGACCTATAAAGTCCACGCAAAACTCTCTGTCCGCTTGCTACCCACCCCTTAGGTTTCTCGCCAAGTACAGGTAGGAAGTCGCGATCTAAAAAGCTGGCTTTACTCGTATAACTTTCTTCGGTTTCAACAAATTTGATTCCGTACTCGACACACAGTTGCTCAATTCGATTCTTTAATTTAGCGGTAGGGATCTGTACAAACTGCTGATTATTCTTTTTGCCAATATTGATACTGTCTTTATTACGCTTGTTCCAGCCAAAGACTATTGTACTAATTTGGTTTCTTTGACACCAATTAATAATAAATCTAGCCACCTTGTTCACGTTGTCACGCATTTGCCGATTGCGCTTCTCGGTCAAAGAAGCCAATCGCTCATCCCAGTAGTCTTGAGATTTTCCTTTCTTGATCCCAGCTACACGTTTGTTGTACCACTGGTTTTGTGACTTAACTTTTTTGCCATCTATAATGAAAGACTTTCCCAAGTTAGAGACACAAGTTAGCCAGTTATTGAGACCTGGATCTATGCCTAAGACCTTATTTGTTGGCGTCACTGGTTCAGGATTTGGCCTTTCATATACAAACTCTAAATAAAAACAGCCATTCCTAGGGACAAAACGATATTCTTTAATTGAATTATGGTCTATATTAGATGGCATTGGTAGTAAGAAGTGATCAATACCAAACCAGACCTTAATCTGCTTTCCTAAAGTAAACTTGAGTTGGCCTTTTACTAACTTCACCCACCGAGCGGGATAACTAACTACAGCCAGACCTCCCTTCTTGCGGTACTTTGGGACTCTAGGTTTATCTGCCAACTGCCCTTTGTTATACAACTTCTTGAGGGCTTTGTAAGACTTGAAAGACTCAATAACTCCATGCAATGTCTGTTGAGCACAGGCTGATCTCATCGCTTTGAAGTGGACATTACTTTTCATTATTTTGTCCAATTCTGCGTTATTGAGATATTTGCCAGCCTTGAAAAACATTTGACGGCAATAATATATTCCGCAATTTGTTAATTTGTTAGCCTCTGAGCAGATAAATTCTATAACCGCTTGGTTTTCAGATGTCGTGCTTATTAAATGTTGTTGACAACCGTACATATTGCATCGACCTTTTGCTGTGTTAATATAATTATATACCCTGATAATCAAGGTGTCAAGCAAATGCCAGAAGAAACTAAGAAAAAAGTTGGAAGACCGAGTTTGCATGGTGTACGAAAGAAATCCTATAGTGTCATGACTACAGAAACGGCCTGGAATGGATTAAAGGAGATGGCTAAAGATTCTGGTTTAAGCCTTTCTGAGTTCCTGGAAACCCTAGGGAGGACAAAACAGCTTCCATGACACGATAGCCGTATGGGAATCCCGGTACGCTCCCCGGCCACCTAATTTATTGGGTGGCTAACTCTCGCTTGTTATTTCTCTGTTTTCCCCATTTGTAGTTGAAAGTGTTACCTATGTTTAAGTTTGACCCGGTGGTGCGTTACGGGGGGGCGATCTTTTGGCTGGCGTTGAGGCGGAAAATTACGGCGAGCCCCCCCTAACGCACCCTACGCCTTCAACCTTCAACCTTCAACAAACCAACCTTCAACCTTCAACAAACCAACCTTCAACCTTCAACAAACCAGATGAGGCACCCCTAACCCAAAGGCTTTTACACACTACCAAAGGTTGGGATTGGACTACCATTCTGACGATTGAAGCTCGGTAGGTCAACGCGGGTGATATTGCGGCTTCTGACCGCTAGTCGGTAACTGACACTCTGGAGTTCAGCGTGGAGTTGTCGGTTTTCTCGCTGTAACATGGTCACCTTCTCCTTAACTGGTGCCATCCGTTCCGAAAACTTCTGGTGATAAATTTTTGGTAGCTCTTGTACCACTTGTTCTAGCTGACGGGAGCGCTCGGTTAATTCTTCTACATTATCCCGCAATTGCTTAATTTCCGTGTCACGGGTGGCAATTTGCTGTTGATAAAATTCCACCTGCTGCTCCACATCGTGCAACTGTTCTCGCAAGACCACCATCTGAGCCTTATGGCGCTCAGATACCTCTTGGGGAGGTTTGAAATTAGCATTACCCTTCACCAACCGGAATAGTTCTTGAGACAGCTGCTGCACTAACTGGTCTCTAAGCTGCAACTCTTCCCGCAAGCGAGATACTTCCGTTTGCAGAGCTGATCTCGATAGGGTTTCAATCTGCCTCACCATGGCTTACCACTCCAAGTAAATATACAATTTCCAATAGTAGATGGCGACCGGGGGTGTCGATCACTGATCAAACAATATACTGTTGCAGCTAATGTACCATCCAAACCCAGCAATTGACCATTCAAAACTCTTGTAGGGTGGGCAAATGGACTCGAATCGCTGAGGATAAGGTCAGATGACATGTATTTGCCCACCCTACCCCGATTCCCTTTGCTATAAATTAGCTGTTGTAGGCTGGGCAAATGGACTCGAATCGGTGAGGATAAGGTCAGATGACATGTATTTGCCCACCCTACCCCTCTACTCCCGATTCCCGACTCCCGACTCCCGATTCCCTTTGCAGAGAAATTGTTGTTAATAATTGTTACTTATACGGTGCGAGAAAGTAATTCTAGGTTTAACCTGCTTTAGCATTTGTATATTAATGAAGGCCAAAGGATTCCCCAAAAAAAGTCTTTTGTAGGGTGGGCAAATCGACAGTATTCCTGATCTAATGGTCAGATTCACAGAATTTGCCCACCCTACGCCTTGTAGCAAATGCACAGGATAACGGTACTGATGGTCAGATTCACAGAATTTGCCCACCCTACCACTGATATTGTTTTCTTCAAGGGTACAGGGGATGTAAGCATTCAGCCGTCAGCTAATGCGCTACGCGATCGCAAAGCGAACAGCTATCAGGTGATGGGGGGATGGGTCAACGTTCGACGCCTGTTTACGGCACTGTAGGGATAGTGTAAAACGAGCAGGGATTTTCAACCAGCCGTACCAGCACCCCCTAGCTTGTTTACTACCTCCCATTGATTAGCTGACGGCTGACAGCTGATAGCAGAATACAAACCTAAGAAAAAGGAACTAGCTATGCGCACAACTCATACCTATAAACCGAAATATTCTCACTCTACCTCGTGGTCAGATGAACAAAAAAAGAAAGACTCCAGACGGAAAGGTTATCGAGAAATATTGGAAGCAGAGGAAAGGGAGTGGAACGCGGAAAACGCGGTCGGGGAATGGGGAAGTATGAGTGCTAATGTGATGCGCACCTTAGAATCAGGAGTAACCCAACCGGAAAGGGGACGGAGAGAGATGGGGCGGCAAGCCAAGTTTTCGTTTGGACAGCCTGGTGTAAGAAGCAGGCAAGGTGCGAATCACGGTGGGCATCAGGTAGTGCAGCCTAAAAGGATTATGGTGCAGCGGACAGCACAACCGTTGGCGGGGGATACGGTGATAACTGGCGAAAGCTTGAGGGCATCGAGGAGTGATAATCAAAACAAAACTGGCATGCCAGATCGCCTCAAAGCAGGCATTGAAAACCTCTCTGGCTACTCCATGGATGATGTGAGGGTGCATTACAACTCGGACAAACCGGCACAGTTGAATGCACTTGCCTATGCGCAGGGGACGGATATTCATGTGGGACCGGGGCAGGAGAAGCATTTGGCCCATGAGGCTTGGCATGTGGTGCAGCAGATGGAGGGGAGGGTGAGGCCAGGGAGGCAAAAGTTCGGGTTACAAATCAATGAGGAAACGGGGTTGGAGAAAGAAGCGGAGGAGATGGGAAAAAAGGCCTGGCAAAAGCTTGGGAGGAGAAAAGAGAAAACAAATGAGCAGAATTCAGAGAGAGAGGCGGTTGGTAATACAAAGAGAAAAAGGATTTTGTTAAAAGAGGAGCAGGTGACAACCAACAGGAACCACGTTCAAATTTACCCAAATCTAAAAATGTTCAGTAGGGTTGAAGACGAGTTAAGAGACAAGGAATTGTGTTCAACAACCAAACTAATCCAGAAAATGGTAAAAGATGAGAATGTAATGATAGAGGTCGATGAAGATTATAGTACCACGCGCGTTAAACAGGAGCTTACTGATGAATGGAAGGCAACATGTGAATCGATTGTGTTATACAAAAAATTTAAAGATTGTATGGTTTTGGATTTTGGCAAAGGTAATTGTCATGGATATGTGTTTTCAGGGGGTGCTGATCCGGATAGAACAAAGAGTGATCTAAAAGTAGATAACTTAGTAGATCAGTACAATAATGTCCTAATTGATAGAGAGATAACAGTTTACATTAAACAAGGAAGAATAGACCACACAGCTATAGGGCACGGATCAGATGCATTACACAAAATAGCAAATGGTTTGAGCAATGGTTACGGCCCAGTAATTAAATGCGATACTAAGGAATACATGGAGGCGTGTAACTATGAAAAGATGTATGAGTTCCCGAAGGATATAGAAAGATACAGAAAGGATTTATTACGATGATGAAAGAGCGTACGCATGGGTATGGATGGATGCAATAAAGAGCGTACGCTCTTGTAGTGCGATCGCTCTTGTAGGGTGCGAAGCATGAAATGTAACGCACCATCAATATCCAAATTGAAACCAAACCATTCTCAAACAATACCAAGGTGCGTTACGGCTTCAACTATGGTAATCTCATATAATCTTCTCAACCAAACCGCCTAACGCACCCTACAAAATTACCAAATATTATTCATACTATATCCAAATTGAAACCCATTAAATTATACCATTCGAGCAAATAAAATTTAAGTGCGATCGCTCTTGTAGGGTGCGAAGCATGAAATGTAACGCACCATCTATCTGCAAATTGAAACCAAACCATTATTAACTAATACCACGGTAACTAATACCACGGTGCGTTACGGCTTAAAATTATGTAATATCATCTATTTTTATCAACGAATACTACGGTGCGTTACGGCTCAAAATCTTGTCATAACATCGTGTCTTATTACCAAACTGCCCTTAGCACCCTACAAAATCTCTACATACAAAATTTACAAATTATCTTCATTAGATATAGCAATTCCTTTATCATTTGTCAAATCCGTAAAATCTGGAATCGTTGCTGGGCAAGGGTTATAGCCTTCGCTTTGGCCAATATATTTCACGAAATCCCTACAAAATTAAAAAATTCTATTCATCCCAAATCCCCTGTGGTTTTTCTTTCCTTCCATCCTTTCCCCAATCCCTTGGATAAATTCCCTGAGCGATAAACCGATGAATACTGGAATACTTCCAATCTTGGGGATGTTTACATAACCGATGTCGAACCGGATTATCATGAATATAATCACAATGGTGAGCAAAATCCCGTTCATTACGGATTAAATGTTCCCAACAACGACGTTGCCAAAGATTGCTTTACCCTCGCTTGTGTCGTGACCAAGAAACTGCTCGATTAATCCCTAATTGTTGTCCATAATGTTTGGTAACATAAGTTTTAATTAATCGCAATCTCACCGAAAAATCCGGATCATCAGGGGGTAAAGTCCACAAACCATGAAAATGGTCTGGTAACAAAACAAATGCCTCAATGGAAAAAGGATATTTTTCCCTTACCTTAGCGATCGCTTCTCTGAGAGCCTTTTTGCCAATGTCACTACAGAGCCAAGGTACTCTTTGATAAGTGACTTGAGTGATAAAATATGTACCACCGGAAACATGAGGTCTTCTATAATTGGGCATTAGGATCTGCTATATGCTCACATTTATAGTATTCCCAGCTCTCGTAGGGTGCGAAGCATGAAATGTAACGCACCATCTGTATGGTGATCTTCGGTGCGTTACGCTACCGCACTTCACACCCAAGCTCGTGCGATCGCCTCTGTTGTTGCTTGTAATTTTGTGTTGATGCTAGCTTAACTCATTTTGGTGCGATCGCTCTTGTAGGGTGCGAAGCATGAAATGTAACGCACCATTGATATACAAATTGAAACCAAACCATTCTTAACCAATACCATGGTGCGTTACGGCTTCAACTATGGTAATTTCATCTAATCTTCTCAACCAAACCGCCTAGCGCACCCTACAAAATCCCAAAATTATATTCATACTATATCCAAATTGAAACCAAACCATTCTTAACCAATACCATGGTGCGTTACGGCTTCAACCCTTGGTTATATCATCTAATCTTCTCAAGCAAACCGCCTAACGCACCCTACAAAATTGAAAAATATTATTCATCCTATCTCCAAATTGAAACCAAACCATTCTTAAGCAATACCATGGTGCGTTACGGCTTCAACTATGGTTATATCATATAATCTTCTCAACCAAACCGCCTAACGCACCCTACAAAATCCCAAAATTATATTCATTCTATATCCAAATTGAAACCAAACTATCATTAACCAATACCACGGTGCGTTACGGCTTAAACGCTTGGTTATATCATCTAATCTTCTCAACCAAACCGCCTAACGCACCCTACAAAATTGAAAAATATTATTCATCCTATCTCCAAATTGAAACCAAACCATTCTTAAGCAATACCATGGTGCGTTACGGCTTCAACTATGGTTATATCATCTAATCTTCTCAACCAAACCGCCTAACGCACCCTACAAAATTCCCAAATATTATTCATACTATATCCAAATTGAAATCAAACCATTCTTAACCAATACCATGGTGCGTTACGGCTTCAACCCTTGGTTATATCATCTAATCTTCTCAACCAAACCGCCTAACGCACCCTACAAAATTCCCAAATATTATTCATACTATATCCAAATTGAAATCAAACCATTCTTAACCAATACCATGGTGCGTTACGGCTTCAACCCTTGGTTATATCATCTAATCTTCTCAACCAAACCGCCTAACGCACCCTACAAAATTTCCAAATATTATTCATACTATCTCCAAATTTAATCCTATTCAGTTATACCATTCGATCAAAAAAAAAATTAAGCATTATGCTGATAGCTGATAGCTTACCTTTCTTTCAATTACCCCTCAACAAAAAAAATTATAAAAACCCTTGACAACTTAAATTACAATCATTATGATTATATATATTAACCTAAAAACAATTATTCGACTATGCCTCAAAACTCTCAGCCAAATTCAAACAATAATTCAAACGGATTCGTTGTTCCGTACATTTTGAAGGGGTCTCGCCAGCAAATAACCCATACCGTGTATATCCTTAATGGCCTGGGCTACGCTCAACTTACTGACTGGGGTCCTCTTCAGCCGACGGGAAATCCAGGAGAATTTATTACAATTATGATGAGATATTGGATTTGGCGTTAAGACCTTAAATTTCTGGGGGGGTTTCCCCCCTGGACAAAGCATCCGATCAAAATCGGATAGGTGATAAAATTGAGTGCATAAGCGAAAATTCCTAGCCGTGGAAAGTATTTCTGCGGCTATTTTTTTTGGGGTTATTAAGTTGAAATTAGGTTGAAGGTTAGTTGGTTGAAGGTTAGTTAGTTGAAGGTTATCGCACTACGCATTCAGATCTTTGACATTCCTAAACTCCGAAACGTAAGTCATAGCAGACTTCTGACTTCTGACTTCTGACTTGCGCGTAGTGCGATCGCATAAGCGCGGAAGCTGAGGCCTTGGCCAAAAGGCCACGCTACGCGAATGGCCACGCTTTGCGTTCGCGTAGCGTCGGCTTTGCCGAAACGCTTCCGGAGCGTAGCGTGACCTACGGTCAATCGCTTTTGTAGGATGGGCAAAGGTCGATGATAACTCTACAAATGTTGAAAATACCATGACGCAGCCCACCCTACGGCTGACTAGCTGTTCCCGTAGCCCATTAGCTGATAGTCAGTAGGGTGGGCAAAGGTTGATGATAACTGATCAAATGATGAAACTCTCATGACGCAGCCCACTCTACGGCTAAATCTGCCGACTGAGTGCGTAAGCCGATCTTTTAGGTTGGGTTGAGGGGATGACTGATAAAGATAAAATAGAAAGAACCAGCAAATCATCTTGAAAGTATGCTCAAAACCTCAGCCTTTCAGCAAGCGATTGAAACCGTTGAAAAATTGTCCTTAGAAGAGCAAGAGATATTACTCGATACTCTTCTCAAACGATTCCATCTACAACGTAGAGCCATAATATCCCAAGAAATCCAAGAAATTCACCAAGAATTAGCAGAAGGAAAAGTAACATTTGGTTCAGTTGATCAATTCCTTGAAGAACTCGATCAACCATGAAAATAGCATGGACACCCCAATCCCTACGAGGTTTTAAACGAATAATTCGTAAAAGACCAGATTTTAGACCGCTAATTGAAAAAACCGTGCGTCAGTTAGCAGAAGATCCTTTTCATCCTAGCTTACATACCCACAAACTTAAAGGCGATTTATCCAATATCTGGTCATGTTCAATTGACTACAGCTACCGTATTTTATTTGAATTTATCGAAAATCCTGAAGATCAAGAAGAAGCTATTTTGTTGCTTAATTTAGGTACTCATGATGAAGTATATTAGCGAAGCCCTAGTCAGTAGGGTGGGCAAATATCGATGATAACTGTACTTTTGGAGAAACTATCTAGATTTGCCCACCCTACCCAACTGATAACTGAAAGCTGACAGCTGATAACTGAAAGCTGATAGCTAAATCTGCCGACGAAACGCTCTAATCGCTTCTCCCGCATCGGTTTCCGCCATCAAAACACAGCGTCTGAACCAATCAAGATCCAATTCACTCAGTCCAGGTAGCAAGCTACGCTCGATTGGGACATAACTACCATCAGTAAGATGATAAAGCTTTAGTAATCCATCTTCCCAAAACCAAACCTCTGGAACACCTAAAGCTTGATACCGTTCTAACTTACTGATGCCACCACTGCTAAAAACTACTTCAATGGACAAATCTGGAATCGGCTTAACACTACCGATGCAGTAAGACTCGTCAGCTTGGGCAGAGGCGACGCCTTCTTTTTCCTGAGTCATGGAACGAGTTGGCTGAAAGAAAATACCCTTTTCCGTCAGAAAGGTTGTGATTAAGTAACCGATGATACTGGCAAAAATTTCGTGTTCCCGTCCTGGCATCAGAATCTCGATTATCCCATCATAGTAGAACAGCCGTACTCCAGGAGAACCATCAAATCCCTTCTGGATGAACTTAAACTGTTCCCAGGTGCCATCATGGACAATGCGTTGATCGGTGGTTTGGTCGAGTAGTGGGGGCATCCCTCTCACCTCGGGCTATTCTTACCAGCAATTGTGGCACAGGGTTGGCAAGCCAGATCAACCTGTTGACGGAAAAAGGGATTCTATGGGCTACTGTGCTAGAAAAAAGAAGACATAGAGTCACACTAGTCACCAGAAACTAGTAACCATAATGAACTATTCCCATATCAGAATTCTTGGCTTACTTCTGACATCTCTGATAGTTGCGATTTGGATTAGTGCGATCGCTATTTTCTCGATCCAAAATATCACGGAAGTATCCGTGAAGTTTTTAGTCTTCGAGTCAATTGATCTGCCAATCGGTGTTGTCTTGGCTGTTAGCGTTGGTATTGGTCTTCTTGGGGGAGCGATCGCACCTCTAGTGTGGCAGCTTTTGGGGCAATCCTGGAAATTCCGAGACTCTGAGGATGACCTATATTACGATGACTAGACGTGGAGAATCTATTCGTAGTCGATCCGGTCATAAAGTCTATCATCATATTGATGAGACATAAACTCAGAGCGCCGTCTCGCTGGTAGGGAAGGAGGAACACTAGAGTAGGGGTGTTGGACGACGTAAGTTGTACGAGGAGGACGCTGTGGTCGTGAGAGCAAGGCTAACCCCCCAATCACAACGGCACCACCACCAATGGTTACGGCCATACCGCCAAGTCCCCAAAGTATGCCTGACATCAGGGTATTTGCCGTTTGATTAGTGGTTTTACGATTAGGGATTAGTTGCTCAGGAGCCCTGATCACACTGGCATCAACCTGAGCAGTTAGATTGTCTAGCAGTAACTGCTGATTGTGAAGTTGGGCTTTGAGCTGTTCAGTTTCAGCTCGTTGTTGCTCAACCATAGCTTTGAGCTGCTCAGTGTCCCGCCGCTGCTGTTCAACATTGAGCATATTATTTAAATTATTATTTAAATTATTTAAGTTCGGTGAAGCTAGAGCCTGGTTTGGCTGTTGATCTGTGTAAGGGGAATTATAGGGATTGTTAGGGGAAATTTGGAAGGGTTGGGAAGAGGGAAGGTTATTCGCCACCATATTGCCTCCTCCTTTGAGGAGAAACAAAGCTGCCATACCGGCAAAGGCAGCCCCCGTCAGGAATGCCATACCATCACTCATTAATATTGCCTCTCAACTGGAACCGAATTACAACGAATTGCCACTACTGCTAAGGTCGCATATTTTTTAGCTTACGGCAAAAGAAGCCCCTGACATTTTAACGCGCAGCATAATAAGTGTGGGATTAATTTTTCACAGGGTATGCATGGAATTGCTATAATATATGTACTGGTAAACAAAGCCGTTCGCGTAGCGTGGCCTACGGCCTTAAATGCTGGTTTGTCAGGACAACAGTCTTAAAAAAAACACCAAGAAAACAGAGCGGCAGCGATGCAGCGCGGTCTTGGGGGTTTCCCCCACTCGCTATTGCATCAAGAGAGGGCAGTCCGTTCTTAAAGCCCAGCGCCTCCTAAGCAATAGCCGGATTGGCGCTTGTTGCCTACACTGAACCTGAAAGGTCAGTTTAGGAGCTGTCACTTAATTTCACCCTTAACGTTGGGCAATAAGCCCTGTGCCCATAGTTTTGGGGAATTTTGGTGTAACAATTGCAACCATACCCTAAATTGAACAAGATGAGTGACCCATTCCCCCACCACGAGAACGCAGGTGGGGGTCTGAGAACTGCCTATTGTGGTATAATTGGTTTAGCTTGAGCGGTACGGTAAAGGACAGAACAAGATTCTGAGCAACCTAGAGGCACGACCTCTCAACGCCAGGGAAAACAAACCTGTAAATCCTGTGTAGTCGGTTTATATACGTCAGACTCTAGGTAAAATTTTCTAATACAAGCCCCATAGCGGAAACGACTTGGGGGAGAAGTCCAGCAAAAGTCCTGGCTTTTCGGCGCGAATGCCGCCTGTCGCGAGGGATAAACCCTTGTAATCAAGACGGACACCCCCACCTCCCGTAGCAGTTGGGGGGAGCATTCATAACTAGATTGCGGCCAATGTCTACCCTAGCTCATTTTCAAAATTTTGCGATTTCTCGATCAACTTTCCCTAATTGCTATGGATAATGGTGTGGGCAAATCCTTTCAGCCCCCTAGGGTAACCTGAAGATAGTCTTACCCAGTAAGGAATTGAGTGACATGAGGGGTAAAACCCTTTAGCCGATTATCAATGGTTTCATAGCATCTTCGATAGATGTTAATAACAAGTTACCAAACCTTGACATTTGAGTTGGGAGTCGGGAATCGGGAGTCGGGAGTTGGGAATCGGGAGTCGGGAATCGGGAGTCGGGAGTCGGGAGTCGGGAGCGGTGCGACCTGTAGCGAATTTAATTCGCCACGGGTCGCACCTGTAGAATGGGCATCTTGGTGGAACTGGCATCTTGGTGGAATGGGCATCTTGCGTGGAACTGGCATCTTGTGTAGAACTGGCATCTTGCCAGTTTCCTCCTTATTTTCGGGCGGGCAGGATGCCCACTCTATATTTTCGGGCGGGCAGGATGCCCACTCTATATTTTCGGGCGGGCAGGATGCCCACTCTATATTTTCGGGCGGGCAGGATGCCCACTCTACTCCTATTCATTCAAAGACTGACGCAACGCCAATAAAACTACCTACTCGCCCCTTTGTCAAAAACCTACCCTTGTAAGCTACTCCCTATTCCCGACTCCCGACTCCCGACTCCCGATTCCCTACTCCCTACTCCCTACTCCCTACTCCCTACTCCCTTTCCTATTGCTGTATTTGCCGAAGGACTTCCCTAATCACATCAGTTGGCACCTGATCTGTCAAGGTTACTTCACCAATCTTGGTAGGCAAAACAAATCTTACCTTACCCTCTTTTACTTTCTTATCAGTTTGCAGGGTATCAATAATCGCATCAATATCTAGCCCACTGGGTAACTGAGTAGGTAGTCCAGCTTTTTTGATTAAAGCATCCTGGCGTTCGGCATCTTCTGGCTGCCACATCTGGAGTGCCACGGCAATCTGGCCTGCGGCTACCATTCCAATCCCTACCGCTTCCCCATGATTCACTAACTTGTAGCCAGTTAAGCTTTCTACGGCATGACCAATGGTGTGACCATAGTTCAAAATTGCTCTGATCCCAGCTTCTTTCTCATCCTGACTAACCACATCTGCTTTAGCTTGGCAAGACCGAGAGAGAATTGTTTCTAATAAATCCTTTTTCAGGTAACGCAATTGGTCAAGTCGCTTCGATTCCTCTAGTTTCACAAATAGCTCTTCATCCCAGATAATCCCATACTTAATCACTTCTGCCATCCCTGCTCGCAATTCTCTGGCTGGCAATGTTTTTAATACCGACGGGTCAATTAAGACAAATCGTGGTTGATGGAAGGCACCGATCAAGTTTTTGCCCTTGGGATGATTCACCCCGGTCTTGCCACCAACTGAAGCATCAACCATGGCCAACAGCGATGTGGGTACCTGAACGAAATTAATTCCCCTTAGCCAAGTGGCAGCAGCAAATCCTGTCATATCCCCAATTACCCCACCGCCCAATGCCACTAGAGTCGAGGAGCGTTCTAGGCGGTTTTCTAGGGCAACATCATAGATCTTTTGGATAGATTTGACAGTTTTGTATCGTTCACCAGCCGGCAGGGTAAGGCTGGATACCTGATATCCCACTAACTCCAAAGCTGCGATCGCTCTTTTCCCATATCTTCGGAAAATTGCTGGATTAGATACCACTAAAACTTTTTTGCCCAACTGTAGACGGCTCATCCAAACCCCAATATCATCTAAGCCACCTGTGGTCATCTTGCCATCAGGAAGGTGTTGTGCGATCGCAATATCATAGGAATGTTCTGGTAGAGCAACGGGAATAACTAACTTCATGAGGAGGAGCCTTTTTCCTGGTTAACTATGGCGCTGTATATATCTACTAAAAATAAAGATGTAGATGTAGATATATATATTAGAGGGATTGCAGGCAACCCCTCTACAGATCCAGCCTTTAAAGTCCAGCCTAGAAGGAAATTTGGCATCACTCCTTAGCACTAGCAAACACCAACTGGTTGCAGCAGCCTTTTTTGGACATTACCAGATAATACCTTGACCTGACCGTGCTCATCCACATCAACAATTGCTGTATCACCCTCTTGAATCTGACCAGATAGCATGGCTTCGGCTAAGCTATCTTCTAACAAGCTCATAATTGCCCGTCGTAGAGGTCTAGCACCATAGCTTGGTTCGTAGCCTGCTGTGACTAAGTGGTCTTTGAATCGCTCTGTGACTTCGAGGGTAATTCCTTTCTCTTGTATAGAGCTAGAGATTTCCTGGAGCAGGATGTCAGCAATTTCCTTAACTTCATTCTTCTTGAGCTGACGGAAGACAATTATCTCGTCAAGGCGGTTGAGGAACTCAGGACGGAAATAGTCTTTGAGATTTTCATTGACCTGAGTGCGGATCTGGTTGTACCTAGATTCATCTTGGTTATTTGATGACTCAAAGCCAAAAGCACTACCTCCTTTTTCAATCACTTTAGAACCAATGTTGGAGGTCATGATTAATATTGTGTTCTTGAAATCTACAGTACGACCTTTAGCATCGGTTAAGCGACCATCATCTAACAGTTGCAACAGTACATTGAAAACGTCAGGGTGAGCTTTCTCGATTTCGTCAAATAGTACCACCGAGTAGGGCTGGCGTCGGACAGCTTCGGTAAGTTGACCACCTTCGTCGTAACCCACAAACCCTGGAGGAGAACCAATCAGCTTGGAAACAGTGTGGGGTTCCATATATTCCGACATGTCAAGGCGAATCATCTTGTCTTCTGACCCAAACAGGTAGGAAGCCAAAGATTTAGCCAGTTCTGTCTTACCAACTCCAGTCGGACCAGAGAAGATAAAGCTAGCAATCGGTCGATTAGGATCCTTTAATCCAACTCTTGCCCGACGAATTGCCCGAGACACAGCAGTAACAGCTTCGTCTTGACCAATGATCCGCTCGTGCAAAGTTTCTTCCAAGTGCAGTAGCAGAGCTGATTCAGATTCCGTCAGTTTATTGACCGGTATCCCAGTCCAAGACGCTACAATCTGAGCAATGTCTTCTTGATCCACAATCGGAATAGTTGGAGATGGGGATAACTTACCTTCAATTCCCTCACTCTCCCACTCTGATTCTGCTCTAGCCCTTGAAGAAGGCTTTGAGTGCATCAAATGAACCCGACTCCCAGCTTCGTCAATCAGGTCAATGGCTTTGTCAGGTAAATAACGGTCGGAGATATAGCGGTCTGATAATTGAGCTGCAGCCAGTAACGCTTGCTCGGAAATCTGGACTTTGTGATACTCCTCGTAGGTTGAGCGCAAACCATGGAGTATGTCAATGGTATCCTCTACAGAAGGTTCCGAGACCATGACTGGCTGGAAACGACGTTCTAGTGCTGCGTCTTTCTCAATATACTTCCGGTATTCATCCAGAGTAGTAGCTCCCAAGCACTGGAGTTGACCTCTAGCGAGAGCAGGCTTAAGCAAATTAGCCGCATCCATACCCCCTTCTAAGGAACCTGCACCCACTAAGGTGTGAATTTCGTCAATGACTAGGATAATATTCCCCGATTGCTGGACTTCAGACACAACCTGCTTGAGGCGTTCTTCAAAGTCTCCCCGGAAGCGAGTACCAGAAACCAATAAAGCCATATCTAGGCTAATCACTTGTTTGTCTGCCAACAGGTCTGGAACATCTTGAGATAGAATCCGTTGGGCTAGACCTTCTGCGATCGCAGTTTTCCCAACTCCAGGTTCCCCCAGTAAGATCGGGTTATTCTTGCTACGACGACCTAAAATCTGGACCACCCGCTCGATTTCCTGCTGACGACCAACCACCGGATCCAGTTTTCCCTCTGCAGCTAACTTGGTCAGATTAGTTCCAAATTCTTCTAAGGTAGCTTTCTGGTTTTGAGTATTCCCTATAAACGAGGAACCTTGTCCCTTAGCAGTCGTTGCTGCTGTTAATTCTGCTATCGTACTAATGACATGGGTGCGTAATTCTGTTAGGTCTACACCCAGGTTTACCAATACTTGAGTCGCAACGCTGTTCCTGTCTTTAATGATAGCTAGCAACAAATGTTCAGTATCGATGTAGTTGTGTCCAAGTTGCTTAGCTTCCTGGAAAGATTGCTGAAAAACTTCTTTGGCTTTGGGGGTGAAAGGGAGTTCTGAGCTAAACATTCTCGAACCCCGACCCACAGTGTTTTCAACCGAGTAGCGAGCATCTTCGAGGGTAACACCAAAATCACTCAGTACTCTGGCTGCCACAGCTGTTCCTTGTGCAATCAAACCCAACAGCAGTTCCTCAGTTCCTACGAGGCTGTGTCCCAAGCGACGGGTTTCCTCCTGAGCCAGCATGATGGATTTGATCGCTTTATCTGTAAAATGTTCAAACATCCCCGGTTCACCTTACCGAATTTAAGCAGTGGGTGAGACATCACCCTGGTGTAAAGTTTTATGTACTTTACTTCCATCAATGTACCCATCTGTGCTTAAATTCAGCAGTCGGTAGAACCGTAATCTTGAGGAGTGGTTGCCGCCTAACGCATTTTGGTAAAGCTTTCAGTCTTATCCAAAAACATCTCGGTGAAAATACTCATCACTGTTCGCTTACGCACCTGGATATTGGCACTGATAGACATACCCGATTGCAATGGCACTTCTTTGCCATAAGCTTTAATGTACTGTTGATCCAATTTAATTTTGGCAGGGAAAGTATAGTCTTGACGCAATTCCGCAGGATCCGGTGGTAGGGCATCAGAACCAATAGATAGTACCTCCCCTTTGACATCACCAAACTCACTAAAGGGAAAAGAGTCAACTCTGACTTCGGTTTTCATACCTGCTTCCACAAACCCGATGTCTCGGTTGGTCAGATATACCTTAGCAATCAGAGAGCTACCGGGAACAATTTTGAGCACTGGCTCACTGGTATTGGCAACAAAACCAGGAGTTGAGGGTTGCAAATCAAAAACTGTTCCATCAACAGGAGCTCGTAGTTCTTGATAGCTTAGGGTTAGTTGAGCCTGCTGCAACTGGCTATCAATTTCAGCCATCTGTTTATTGTTATCAACAATGCGTTGATTTAATTGACTGATAATGCTAGCTATTTGGGTGTTTATGCTATCAATCCTTTCTTTATTTTGGGCCATCAAATCAGCCAGTTCTCGTTGAGAAGACGCAATGGTATTGAGTAGACTCGCTCTGACCCCAGCAATTTCTTTTTGCAAGCGTTGTTCTTCTTCAATCCTAGCGTTTACCTCAGTTTGGCGATTTTTGACCTCATTTTGCTGCCTCAAGAACTGAATCTTAGAAAAGCCCCCCTGTTCAAACAGGGGCCTGAGGTCTGTCAGAATACCCTGCTCAACTGTTAGGATGTCTCTGCCATTGGCAAGTTGAATCTGATTCTGTTTCAGCTGTTCCTGTAGGGAGCCAATTCTACTCTCAAGTTCAGCAATCCGAGCGTCAAGTGCAGCAGTACCATATTGTAAACGAATTCGTTGTTCAGGGTTAAGATTAGCCCTAGAAGAACCTCCACTAAGTTGAGCGCGATAAAGTCCAATTTCTGACAGTAGCGTGTTTCGACTAGCGATCAGAGAAGGCAGTTGTGAGGACAGTTGTATATCCATACCTGGTGGTGGTACAGGTGGATAATTAGGATTACTAATTGCAGCTTGATAAAACTGGTTTTCTCTGATTAAGGTAGCCCGGCGTTTATTGAGAGACGTGAGTTGAGCCTGAGTAGCTTTGGGCTCAAAGGAAAGGAGCAAATCCCCTTCTTTAACCCGCTGTCCTTCCTTAATATGAATTTTTGTTACCACTCCACCCACAGGAGCTTGGACTTCTTTAACCGCACCTTGTGGCTCTAGCTTGCCCCGGGCGGGAACGGCATAGTCAATTTTGGCAAAGTAAGCCCACACCATACCAAAAGTTGTTAGACTCAACAGTGCCCAGAGAATGGCATGAGACCAATGGGAGGATTGTTCTAGAATAACTGGCTGGTCGAATTCGATGTGACTATTAGAAGCACGATGTCTATCTCGGGTGTCTTGAGGAACTGTGGTTTTGCTAATAGTACCGACAGCACCTATGTTGATTTTTGGATTTGGTTTGGAACGATTGCCATTACCATTGCCATTACCATTGCCATTACCATTGCCATTATATTGGCTCATCGTTATTAGCTCCTGCTATTCGTTAATACTTGGGAAAGTATGAAGTATGAAGTATGAAGTATGAAGAATGAAGTCTAAAGAATGAAGTCTAAAGAATGAAGTATGAAGGATAAAAGATAAAGAACGAAGGATAAAATCTAAATAACGAATAATGTACTAATTATCTGGTTGACTAATTAAATATTTAGTAACTAATAATCACCTCACTCATTGCTCATTTTTATCACTTACTTTAGGGGGAGTTAGCCAAAACTTCTTTCTTTCAATTGATAGCCTCTGTACAACCAACTCCCCGACCACTAGTATTTTTTTATCCTTGAGCCTAGTCTATCCGACACCAAGGGTTAAACCAAATAGCAACTGCCAAGACAATACACACTTCATAATTCTTCATACTTAATCCTTCACCCAATATTGCTTCATGCTTCACCCTTCATAGCTACATTTGAGCATCTTGTTGCATGTAGAGGCAATAGTAACGACCTTTCTGAGCCATCAGTTCATCATGAGTACCTTGCTCTACTATTGAACCCCGATCCATCATCAAAATGATATCAGCGTTGCGAATGGTTCCTAGGCGGTGGGTAATGAACAATACCGTGCTTTGTTGAAAAGCTTCCGCTAGATTTAAACACACTTGCCGCTCGGTGTCATAATCGAGGGCGCTGGTGGCTTCATCTAATATCATTAACTGGGGTGATTGCAAAATCGTTCTGGCGATCGCAATACGCTGTCGTTGTCCCCCGGAAAGACCTGAACCCCTTTCGCCAACGCTGCTATTGTAACCCAAAGGCAATTCCATGATAAAATCGTGGGCCACTGCTATCTTTGCTGCCTGAATAATTTCATCACTGTCTGCATCAGGATTGGTCAGAGCAATATTCTCTTGAACGCTTCCCTCAAACAAGAGGGTTTCCTGAGGCACAATCCCAATCTGACGCCGCAGGGAATAGAGTTCGACTTTCGAGATATCGTAACCATCCACAATGATGCGACCGGACTCTGGAGCATAGAGTCTAGCCAAAAGTTTGGTCATGGTACTCTTACCGGAACCACTTTGACCCACAATCCCTACAAATGAACCGGCTGGAATCTCCACATTAATGTTATTGAGTTGCATTGGTCCACTCTTGGCAAAGCGAAAGGAGAGATTTTCATAGCGAATGTCTCCCCTGACAGAGGGCAAGGGGATATTACCCTGGTCTGCTTCAGTCACTTCTTGGGGTGTATCGACAATGTCACTAAGGCGTTCGAGGGATAGGGCTGTAGACTGGAAGTTTTGCCAAAGTTGGGCTAAACGCAGCAAGGGACTGGTAACGTAGCCCCCAATAATCCGAAAAGCAATCAAGCCCCCTAAGCTTAATTCTCCATTTAGTACTAGATAGACCCCTACCCACAGCACAAGTAAACCAGAGAGTTTGTTCAAGAAGGTGCTCATAGAACTAGCAGCGGTAGAGGTTAGCACATTCTTGAAGCCTTCACTAACATAGCGCCCATATTTCTCTTGCCATTTCCAACGCGATCGCAATTCAATATTCTGGGCTTTAACGGTGGAAATGCCAGATAACACCTCCACTAGATAGGATTGGGTTTGAGCATTCCGTTCTGCTTTAGTGCGTAGCTGTTGCCGGACAATTGGGGAAACGATCAGGGTCAGGAGCATGAACAAAGGAATCACTGACAAAGTCACCAGGGTCAGCACCCAACTAAACATGAACATGACCACGATGTAGATTACAGAAAAGACTGAATCTAACACCACGGTTAGGGCTGTCCCGGTCAAAAACTGGCGGATATTTTCTAGCTCATTGATGCGAGTGGACAACTCCCCAACGGGTCGTTTCTCGAAATAGTTTAAGGGTAAGCGCAACAGGTGGTCGATAATCTCGGAACCGAGAGCCATATCGATACGGTTGGTCGTATCTACAAACAGGTAGGTACGGAGGGTGATTAAAACCCCCTCAAAAACCGACACCACCAACAGTAAAATTCCCAGTACTTGCAAGGTATCGGTACTGTTTTGGGAGATCACTTTGTCAATCAGTACCCGGATAATCAAGGGATAGGCTAGACCCAACAGTTGGACAAAGAAAGAAGCAATTAAAACTTCCGTCAATACCTTGCGGTAACGAACGATAGAAGGCCAAAACCAACTCAGACCAAACCGCTGGGTAGGGGTGTCTTTGGTAGGTTTTAACAGAAGTACCTGCCCGCCTTCTCCCCAGTTTTCTTCAAAATCCTTGGGTTTAAGCTTTTGAATTCCCAGCTGTGGCACCGCCAGCACTATTTGCCGTTCACTGGCTTCATAGAGAATAGCTAAGCTATCGTGCCACAACAGCATCGCTGGGGTCGGTAAACGTTTGATAGCGTGAGCTGGTATTGTTGCGAGTTGGGCAGTTAATCCCATCAGTTCTGCCACTGCACCACAGTGCTGAAGGGAGATTTGACCGGTGCGAGCATGCTGGTTTTTTAGCACCTTCCGTATACTATCTTTGCGGAAAGGCATTTTAAAGTACTTACTCAGCATTTGGAAACAAGCCAAGGATTCCTGCACCGCTCCTTTACCCCGTATAAAGGGGAATTTTGTAGGAGTTGTTTGCTCAGGGTAAATCGTCTCGGGAGCCTGATCCGGTCGGTCTGGAGCCTGGGGAATATCGTCTTGTATACTGGGAATTGTATCGGTAGGCTCAGCCAGGGTTTCCGAGTCAGTGGCGGTTTGCTCAGAGAAAATAGCTTCTGGAATTCCCACCAAGCGCGTTGCGCCATGACCATTGACCTGTAAGCTAGACAATGCTTCTGAACTCAGACAAGACCCTACTGGTAAATTGGCGGCTGCTCCCCCACTCACAAACCATACTCGATTGGGGTCGAGTTGGCTCGACATTTGCTTGCCCCGAGGTAGGTTATAAACTAAAGCGTCTGACCAGGCATACATGGCAAGTGCTTTGAGGTCAGTCTCTGCCTCAGCCCGACGCCCCAACTCTGTTCCCAAAAGATCAAAGATTTCCACTAGACCACAACGGGCTTTGAAGGCATCTGAGAAAGATTTTTCTGTATCTAGCAGCCCTAAGAAGTCAGCCGCATTGATGGTGACACAAACGGCTTCCACCGATGCGATCGCAGTTTCACACGGTACTCCCCTGACCAAACTTACCCAGCCAATAATCGCTCCTGGTTGTAGTAATTTGAGGGTTGTGGGGGTTTGACGGCGTTGGTCATAGCCAATCAGACGGGCTTTACCTTGGAATAGAATCGAGACTTGGCCTGGCATTTTATCCCTGACCACAATTGTCTGGCCCATGCGGTAGCGCAACAGTTGGCAACTAGTGGACAGTTTTTGCCGTGCTGTCCTTGACAATTGATTGAACGGCGAAATACCAGCTAGAAACTCTTGAATTGTTGTTGTATAGGTCATTGAGCCTCTTAGGATTTGAGATTAGTTAGCTTAAATTTGAGATTAGTTAGCTTAAATTTGAGATTAGTTAGCTTAAATTTAATAACAGCTTCTCATGGGGTATTTATTAGGATATGCTAGGCATACTAGGTCTGTCTTTTATGTAAAGACTCTGTAGAGCACCCTAGGACTTGCTTAGCGCTTCTTTCATTAAGAAATGTAACTAGTTCGCTATGCTATGATGGAAACAGGGAAAATCTATTGAGACTAGCCTTAAACAACAAAAATTTACCAGATCGCCATAGACTACTGATCATTTAGCCACGGCACAGTTTCAGGATTACCATATGTGCAAGCTAGACGGGTTTTCTGGAATCTTCTCCATCTGGCGCGAGATGATCAAACTATTAGCCAAATCCCGCCTATCTTCCCCCAAATCCGGAATCAAAGCCCTCTCTTTAGTTTCTTAAGTTTTGTTTCATAAGAGAGTAAAGTTGTTAATCTAGCGCTGCTAATTGCTGATTCAGTTGCTCACTTAGCCAGGTACTGAAACATTCATTCAGCAGTCGCTGGCGCATCGAATCATCTAACTGCGCTGGCATAAACTTCTCCAAACGCACGATTAACAGCCATTCTCCCAAGCGTGTCGGTGGGAACAGTTGTCCGGGTTGGCTCAGGCGAAGCATTTGGGCTAAAGCGGGGTGAGGTACGCTCAGTTCCACCGGACCGATTAATCCGCCAGTCTGAGCTTCTGGTCCTTGGGAATATTCCCTGGCTAGGTCAGCAAAAGACTCTTCTCCTTCTTGAATCCGGAAATATATTTCTTGGGCTACCCCTGGGTCTTTAGTCCGAATCAGGGAATAAATCACCCGGTCTAATTGTCCCTTCCGTTCCAGAAAATAAGATTCCAGTTTGTGACTCCAGGTTTGTTGTTTGTATTTCTCAATCAGAATACTTCGTACCGCTAGGGCTTCTAATTGAGCTGGATTCATACCACGCTGCTTTAGCCAAGCCTGTTTAGCCGTCTCGTCAATGAGCTGATTTTTTTCCAAGAACTGCTGATAGGCTTGAGCCTTCTCCTCTGGTGTGCAGCTTGCGGTAGCCACTGCCTCGTCAATGATAATCTCACGGATTAACGGTGGCAGCAATTGGTAACCAGCTAGCAGGGGAACAATTTCTTCTGCACTAATAACGCGATCGCCTATTCGTAAAACTGTAGTTGTCCCCATAAGAAATGTTGTGCTATGTGGTAGCGCTAGGTGGATAGGATGGAGATCTTACCCACAGTATATTATAATTCCTAATTTTCAAGCTTCAACAGTACAGTTTTTCCACATTCACGAAAATAGGGTATTGGTAATAGCTAATTGGTAATGGTTACTGGGTAACTGACTACTGATACCACACTACTTGATATCATTGCTTAGTTCAGTAAGGCCATTGATTGTGCCAAGCCCCAAGCAGCTTTTGGTTATTGGTTGAGGGTCAGATCTAAGCTTCTGGGCTGACGGCTAATAGCTGATAGCTGACTACTCGCCACTTGGTATCACTATATATTAAGTTTTCAAAAGATTTGGTAAAGCGAGAAAGTTCTGCTCATTGGACCATTAATAATAACACGAGGAGCACAAGCCCTAGAGCACGGAGCTATTACAAGGCTATTACAAGTTGCGGAGATTGATTTTACGTTGGTCACTGATTAGCATAATAAGTATTATTTCCTAATAACATAACTCTGATTATAGAGCATGTGTAACTTTGTATGACGGTCTTTGGTAATTAGTCTAAGTTAAGAGATTGTCATGCCGTTGGGATAGGCGTGAAGCGAAACTATTGCAGAATATAAATCTGACCTGGCGTTCTGTCATGATTAGAATTACTGAGCAACCAAAACTCGCTCCTTGTCGCTCTAGTTCATTGGTCCGTTGTCTGTAGTCCATTGTTCGCGGGTTTCCCCATTAGCTAGCTCTGTGTTTTACTAGTTCCCTCAAACTTTTTTTTGTGTTTGTTCAACTTACTTCTCACACCTATTGCCCCAAGGGCTAGTAACCCCAATACAGAGGTTGGTTCTGGAACTGAGGTAGGAGGATCTGGTTGTGGAATTGAGGGAGGATCTGGTTGTGGAATTGAGGGAGGATCTGGTTGTGGAATTGAGGGAGGATCTGGTTGTGGAACTGAGGGAGGATCTGGTTGTGGAACTGGGGGGGGATCAGGTGCTTCGAGTCTGACTACATTGACATTATCGATTAGTACTCCTGAATCAAAGGCACCATCTCCCACATCTGTCACACCTATGGTCAGGGTGTAGGTTCCAGAGCCAACAATTGTCTGAGAGTAGGTGCTAAAACCAGTTTCATTCACAAACGGTGTCTTGGAATCAGCTAATACTGAGAACGTATCAGCCAAACCATTCACCTGACCGGAAATTCCCACAAAAGCGAAGTCATTAAAATACTCAGAACCGAAATCATCTGTGAGGAAGTTGTAATCAAAATTAATAACATCTCCTGCTTCTGCTGTAAAGCTAGTTCTGATTGCTGATCCTTCAAACACCTCCCCCTTTCCATTGCCGATCTGATCCAGCGCTGTAATGTCCAGCTCTAGAAAATCGGCTAGCTCCATGAAGTTCTCTTGTTCCTGGGGAAGGAATGTATCTAGCTGGGCATAGAAACTGCCGTCAGTAGGTTTACTACCAAAACCTGCGGTGCGCACAGAAGCACTACCCAATGTTTCCCAGCCCGTAAAATTGTTTTCAAAACTACCATTAGTGATGATGATGGCTGAGGCAGGATTAGTATCAAATAGACTGGCCACACCGATCAGGCTGACAATACCTGTTCTCAAAGAGAAGCACTTGTGGTTTTTAAGGTGAAACATATTTATTATCTTTGTTGAGAACTAGAGATTAGTCATGGGTAGATGCTTCCCAGTTCCAAACTGGATATTTTTTCCGAGTAGACGCTGGAAACCCATCTGACAGTCTTGGGTTAAAGACTGACCGGATTGCTGATTGGTTCCACACGTAACCTCGAAGCTGATCTTGACAATCCTAAATCACCTGTGGTTAATCATCCGATGATAAAATCGCCATCAACTATATCTATAGTTAGATCGTTTGTATCAACATTTTTCAGGGTAGCTAATGTTCTGAAGGGGGTGTTGCCTTGAAGACCATCTCGATCTACTTTAATAAGAGCATGTGAACCAAACTGATCAATTTCCAACTCAATTTTCAACCAATCTCCAAGATTTGCATCTGAATTCAAACCTTGGTTGTGAACAAGATCCCAAAAGAAACCAGAGGTTAGAACCACAATATCTTCATCGTTGGGATCGAAGTTTTCGATGATGTCCGTCCTCTCGGAAAAGTTCTTATACCAGATCACATCAGCATAATTATCAATACCAGGGTTGATATAGTCACCTCCGGGACCTCCGAATAGACTGTCAGCACCCCCTTGGCCGTAGATCTCATCTCGTACAACTTGTTCATCGCTACCTCGGAGGTCGTCATCGTGCTCTGTGCCATTTATTTGATTAATCTCTGTGTCATTTCTTTGATTACTGTTTATGCCATTTTTTTGATTAATAAGTCGTCCGCTCATAAGTGTTTAGTATGTGCTAACTCTGTGGGTTGTGATTGTTTTAATCATTTAATTTTAAGTCATTAGCAGAGGCATAATTTTCTCGTTAATAGAGAAAATTATATTTACTGCTATTGAGGGTTTAGAGTGGCAGCACACCCAGTAATAACTCTCCTCAAAGAGAAAAATATATTTTTCTCTTTGTCCATATAAACCAGATAAATTTTAACTCAAAAACTGGCATAAATAACCGTTTTTATGATAAAAGGTTTATCCATTAATAATCTTTACCAACAGTTATAAATTCGGGATATTTTGTGTGTAAATTGTGAAGTTATTTGATAATAATAACGCCAGGTCAGTGGTGAGGCCTATTATTAGTTTTTCAATCCAGTTAGAGGAAAATCAGGAATACTTGTCTGATATTTTTTCTAGTTATATCACAATTTTTATCACAATTGTATAGGCAAGAGGGAGAGACGAAGGGAGGATAAGCGTGTCAAAATCATAAAAAGGGTAAAAATTATAATAGGGATAATAGGAATAATAGGGATAATAGGGATAATAGGGATAATAGGGATAATAGGGATAAGTTATACCAATTTCATTTATTCGAGCTACAGATGCTGAGCAGGTATAAGTTACAGGTTGCAGGTGATCAGCTTACAGGTTATTAAGCTAGTGTGCATTTAATTGGCATATTTTATACTTTCTGAATTAGGGAAGGTAGACAAGGGGGGATAAAGGGGCAGTGTTGTCTTTCCACTCTTATCTCTCTTCCCGCTCTTCCCCCAGAAAAGAATTTCTGATCAAGGTCTCCTCTACTCCAGATTGAGTGTGCCATTCACCGATAACCCAAGCCTCGATGGTGATGATTTTGCCAAAAAAGCCGTCTGATTCGTCTATCCCCTGGTTTAGCATTGGCATAACTGCCATTGTTTTACTGTCACTCGCCCTGCGATTTTGGGGACTGGGTCGATTTAATCGCCTGGTATTCGACGAAGTTTACTACGCTATATTTGCCAATAACTACTTAACCGGTACTTCCTTTTTCAATCCCCATCCTCCCCTAAGTCAGTACATCATTGCCATTGGCATCTGGATTGGCTCTCACCTCCCCTTTGGGCAGGATACGGTTAACGACCTGACTGGTTCCTTACGGTCTACCTGGAGTTACCGATGGCTGAATGCCCTGACGGGTTCTTTGATTCCGATCGTAGTGGCGGCTGTGGCTTATCAACTCAATCGACGTCGCAGCTATGCTTTGATTGCTGCTCTGTTCGCAGCTACTGATGGTTTATTCCTGGTAGAATCCCGCTATGCCCTGAACAATATATATTTAGTGATCTTGGGATTACTGGGTCAGTTGTTTTTTCTGCTAGCTCTGAATCATCACAGTGCAAAACGCTGGCTGATGCTAATCCTATCTGGTGTGTTTTTTGGTGCTTCCGCAGCGATTAAGTGGAATGGCTTGTGGTTTTTGTTAGGCATTTATATAGTATGGGCTGTCGCTTGGGTATGGCAATTATTTAGAACTTATTTTGGCCAGAAAACCCGTACTCGCCCTATAGCATCGGGACGCCATCCATTACAGAACCTGACGGAACTGAATGTCGGGCACATCGTGCTAAACTTGGTGATTTTACCAGTTGTCACCTACAGCTTCCTTTGGATTCCTCACTTACTGATGAATCCTAGCCCTGGATTCTGGGAGTCTCAAGTCAAAATTTTAACCTTCCATCAAAATGTGGGCAGTGGCACTGACGTCCATCCTTACTGTTCCAGGTGGTATAGTTGGCTGTTGATGTGGCGTCCGGTTGCTTACTTTTATCAGACTGCTAGTCACACCCCTGAAGCTGTTGCCACTGACTCCCCCTTATCGGCTGGTGCGAGCAATGTAATCTATGATGTCCATGCCATGGGCAATCCTTTCCTATGGTGGCTCTCGACTACAGCAATTTTGTTGCTGCTGCTGCTGTTAACCCAACGGATCTTAGAAGGGGTGGGCTGGAAATCCATACCAACTTCCTATACCTGGATTACCCTCTATTTGATCGTAAACTACGCCGCTAACCTATTGCCGTGGACGAAAGTGACTCGCTGCACGTTTCTTTATCATTATATGGGAGCTTCAGTGTTTTCTGGATTAGCACTGGCTTGGCTAGTTGACCGCTGGCTACACAGTGAGCAAAACCAGTATCGTAGTGCTGGTGTCACCGTCATCTTGGTAGTTGTAGTAGCTTTTATATTCTGGTTACCAATTTACTTAGGTCTACCCTTGTCTGAGTCAGGGTATCACCTGCGGATGTGGTTCCGTTCCTGGATTTAGGGTAATCCCGAGTTGTATTGAATTGAGATGTTGAGCCAGAAGAACAATCAGCTATCAGCGCTCCGTAGAACAGGCGTCTCCCCTGTCATCTGTTGTTTCTGTTCTGTTGCCTGTTGCATTTGCTGAAAAAACCGCTATAGCTACTGTACTCCAAGAAATTCCAACCTGCTGTATGCCCCTCTGAAGTATCCCAATACGTAAGCAATCAGCTATCAGCCATTGGCCACGCTACGCGAACAGTTTTTGAATAAAAGAGGTAAGCATTCCTTTCCTAAGGAATGCTTACCGCAATACTATTGTCCACAATAAATTCACAAAAAATATACAGATACTTGACAGAAACTTCATAGTAATTTTGTGTGAAAAAGAACAGAATTGTGAATAATATACTCTCGAGGCTAGAAAATCCTGCCAACTTGGCAATCCATCTGGTTTCAGGAAAAGTTGAACCCCCTCAAACCAGTGGTTGGCGCAAATCACTCTGATTTTGTTGCCTCAGGCAATTAGTTAAAGTCTCAACTTGAATTCATGCGTAAGCCCATTTTGACGATTTTCTACCAGTTCAATCCATGGAATAGCAGCATCGGTGGCATTCAGACAGTGATCCGCTCCTTCATTAAATATGCTCCGAGTGAGTTTGAGGTGCGGTTGGTAGGAACAGGAGAACCCAAATCATCGACAGGGGTATGGCAAAAGACTGAGTATGCTGGTCGGTCAATCCAATTCATGCCCCTATTTAATATGCTCAATGATAATGTTAGGGGCTTTATACCGACTACTGTCAAGTATACAGCAGCTTTGTTAGGTCGTTGCTTGGCATCTGATTTTATCCACTTCCATCGCCTTGAACCAACTCTAGCAGCTCTCAACTGGTATGGAGATAAGACCCTTTTCATTCACAATGATATTCAGCAGCAGATTGCTGCTGGCACTAGTAAGAAGGCCATGCTATGGCAGTATTTTCCGGCAGGGTATTTTGCACTGGAGCGCTTCCTGATTAAGCAATTTGACCAGATTTATTCTTGTAATACGGAATCAGCAAAATTCTACCAGGAACGTTACCCCGCTGTAGCTGAGCGTGTCACTTTTCTGAAAAACACAGTTGATACTGAGATTTTTTATCCGTTAGAAGCGAGGGAACAGGAGAAGCAAAGGAAACTCCTTGCCCAGCAGCTAGGTTTACCAGAACAGACACGTTTTGTTTTGTTCGCAGGTCGCCTTCATCCCCAGAAAGATCCGATTTTACTGGTGCGAGCGTACGCAGCGCTCAACGACCCGAGTCTTCATCTGCTCATAGCAGGGGATGGAGAATTAGCTGGTGAAGTCCGTTCTGAAATTGCTCGTTTGGCGCTCTGTGAGCGAGTCACCATGCTCGGGTCCGTGTCCTTTGAAAAACTAGCCCAGTTGCACCGGATCAGCAGCGCCTTTGTACTGAGCAGTGCCTACGAGGGTCTTCCTATGGTTGTCCTGGAAGCACTCTCGAGTGGAACACCTGTAGTAACTACCAACTGTGGTGAAACCCCTAGACTGCTCCGTGCTGACAGTGGGATGGTGGCCTACGAAAGAACACCAAATGCGATCGCAAATGCTCTGGGTCATGTATTGCAACATGCCGAGGATTATCCGGCTGTGTCCTGTGTCAGGAATGCCCAGCCCTATGCAGCCCACACAGTCGTCAGCGATGTCTACAAAGACATGTTGCATCGTTGGAAACAGCGCTCTGTGTCATCTACTACTACCGCAGAATGCATTTAAATTAGACTTCTTGCATAAGTAGGGTACTTCCGATCAGGCAATAGGCAATACGGATTGTGGAGACTAGTTTGGGACTTTTGCAAGAGGTCTACTATCCAATGTCTGATTACATCTACCGTTTCTAAAAGAGAATCGCAAATCATGAAAATTGCCGTAATTGGAGCAAAAGGTTTACCGGCTAAACAGGGTGGAATTGAGCGCTGCTGTCAGGAAGTTTATCCCAAAATGGTTGCACAAGGTCACTCGGTAGATCTGTTCGCTCGACCGAGTTATACCCAAACCCCCTGGTTTTCCTCTTATAAATACAAAGGTGTGCAAGTGATTTGCCTACCCTCCTTATCATTCAGAGGGCTAGATGCGTTGACCAGTTCTGCTTTCGCTGCGATCGCTTCAATTATCAAACGCTATGACATTGTGCATTTCCATGCTGTCGGTCCAGCCCTGTTTAGCTGGATTCCCAGAATTACCTCTTCTACAGGGATTGTGGTTACCTGTCATGGATTGGACTGGCAACGAGCTAAGTGGGGCCGACTTTCTAGTAGTATCATCCACTTGGGAGAAAAGGTGGCAGTGAACTATGCCCATGAACTGGTTGTAGTATCAAACAATCTCAAGTCTTATTTTTGGAAAACCTACGGCATTGATACAATTGACATCCCCAACGCCCCAGGGATATATGCTGAGTCAGACCCGAAATTTCCCTATCTTAAATCCCTCTCACTACAACAGGGACGTTATATTCTATTCCTAGGCAGACTGGTACCGGAAAAACGACCCGATTTACTGATAGAGGCGTTTCAATCCCTCAAGCCTAGAGGATGGAAACTTGTTCTAGCTGGTGGTATCAGTGAAATGCCTGAGTTTACCTCGAAGCTGGTCAATATGGCAGCTGGAAATAACGATATACTCTTCACGGGTGAACTCCAAGGATCTCGCTTATCAGAGATCATGCGAGGAGCAGGGATTTTCGTTTTGCCTTCTGATTTAGAAGGAATGCCCCTAGTGATGCTAGAAGCGATGCGGGAAGGAATCCCAGTGGTGGCAAGTGACATTCCGCCACATCGGCAACTTGTTGGTCAAGAGCGAGGTCTGCTGTTCGAGACTGGAAACCCTAACTCCTGCGTTCGTTGTCTAGCCCAAGGCATACAGCAACCTCTGGAGTTGGCAAAAATGGCTAAGAAGGCACAACGATATGTGCAAGCTAACTACAACTGGGAAAAAATCACTGCTGATCACTTAGCCCTGTATGCCAAAGTTACCGACTCACCTGTTGTGATCACACAGCAAACAAACGACTCAATTCAGCAGCCTACCACTGAACTAAAGGTGAGTCTAGGTAAGGAATTCCAGTCAACACTCAAGCCTAAAGCAATGACTATGACACCTGAAAAACGGCAGCGTCTACAAGCTTGTCTACAAGAACTCACTACTCTTCTGTACGAAGAAACGAATTCTCGGGAACAGACTGATGCAGAGAATTTGGAAAAAACCTTACGTAAACAAATCTTAGAACAAGTCAACTTCCAACTTGACCTGTTGTTGTCTAGCAAGCCACAGGAACTCAATAAGGTCCCCCTAGAAAAGTGAACTATTAAGGTAAAAGGCAAATTTAAACTTTAAAATTGCTGCAATTAGCAATTAGCAATTAGCAAATGACTTAAAAAACGTGTAATGGAGACCAGCCTTTCATCTTTAGTATCAGTCTTGAAGCGTCGGTTTTGGCCAGCTCTGGCTACCTTTGCTTCCGTAATTGGTGCCTCGATCGCCTATCTAGTCTATACTTCACCAGTGTATGAGGTGAAAGCAAGGCTAATGCTTGACAATAAACAGGTAAGTGTTTCTCCCTTAGGTCGTGACCTTAGCCAATTGCCTAACCGGGGACCGGGTGGGGCTAACCCAATTGCTAATCAAGCAGAACTGGTTAAGTCCCAACGGATTCTGCAGCAAGCAATTGACCAAGTATTTTCACAATACGTCAGTAATTTAGTGACAAAAATAACTCCTAAAGAACTTAAGAAGGATTTAACAGTCAAAAATATTCCTGCTACTAACATTCTTGAAATCAGCTATCAGAATCAAAACCCGGAATTAGCTACTGTGTTGCTTAATGCTGTTGCCAACGCAATGGTTTACGAAAGTACTGAAGCAATTCGCCAAGAAGCTAGAGCAGTACGGGAGTTTTTGGAGAAGGAGCTTCCTCAGCAACGGGCATTGACTGAAGCAGCAGAAGTGGCGGAGAGCAAGTATAGAAAAAGTAGTGGTTTAGTCTCCTTTAATGAACAAACCGAAAGCTTGGTGGAGAGTCTTGCTAAGGTAGAAGACCAGGAACGTCTTCTGTATGCCCAACTTGAAGAGATCAATGCCCGGCTGAAGGCAATCGAGCAACTAACAGGCTTTAATACTATTAATAATGCCTACGTAGGTGGAAGGGTTGGTCAAGATGAACAACTAGATAAATTACGGGATAAGCTAGCAGATTTGGATTCCGAGTTAGCTACGGTTCGTTCACGTTTTAACGAGAATCATCCCACAGTACTATCGTTGCTGGAAGAGCGAGATGCTATCCGTTCACTCTACAATGATAAAATTGCTACTATTGCCCCCAACCCTCAGACCATAAGCCCTAGCGATGTAGCATCTGATCAGTTGAGTCAGGAGCTTACCTCCAGATATATTATTTCTAACACTGAACAATTAGCACTGGCAGAGAAGCTAAAAGTTTTACAGCGTGAGCGAGCTATACTTCAGAATCATCTTGAGCAACTACCCATTAAACAGCAACGTCTTACGGCATTAGTTCGCCAACGAGAAGAAGCAACTGAATCGTTGAAATTTCTACAAAACAAACTAGAGGAAGCACGGATTGCTGAAGCTCAACTCGTTAGCAATATCCGTATTATTGCTGAAGCTCAAGTCCCCTCCTTACCCAGTGAACCCAATAAGAAAGTGGTGCTAGTACTTGCTACCGCTGCTGGAATTACCCTAGCCATCGGTATTATTCTACTGCTGGAGGTGATAGATAACAAGTTGTACGATGTTTCTGATGCAGAGGTACTGCTGAAACTTCCCAGACTGGGAGTCTTACCGGAAATACCGTTATCTGCTCTGAGTCTTAAGCATCCCGAACAATTTTTGGATGATCTCAGTTTAGTTGAACCTTACCGCCTACTCCTCAAGAAGCTAGAGTTTCGGACTCAACAGAAGTTGAAGCTGATTGTGGTCAGCAGTACGGTTTCTGGTGAAGGTAAGTCAATCGTGGCTTCCCATTTAGCAGCTGTGTCAGCTATGTTATCTCGGCAGACATTAATTATTGATGCAGACCTACGTAAGCCCAAGCAGCATCGGATCTTGGGGGTAACCCCATTGCCTGGTCTGACGGATGTAATTGACAGAGATATCAATCTGTTTGAGACAGTGCAACCCACAAGTATTGAAAACCTCTCAATTTTGACCTCTGGTGGGCTGTTTACTAACCCCTCTAGGGTGCTAGAGTCAGCTTCGATGAAACATCTGTTAGCCAAAGCAGCAACTCATTATGATCTGGTCATCATCGATACTCCACCCATTAGTAGCTGTGCCGATGTTCATACCTTGAGTCGGTATAGTGAGGGATTAGTCATGATTACCCGTCCCAACTTCACACCAAAGGACATCCTACTTCAAGCAGGAGAAGAATTGAAAGAATTGAAAGATAATGGCTTGCCCATACTAGGGGTGGTGATCAATGGGATGACGGCTCAGACTGAAAGATTTTACTCCTATTCCGATCAGAGTTACCAGTCTTTATCCAAATCCCTGAAGCGTTTGAGCGATCTCAATGGTTCCCTCAACAAGTCTGTAGCGCCTGGGAAGTCTGTTTTATCGCGGGGTTCAGATGATGTGGAGCAATAACGGTCCGAGTCGTTTCCCTAACCCTACCGTTTTGGTAGGGTCAGCCGGTGTAGGGGTTGGTATAGTTACAGGGTTACTGGCTGGCATTAATCCCCTTTTACTGGTTTTAGCCCTGGGCGCAGGTATGGTAGCAGTGCTGGTCTACTGCTTTGCCAGCTTTGAGCAAATTGTACTGGGTATGTTAATCCTGCGTAGCTCTCTTGATATTTTCTCAAAGCAACAGTTACCAGCACTATTTGCCATCGGGCTTGATGCTCTAACATTACTCTACGTGACAGTAATGTTATTAACAGGTCGGAGGGTTCAAACTGATAAATTTTGGTGGTTATTTGCTGGTTGGGTAGGGTTACAGGGTTTGTGGGTTATCCTGCTTGCTTTGGGAGGATTAGGACTTGATAGTTCGTATATTTCAGTGAGTATCCGGGAGTGGGTGCGCCTATTTTCATGGCTGATGGTCTACCTGTTGATCATGCAGCTTAAAAACCGAATTCCTCCTGAAAAAATTATCCATATGCTGTTCTTGGCTCTTGTTTTACCACTTACATTAGCCTTGATCCAGATGATCATTCCTTCAGTGTTACCTTCGATACTTTCACCAATTACAAATCACTCTGCCACAATCTCTGGAGGAACATCTCGAATCAGAGGGACTCTGGGTCACCCCAATACCTTCGTTACCTTTATATTGCTATTTATCGGTCTGACCTATTGGAAGTTAAGTCATTCAAAGCAGCGTTTGCTCTGGCTTCTGTTGCTAGGTTTACTCGCCTTTTTCTTTGTGAGTACCAAAGCCCTATTTGGCTTGATGATGTTGGCGACTTTTGTGTTGGTTTTGATTGCCCCTAGATTAAGTCTAGTTAACCTAATCGGTGGGTTGCTATTTTTCGCCCTAGTTATAGGACTATTTGCAAGTTCAGAGTTTGGACAAGAACGCCTCGGATCAATTGCTAACACACCGCTACTCAATCCTGACATTGATATCTGGCGTGCGATTCTGCTCTCGAAGGTAGACCACAACAGTTTTAATTGGCGGCTCGATCAGTGGACTTACTTACTGACGCAATGGCAGCATGTCCCAATCTTGGGTTATGGTCTGGGTTTGAGTGATCACATTAGTACCAATGGTCTTCTTCCCCACAATGATTATGTCCGGAGTCTGGTAGAAGGTGGGTTACTGGGTCTAGGGACTTTTTTAGCTTTTCTCTTTGCTCAGTTTGTGCGTCTTGTTCAGTTACTTCGGTATGCACCTGCTGGAAGTGGACAGCGGGATTTGTGTTTTATCCTGTTGGCAACTCTTATGGCTATACCTGTAGGGATGATTACCGAGAACATCTGGAGTCATACCAATTTCTTTTTCTACTGGTATACCTTGTTGGCAATTGCAGGTTGGAACTGGCAGAGGCGTCCACCTTCTGATAGTACTGTTGTTACTAGTACTTTAAAACCAACTCGGTTCTCAACTAGAGTTGGCAACTGAGGGTTAGTAATTTTAGTGTTTTAATTTTAGTGTTTTAACTTTCGTGTTTTAACTTTAGTTTTTTAACTATTTAGTGATCTAACTAGAAAACTTAGGAGTTTATAGATATGCCAAAGGTTTCTGTAGTTATTCCCACCTACAATGCCATGACTTATCTTCCCAAAACTATCGATAGTGTTTTCAATCAAACCTATGATGATTTTGAAGTAATAGTTGTTAATGATGGCAGTACAGATAATACTGAGCAATGGATTTCTCAGATAGCTGACCCGCGAGTTAAACTAATTTCCCAAGCCAATCAAGGCTTGGCTTCTGCAGCACGAAACAAGGGAATTGCTAATGCTAGGGGGGATTATATAGCATTCATTGATGCTGATGATCTTTGGGAGCCCACTAAGCTAGAAAAACAACTGTCTGTTCTGGAAGAAAATCCAGATGTCGGTCTGGTATACACCTGGGTTGCCTATATCAATGAAACCGGTAAACCTACAGGTAGAGTGTTTGAACATCACGCCGAGGGTAATGTTTGGGAGAAGCTGGTTGAACACAATATAGTTGAATGTGGCAGTGTAGCAATGGTTCGTCGCCACTGCTTTGAGAGCCTAGGGGTATTTGATCAAACTCTTCGCGCGGCTGAAGATTGGGACATGTGGCTTCGGATTGCTTCACGTTATCCTTTTGCTGTGGTAAAAGAACCCTTAGTTCGCTATCGCCAGCATCAAAATAATAAGTCCAAAAAGTATGTAAAAAGGCTAGAAGACTTCCGTACAATCATTGAAAAAGCTTTTCAATCTGCTCCCTTTGAAAGCTTACATTTAAGAAATCGAAGCTATGGCAATATTAACCTCTGCCTAGCGTGGAAATGTATTCAAAGTAGTGATCAAGATTACAAAATGGCTAATCATTTTCGTCGTCAAGCTCTCATGCATTACCCTCAGCTACGCTTCTCCCGAGAGTACATCCGTCTCAGTATAGCGATCGCATTGATGCAGTGGTTCGGACCTGAGGGCTATGGCAAAGTGCTAGAGCTGGCTTACAGTGTGCGTCAGCGACTATCAAATGTTGCATGATATCAAGTTCGCTTGTTTCCTTCATTTATTGTGATTTGTCATTTGTCATTTGTCATTTATCAAAAGTCTTGAGCTCCACAAGGTTTTGCTTTTTAACGAACACTCTTGTGTTAGGCAATACCGATGCTAATAGATTTGATATAAAACGGCATTTTACTAAGCCTTATATGATCTTCAAATCTTGGAAATTCAAACGGTATTTATTAGGATTACTGCTGCTGGTAACAATAGCTATAAGCATTGGTTTGGCTAATTATCTACCACCCAACAATTTGATGTATGCTAAGAGCAGCACTCCTACCACTCGTGACCCCTGGCTCTGGCCCTTTTCTCAGGACTCAATCTGGAACATGCCGATTGGTAGTCATGCTAAGTATAAACCGGCTAATCTACCTCGATCAGCCCGTTCTTCTGTAGATGTTGATCTGTTATTTATTATCCCCGCAGGTAGTCCACTGCAACCCTTGTATAATCCTGGCAGTTGGACAAAGCGATGTAGCGGTCAGACAAGCTATGAAAATTTATCTATTCCTATTCCTGATGATTTAATTGTTCCGGATGCGATTAACACTCCCACTAAGTATTCTACTCCCAATAATGCTGCTGCTTTGCTTCAGCCTGATGGTCACACCATAATCCAACTAGAACCTATGGCTCGCTGTGTTAAAGGTGGTCCTGTATATGGCTATCACTGGCCAAAAAAAGACTTAGATTTATACAGTCAAGGTATTGCTGGAGGTCATCTTGGTTCTGGATTGTCCTCTATAGGTGGAACGATACGCAAGGGAGAGTTGACTGGTAGCGAGCCAATTCGCCATGTTTTAAAAATAGAACTTTGGGGAAAATACCTCAATTACAATCCCCAAAGCCCTACACCTGGATACCGCTGGCCTGCGGATAGAGCAGATCGTAGAGCTCCATCTAAATATAAAGGTAAGGATTCTCAACTGGTAATGGGATCTCTGTTAGCAATTCCTCCTAAGGTAACAGAAGAAAGTCTTGGTATAACTACACCAGCCGGTAAAAAACTTTTTCATGCTTTACAAGATTATGGCGGTTATGTAGTGGATGGAACAGGTAGAGATGCTTATGCTTTAGCTGTGGAAAAAGGGGTGAAACAAGAGTTTAAATCAGCTTATGGTTATCGGTTATTTGCTAAAGCTCACCATAATAATCCCTTTTACAAAGATTTTATGGAACTCTTTCAATCTTTACATATTGTTACTAACAATAGTCCAAACCGCGTAGGTGGAGGCGGTAGACCTAGAGCGCCTTTAGCTCCTCCCTTTGCTAATGTACCTGTATCCTAATGCTAATCAAAAAGCTCAAGCAGCTATCATCTGACCAATTCATTCGTAACATTAGCTGGCTAGGAAGTGCTGAACTAGTGCAGCGCATCTTCCGTTTAGCGACAACGGTTACTCTAGCTCGTGTCTTCACTCCCTATGATTATGGAATGGTATCAGTCATTGTTACTACTTTTCAATTTGCTAACACTCTCAGCCTGAGAGCGGGGATTGGAGCTAAGCTGATTCAGGCTGATGAGCAAGAGTTAGAGATTATCTGTAATACCGCCTACTGGCTGAATTGGATTTTATGTGTTTCCCTAGCTATTCTTCAGTGTATTGCTTCCTATCCGATTGCTTGGTTTTATGACAACAACCAACTGATTTTACCCATCTGTGCCCTTTCCCTAATTTACTTAATGTTTCCAGTTTTCATGGTTCAGTCTGCTTTGATTGAACGAGAAAACCGACTAAACGTTAGGGCTTGGTGTTATGCTGCACAGGCAATAGTCAGCAATATCATTATCGTTGGTTTAGCGCTGTTGGATATGGGGGTTTGGGCTGTAGTATGGTCGATGGTTTTATCCTATCCAGTATGGATTGTAATTACCTATTCCAATCATCCTTGGCGACCCCCTAAATCTGTCAGTTTGAAGCAATGGCAAAACATTACAAGTTTTGGCAGCAAACTGCTGGGAGTTGAGTTGTTAAATAAGCTAAGACTCAACATCGATTATTTACTAGTGGGTCGATTTCTCGGTATGGAAGTATTGGGGATTTACTTTTTTGCATTCAATGCTGGATTAGGGATTAGTCAGAGTGTTATTAATGCCTTAGGTTCCGCCTGGTATCCTCATTTTTGTCAAGTTCGTGAGGATTTAAAGGAGCTGAAAAAGCGATACTTTGGGAGTTTCAAGATGATTGGAGCAATTGTATTACCACTGGTTGTTATACAAACTAGTTTGGCTCCATTTTATGTGCCAATTGTGTTTGGTGAAAAATGGGTAACGGCAATTCCTGTTTTAATCTTGATTTGCTTTTCAGCCTTGCCAATTGCCTTGTCTCGTTCCACATCTCGGCTACTTCAAGCGCTGGATAAAGCTCACATTGATCTAGGCTGGAACGTGATTTTCACTGTTGTGTTTACTACTTCCTTACTCCTAGTCATGCAAGGAGGAATTTTTTGGGTAGCTGTAGCTGTTCTGATCACCCAATTAGTAGCGATGCCAATTTTTGCGGTTTGGATCATTCGATACGTCTTTGGTAAAAGGTCAGCGTCGTCTGATTAATATCAAGTCCGCGTTTATTCAGTATTATATAGCATTTACCATACTTATGAGGTACACAAACTTTTTTCCCACTTCCCTCACTTCCCCTCCTGGGAGGGGTTAGGGGTGGGTTCCTGCTCCCTGCTCCCTTCCCCCCTTACTAAGGGGGGTTAGGGGGGATTCCTGCTCCCTAAAACCTATAACTTTCTAAACCAATTGATAAATACTCTAATGACATAGGAGACAAAAAATGAATGACTTGTTCAATAGTATCTTTCTGGAAGTTAGTGCCAGAACTAGCAATTTGTTTCAGGGAAGCTTGAAGGAAAATATTGTTTTTATTCATATTCCTAAATGTGGAGGGTCGTCAATTAGCAAAGCCCTTAAATCTTGTTATGCTACTTGGGATATCAGAGATCGTAATTTATGTCATCTGGATGCCGCTGCATCTTTGAAGGCTGCTCAGAAACTGATTGATCGAGACTTATCATCGAGTAGGGTAGATGACCCGGTTGTGTTAAAGCTTCGAGAGAATTTACTTGTCTATTTTATGTGTCGGGAAAATGTTAATTACATTACTGGTCACTTGGTATTTAGTTCAGTAGCTCATCGTCATTTTCAAGAAAACTATGCCTTTATTACTATTTTACGAGATCCAGTAAAACGATGGATTTCCGAATATTTATATAATCGTTATAAAAGCCATGAACATTGTAAAATAGATATGGAAATCGAAGAGTATTTAGACTCAGAGTTTGGTCAAGCACAAGGACATAAATATGTAACGTTTTTAGGAGGTAACCATGAGATAGGAGACTACAGCCCAGAGCAAGCTGTTAATCAAGCTAAAGAAAATTTGCATAAATTTGCTCTGATCGGATTCCTAGAGTACCCAGAAAAATTTTTGAAACAGTTTGAAGAGCGCTTTGGCAGAAAATTAAGGATTAGGAATTTAAATCGTAATCCTAAATCAAAAAAGCACCAATCTTCTGTCATCACTGAAAAAAATTTAGAAAAAATCCAAAGGATATGTCAGCCTGATCTTGAAATATATGAGTATGCAATCGAAAATTTTTTAAATTCAAATAATTCTGAATATCAATACAAATAACAAAGGAAAAAATGATATGAATATGAAATCAAAAACACAATCTTTTTCTCCACCACTAGCTAGAGCAAATTGGCTACAGGAGTGGATTCCCATTACCTTGATTCTGCTATTAGCTGTTACGTTGTATTTTTATCAACTTGGTACAGAGAGCCTTTGGATCGATGAACTCTATAGTATTCATGACGCTAAAGCGATACCAGAGAAGCTTCGTCTGACACGCCCACTCTATTTCATACTTCTACGGCTTTGGATGTTTTTCGGTGAGAGTGATGTCTGGTTGCGGGGATTGTCGATTCCGTTTGGATTAGGTAGTGTTTTCTTGACCTATTGCCTTGGTCGTCGTTTAGTGGGACAGCGAGTTGGACTGATTGCAGCCCTCTTAGTAACCCTATCGCCTGTGTTCATCAACCATGCCCAAGAAGTGCGGATGTACAGCTTAAGTACTTTCCTTGGTCTAGTAGGCACACTGGCTCTGACTCATGGGCTCGAACGTATGACCACTGTGTCAATCAGTTGCTGGCTGATTGCACGGCTTTTAGCGACTTTGACTACACCACTCAATTGTTTGCTGCTACTGCCAGATTGTCTATTACTGGTGTGGAAATTTCGTAAGCGATACCGTGTTTTGTTAGGGGTTGGTGCAGTACTCCTAGTTGTTGGTATTGTGTCCTTACCATGGATTTTCCAGGTCGCTACTGCTTCATCTGCATTCTTTGACGGTTGGACAGCTAACAACCCGAAACCAACCCTAGTTAATGTGTTGTCCCGACTAACGATATTTACAGCCTATTGGCCCTTGAAGTCTTTACAGTCCTCTGTAAGTGAACATTTCTACAAGTTATATACCATAATGTTGGCTGGTTTGCTGGGCTTTTCTCTATTTAATAGGCAGCTTAAACCCCACATTTTTTGGCTTGCTGCTTGGGGATTTTTACCGACAGCTGTGCTGTTTATAATGTCTTGGATCTTTAGTCCGGTTTGGCTACCACGCTATCTGCTATTCATTGCTCCATACCTGCTGATTTTGCTGGCAGTAGGGTTTAGCAAAATTTGGCATCGAGCACGGAAATTAGGGATTGCGATCGCTCTGATGTATTTCGTGGCAGTTGGTGGTGGGTTGGAGCATTACTATACCAAGGTGTACCGTCACGATTGGCGCAGTGTGTCACAAATGATTACGATTAATGAGCAACCGGAAGATGTCATTGCTTTACACATCGGTTATCCTCGCCCGCGTCTTGCCTTAAATCATTACTATCAGGGTTCAGCACCTATTCAGGTTTTAGATTTAGAGGAGTGGGAACAAAGTTTGTCACCATTTCCATCACGCCTGTGGCTGGTACATAATAATAACAGAAACCCAGATAGCACTGAGCAATTACAGAATGAGCTCAGGAAAAGATTTCAAATCCAAAACCATCAAGTATTCAAGAATGAGATCGGGTATAAAAGTTATATCGATGTATTTTTGGTCACCCCTAAGGACACCGAAACAGCCTTAGACTAAGTGGCTTTCAAAGATATCACTTAAACCACTTTAAAATTGGCTATTAACAATTAACAATCTTCAGCCTTTCGTTGCCACAACAGTTTTAGTCCTGGGACTAAACCTAAGCCAAGGGGAGTCGCGGGTTCTGGTACTGACTCTGGCTCTGATGGTGTGTAGTTGTAAGTAACCTGAACATCCCCTTGGGCTTTTGTTGCGATCGCATTGAGTATATTAGCGGTTCCGTTAATAATTGATATGGTTTTCGCAGAGAACAAAAAGTCTACGGGTTCAGTGCCCAGGAATGCATTAAACACGGAACCATTTGTGAAGGTCTTATCACCGAATACATTAACGGTTAGTCCGATAAATGAAACTGCAGACTCACCCTGAAAATCTAATGTGCCATCATAGGCAGCGACTTGGGCTGAATCTCCTACTGTTGCTGTCTGTGTGAACAGGGTTGTATTATTTGGTCCGACCAATGTGAATAAGCCTTCCAGATTCCAAGTCAGAGTTGCTGGCTTTGCGTCTAGGCTTTCGCTCCGTGGGTCCCCTGACATTAGCCCGTTAAATTCTATGGTCACGGAATCAAGGGTACCGAGACTGGTGTCGAACGGGTTGATATAGCAGTCGCCAGGGCAGGCGCGGACATGACAAAAGTCTCAAACCTAAGTAAGCGCAAGAGTTTGACTTCTGACTTCTGACTTCTGACTTCTGACTTCTGACTTCTGACTTCTGACTTCTGACTTCTGACTTCTGACTTCTGACTTCTGACTTCTGACTTCTGACTTCTGACTTCTGACTTCTGACTTCT
>NZ_JAAHHX010000579.1:0-1636 GCF_010672065.1 Moorena sp. SIO4A1 | reverse complement strand
AAAAGTTTATCGCAAAATGACCACACATTAATTCAAGATCTAGAAAAATTAATTGCACCAGCGACTCGTGGAGATCCAAGTTCTCCGTTACTCTGGACATCGAAAAGTACCGCAAAATTAGCCAAAGCTCTAAAAGAAATCGGACATCAAATTAGTCCAAGAACGGTGGCAAAATTGTTGAAGCAATTAGGGTATAGTTGACAGAGTAATAGAAAAACGTCGGAAGGTTCATCTCATCAAGATAGAGATGCTCAATTTCAATACATTAATGAGAAATTAAAAGATTTTCAAGAGCGTAATCAGCCAGTAATTTCAGTAGATACAAAAAAAAAAGAATTGATTGGAAATTATCGCAACGTAGGACAAGAATGGCATCGAAAAAAAGAGCCACTTCAAGTTAAAATTCATGATTTTCCTGATCCAGAACAAGGAAAAGTAATTCCTTCTGGAGTTTATGATCTAACTGATAACTCGGGATGGGTCAACGTAGGAATAAGTCATGATACAGCTGAGTTCGCCGTAGCAAGCATTCGTCAATGGTGGAAAAATATGGGAAAAAAAGTTTATCCAGCAGCTAAAGAAATACTGATAACAGCTGACTCTGGTGGCAGTAATGGCTATCGAATTAGATTATGGAAAAGTGAGTTACAAAAATTAGCGACGGAAATCGGATTGACCATCAAAGTATCCCATTTGCCTCCCGGGACAAGCAAATGGAATAAAATTGAGCATCGAAGGTTTTGTCACATAACAAAAAACTGGAGAGGTAAACCTTTAACAAGCCAAGAAGTTGTCGTAAAGTTAATTAGTAATACTACGACTAATACCGGACTTAGTATCCAAGCTGAATTGGACAAAAATGACTATAAAACTGGTATAAAAGTTAGTGATAAAGACTTTAATGAGGTGCAGATTGTGCGAGAATTTTTTCATGGAGAATGGAACTATTCTATCCTGCCTCAATCAACGCCTAAATAGGGTAAGTTATTTTTGCGCAATTCCTTATGGGAACGCGCCCCGCGTGACCTACGGTGAATCGCGTAGCGTGGCCATTCCCGTAGCGTGGCCCAAAGGCCAAGGCCAATCGCATCATGAGGGATTGATAGTCAACTTAACCTTGACTTGATAACTCCGCACCATTACTAGATGCAAGACTGGATGCAAGATTGACTTGTTTCACCTCATCTATCGCTTTCCGTCGTGCTTCGATAATTTGACCGATTTCACGGGCAAGACTTGGTGTACTTTCTATCATCTGATTAACCAGAGCTGAATAAAGCGCAATAGTTTGCAAATCTTCCACAACGGATACGGATACGGAGCTTGGTTTGCCGCTAAACAGTGCCATTTCCCCAAAAAACTCACCACTTGACAGAGTCATCACCTCCTGTTGTTCACCATAACTATCTTTGAGGGTGAGTACAGCTTTCCCAGCAATAATAATGTACAAAGCATGACCAGGATCCCCTTCACGAATGACGGTTTCTCCCACACCGAAATTTTGTAGGAGTGCTCCTTTCGAGAAATTCTCCAAGTTCTTTTGCTGTTTAGCTACAGGAACAAAGACAGGTATTGACTTCAGGCTCTCGGTAAACTTCGTCAAAGTGCTATCTGCCTGATTAGGTTCACTATCGAG
>NZ_JAAHHX010000578.1:0-1637 GCF_010672065.1 Moorena sp. SIO4A1 | reverse complement strand
CAATCGATCTCCTGATAAAGGGAGTTTTGAGACACTTCGCAGACTCAATTATTTAAAATTAATAATTCCTGATTTTGCATTCAAGCGAATAAAAAATGGGCTTAATAAGATTAGTTTTGATAACGGCAGTAATAGCGATAAATATAATCAATTAAATCAAATAATTTACAAAAAATACTCTTATGGTAATCAATGGGTAGCAAAAAAATATTTTGATCGTCATGAGCTTTTTGTATGAGTTTTATAGTTTTGTTATTTGGAATTAATTCACTTTTAACTAAATTCAAAAATATCAATTAATTGTTTATGAAAAAAAAAACAAAGATTTCCTGACTTTCTCTGTATAGGAGCAAAAAAAGCTGGGACTACCTGGCTACACCATAACTTAAAAAAGCATCCTGATATTGGTTTACCTAATTTTAAAGAGCTTCAGTACTTTGGTGCTAGAGAAAAAATTTTAAATCACAATCTAATCACAAGAGTATTGCGTCATAATTCATTTGAGTTTTTTCAAGCAAAATTTCTCAGAGAATGGCGTAATACTATATTTAAACAGCAAGTACAAAATCAACTATTTAGCGGAAATTTACTAGGAGCAATTAGTTGCTTAAACGATTATTATAACTTTAGTAATGACCGATTATATAGTTCAGTTTTTAGCTCCATGTCAGAGAAGATAACTGGAGAAATTACACCAGATTATTCAATATTGAATAAGGATTCTGTAGGGTATATTTACCAAATCATGCCAAAAGCAAAAATTATTTTTATCCTACGTAATCCTATTGATAGAGCTTGGTCAAATACTCGAATGAATTTTGCTTCTTTAAACAAGGATTTTGATTCTTTATCTAACCTAGATTTTATACATCGTTTTGATAGCAAAGCAATTAGAGAAAGAAGCAACTATTTAAAGACTCTTGACACCTGGCATTTTTATTATCCAGAAGAACAATTTTTAATTTGTTTTTTTGATGAGCTTAAAAAACAACCTCAAGATTTTATACGTCGAGTATGTAATTTTTTGAATCTAGACACAGATGTCAATTATCTTCAGCAAATTAGTACCAAACCAGAAGCATCCTATGCCCAAGATTATAAAGACAAGCTCTCTAAAGAACTCAGAATTTATTTAGCTAAAACATACCAGCCTGAACTCGAAAAGTTAAGTGCTAGGTTTGGTGGTTATGCAAGTCAATGGCTAGATGACGCTCACAAACTGTTGTCTTGAACTTAGATTATCAGTACTGAACTATCTTAGGTTTGTATTTTTGTTCTGGATTTAAATCGGATTCATTTGTTAATAAAAAATATTTACTTTTTTTTATCCCACATTCCGCAGGTTCGTCCTCAATTTGAATAATTTTCTCTTTGCTTACAAGCCAAAGCTATATCCTGCAAAGGTTTCATTGATTTGAGTATGGAGAGCATTCAGCCCAGCTTTATTCTCAATTGGTTAGGATTTTTGAGAATGGCTGAACTTGCGATCGCTCAGTTTCCCATAGTGTCGTAAAAAATATTCTATATCCAAGCTAACCTGCGGAATGTGGGTTTTATTCCTTAAAGATGGTAAAACGGAATCCAAGAGCTGTATTTGCTAGCCTTAAGTCCTGGAGATATGGCAAACCCTAAGTGGG
>NZ_JAAHHX010000577.1:0-1638 GCF_010672065.1 Moorena sp. SIO4A1 | reverse complement strand
ATCATGGTAAGTTGGAGTGTAGACTTGTTTTACCTGAGGCTAAGTGTGTCAAAGTTCCAGCAGCAGTCTGGCAGGAACGAATTGGTTATGTGGCGGTGGAGCTTGATCAAGCATTGGAGGAGGCAAGTCTGGTAGGATTTGCTGATACAGTGCTAACAGAAGAATTACCCCTCAACCAATTGCGAACCCTGAAAGAGTTACCGCCACACATTAGAGAGTATCGGCAATCTCCCCTATCCCAGGCAGGGGCAAAGCAGTGGAGCCATAGTCATGCTTTCAAACCCAAGGTCTTGTGTACCGATGCTTCACCGTCCAACACTATGCAAACACACCCTACCCAACAACAGCAACCACAAAACCAGACACCAGTAGTGCGATTAAGGCAGTGGTTAGAGAATAGTTTTGAGGCAGATTGGAAGACAGTGGAAACTATCTTACCGCCAGCACCGGAGCCAATGCTTGATTTCAGAAGTTTCCCCTTTGATCAACCTAGTAAAGGATTGCATACTACCGTGGGAGTAAAACGAGGTAAGCTACTCGGTTCGGAAATTGCCTGGGGTGCCGAGAAGGTGGCTTTATTTGTGGAGCTACATCCAACGGATTCACCCAAAATGAATATATTCATTGAACTCTTTCCTCCTGGTGGTGCAGACCGTCTTCCCAAGAATCTACAGATTATGGTGCTGGATCACGAGGGAATTGCGGTGATTCAAACCCAAGCCAGAGAGACGGAAAATATTAAGTTGCAAGTAAGTGGTGAACCGGGAGAACATTTTAGCATTAAGTTAGTTTTGAATGATGTTAGTATTACAGAAAATTTCTTAATCTGACCTTAGGGGGGATTGTGCTACCAATATGCTTCTTAAACAAGCGCCTTGTTTTAATCAGATTATAAATTAGATATCTAGCATTTATCAAATAGGTGAGGTGCATTTTGGGGAGTAGGGAGTAGGGATTAGGGATTAGGGAGTAGGGAGTAGGGAGTAGGGAGTGATCCATGGTAAAATTGAATGTACCTCATTAATATGATAACCACTACCCTCGTATTATAAGTGTTGTGAAATAGTTCATCCCAAATCCGGGATAACCCTTTTTTAATTTATCCCACGCAGGTGGATTTGGCTCCTATAGTCGCGACGCTGAGGGGGTGACAACAATGCTAAAAACTAGACAGGGTATGGGGTGTGGGGTGTGGGGTGTGGGGGGTGGGGAAAATAGAAGCGATGCAGCGCCGCCAAAGGGGGTTTCCCCCATGAGCGACTGCATCAAGACAGCGAATTTGGAGTGAGCCGGTGCGATAACAATCGCTCCGAAACCTGATTTAACCGTCTCGTCGCAACGTAGCCAGCTCCTGATCTTCCCCGTTCGCCCTCACCCCACACCCGGTCACCCTGTAAAGCTTTTAAGGCTGTTTGTCACCCCGTCAGGTCGCGACGTCTAGTCGTCAGGGATAACGCTTATAACAGGGGATTTGGTATGATTATAGAAAAGCCCGAGTAACCAGGGCTGGTTTTTTATCAATAGGGGGAGTTTGAGGGGGAAAGAATACCCCATCCTTCTTAAGGTGTTGAAGTTACCGTAAGGATAGTGGAGCCTTAATCAAAAAGTTTTAACCCTTTTATGCATAGCCGACTAACC
>NZ_JAAHHX010000576.1:0-1639 GCF_010672065.1 Moorena sp. SIO4A1 | reverse complement strand
GACCTCACTACCTTTAGCTGCAAGCCCCCTAAATCCCCCAATTCTGGGGGACTTTAACTCAAGTTCCCCCCAAAATTGGGGGGCTAGGGGGGCGGAGGACTTTAACTCAAGTTCCCCCCAAAATTGCTATCCATTAGGCAAAAGTAGTCGAAACAGTGATAGAGACTAGAATTGAGGTAAGGATTGGGAGAGGAGTGGTGAGAGCCATTATTAGACTAACAGGGGTCTCCCAAGACTGCGATCGCAAAACCAGAAATGCGATCGCAAAACCAGAAATGCGATCGCAAAACCAGAAATGCGATTGCCTACGGCAGCAGCTTGCCCTGAGCGCACTTAAGAAGGAGCACCCTCGCGGGAGTGGACAGGGAGGGTAAGGTTGTGAGAGTATCAGAGGAAAAAGTCAATCAGGAGATGAAGAATAACAAATGAAGGATTGGATCAGCCAGGAAATAAATCCTAAATTTTTCAGGACATACGCCATGCCAAGAGATTGAGAAAGACACTTTTGCTCATAGCGCGAGCATCCAGGAGAAACAGTACCACAAGCGAGTGGTAATGCGAGCAACAGCCAAAGTATTTATAGATTTTGGTCAAATGAGAAAGTGACAAAAACACAAATATTGGCTTCACACAGGGAAGGCGTAGTGAGGAGATGTGTAGAAGCAGGAGTGGTGCTGGCAATACAAGATACGACAGAGAGGGAGTATACGACACATGAAGCAACGAAGGGTTTGGGATATATCAATCAGACCATTCAACTCCGAATCAAAGTTCATAGTTGTAAGCGCGGTAAGTGTTCAAGGGGAACCAAAAGGGGCTGCTACATCAGCAGAGTTGGACAAGAAAGCATAGGAGTGGAAAGAAAAAAGAACGCAAGAAAAAACCGATTCAAGAAAAAGAAAGCTATCGATGGTTACAGACCGTTATTGGAGCATCCGTTGGACTAGTCGAAAAAGCCAAGCTCATACATGTTGCTGATCGCGAAGCTGATATCTTTGAGTTGTTCGCCCAACAGCGCTGTGGCAATAGCGAATTACTGATTCGAGGAGAATATAACCGCAGGGTGAAAGAGGAGATGGGATATCTGTTACCGATGATTGAACAAAGGCCAACTTTAGGTACAATGACCATCAACTTAGAGCGTAATCCCAAACGTCCAGCTCGTCAAGCAACGTTGCAAATTCGAGGGATGAAAGTCACACTGGAAGTGCCTCAAAATCACCCCAAACCTCACAATCTTGAACCAGTGGAAATTAACGTACTACTGGTAGAAGAGACTGAGAAACCGGCTGATGGTAGTCAACCCATTCGTTGGTTGTTGCTGACCACTCTACCCATTGACGACTTCCAAAAAGCTTGGCAATGTGTACGGTGGTATAGCTATCGATGGCTGATCGAACGCTTTCACAAAACCGCTAAAAAGTGGCTGACGCGCGCGAAAAACTTCAACTTCAAACCCGAGAGCGTTTACTCAAAGCATTGGCTACTTATAATATTGTTGCTTGGCGACTAATGTGGTTGACGTAATCTCGCTCGACTTAATCCGGATGCTTCAAGCCAAGTGGTGTTCTCTCCAGCAGAATGGAAACTCAAGCGACTTCAATTTCAACCCAAAAACCGCTCAAAAAAACCTCCTAGA
>NZ_JAAHHX010000575.1:0-1639 GCF_010672065.1 Moorena sp. SIO4A1 | reverse complement strand
TGTTGGGTGATGGTTGATGGTTGGTGGGTGATGGCTGATGGCTGATGGCTGGTGGCTGATGGCTGATGGCTGATGGCTGGTGGCTGATGGCTGATGGCTGATGGCTGATGGCTGATGGCTGATGGCTGATGGCTGATGGCTGATGGCTGATGGCTGATGGCTGATGGCTGATGGCTGATGGCTGATGGCTAATATATTGATAACTGATAACTGATAGCTCAATTATTACCTCAGGAGTTTTGAGAAAGCTATACCAATCTTAAATGAATTGTGATAATTTTTGTTCCCTGTTCCATACTCCCTACTCCCTGTTCCCTGTTCCCTGTTCCCTGTTCCCTTTGGTATATTTCACTCACCTCACACTATTTGATCAAGAATTTATACAAAAGTTAAACCTGACATCAAAGCTTTATAAACGCGATCGCATACATCGGACAGAGAGACTTATAAATAACAGGGAATTCACAGACAAAACTGCTCTCTACTCCCTAATCTCTAGAACCAATAAGTGTGAATCAGGTAAGTCACTCAATGAAATATAAACTGCTTTCTGCATTAATGGCGACCGGTACTGTTTTAGGAGTTTTGTGTTCTGCCAATCAAGCATCTGCAACCACAAATGGATCTGATGTATCTGAGCAAGAATACAATCAACAGTATAGCAATTCAGGGAATGACGAACCAAAACTAACCTATGATCAGTGGCAATTCTTTAACGATTTTGTAAATTATGAAAGGTTAATGATAAATCAAGATGATTTACCTGAAGTCGATTTAAATAATCTGCGCTGGGAAAGTGGTGCCAACGATGTGGAATTATTTTTTATCAACGAAGGAGCAACTTACAGAAATCAACTATTCTATTCTGTGGATGGTGGTAACACTAAAGAAATGGTGTTTAATGATGTTTCCTCTCCCTTGAGCATTCTTCCTGAGGAAGATGGTTCTTTGGCACTTGGTCAAGGTGTAAATCTGGGGAATTTTGCCGGTAACACCTTTATTGAATTCTTCATAAAGTCCAATGGACACAATGGTGGTCGCAACTTCTTTGGTTTCGATACCCAACAAAACCCCGACGGATTCAACCATCTCTTGGGTTATGAACTTGAATTTGGAGGGGAAAAGTTTGTAATGCTAGGATTTGAAGACATTTGGGGCGGAGGAGACCAAGACTATAACGATAATGTCATGGTTGTCAGGGGACTCACACACACACCGAACCTACCATCAAACAGTGTATCGACACCAGAACCAGGAACTCTCCTGGGTACGCTGTTTGCCTTCGGAGTTATGGGATTAACGTCAGTACAGAAGCGCCAAGGTAAAAAATCCTACTAATAAAACTGAGGCACAATAAGGCTACAGATAGTTATTTGGTAATTGGTAATTGGTTAGTGGTTTACTATTACCGATTTCCCATTATCCATTACCCATTACCTATTATCTACTATAAAGTAGTCATATTCTGAGATCTTGCACCATTGTCATTGTCTTGATGCAGTCGCTCATGAGGGAAACCCCCAAGACCGCGCTGCATCGCTAATCGTAGGGTGGGCAGTGCCTACCAACGCGCTTTGCAAGCTTCATTATCTGTCTGGTGCACTGCCCACCCTACATGAACCAAGCTTCTTGATAATAG
>NZ_JAAHHX010000574.1:0-1641 GCF_010672065.1 Moorena sp. SIO4A1 | reverse complement strand
ACAGCCCCCAGGGACAAACCTTTGATCTTATCAACCGTGTCATTCAAAGCAGTCATAAAAATCACTGGGATTTCATTAGTTGCCGGATTAGATTTCAGTCGGCGGCAGGTTTCAAAACCATCCATTCCTGGCATCATGACATCTAACAAAATCAGATCTGGTGTTGCATATTCGCTCTGATCGATAGCCGTTTCACCATCAGTTGCTACCAAGATTTCCCATCCCGAATTGGCGATCGCTTCTGACAACACTTTCAGATTCGTGGGATTGTCATCAACGATCAAGATAGTGGCTTGATCAACTTTATTGATAGTCATGGATTTACCCCCTGAACGATTTGATAAATTACCGAATTTGCTTAACCTGAAAGCTAGTTGCTAATTGCCTTAACTCATTGGCAAAAGGCCCAAATTTTTTATCTCTCTGTTCCAGTTCAAGCACAGTTTTCTCTATGCCATGGATATTGCCTCTTTTTGCCAATTCAAATAGCTTTTCAATTACCTCAGCTGGTGGAGGTAAAATTTCATCTGTCTCCAGTGGTAAATTTTCGGTATTTATACTTTCTAGATGATTATTGGCTTCATAAAACCAATCAATTTTTAAATATTTTTGTAACTGATTAAAAAGATAATCCATGTTAATTGGCTTAGATAATAATGCATCAGCTCCAGCCTTTATACTGTTTTCTATGTCAGTTTCAAAGGCACTAGTAGATACAACCATAATCACTACATTTGGCAGTTGTTGTGATTTTCTAATAGCACCGATCATTTCCAATCCATCCATAATTGGCATCACAATGTCTGTCAAAATTAAATCGGGCTTAATTTCTGTTGCTTGCTGATAACCTTCTTTACCATTACTTGCTTTAAAGCAACGAAATCCAATCGACTCTAGTAGGTTAATGAGTAACGAGCGATTGTTGAGATGATCATCCACTATTAAGGTGGTTGGAGGTTTACCTTTAATGCCAACAATATTGCTGCTGTCTACGACTGTTTCTTGCTCCAGGGATTCCGTAGCAATTGCTAGTTCCAAATCTAGCCAAAACTGACTTCCCTCACCTAAGGTACTCTCCACTTTTATTTCACTCCCCATTAGGGAGATAATTTTCATACTAATTGCCAATCCCAAGCCAGTGCCTTCTGACTGTTTTTTAGTATCTCCTACCTGCTCAAACGGCAAAAAAATCTTTTTCAACTGTTCTGGAGTCATCCCTACACCAGTATCTTCAATTTTAAATCTGATTGTGTGGGAACGGTCACCATTCAAGGATGAACCGATTAAACTTACTTGAAAGGTCACACTTCCAGTCTCGGTAAATTTAATCGCATTACCCAGTAAATTAATTAAAACTTGCCGCAGGCGTTTTTCATCCCCATAAATTGCCACTGGAAGCTGAGGATCGGCATGGTAAATAAACGATATACTTTTTTCCTGGGCACGAATCCGACAAATTTCAACCACGCCCATCAAGAAGGAATAAAAATGAATATCACTTTTGTGCAGCTTTAGTTTCCGAGCTTCAATTTTCGATAGGTCTAAAATATCATTGATTAAAGTAAGCAAATGAGAGCCACACTGGTGAATAATACCGATGCAATCCAGGTCTGATTTACTTATATTCGAGGAGCGTTTGAG
>NZ_JAAHHX010000573.1:0-1642 GCF_010672065.1 Moorena sp. SIO4A1 | reverse complement strand
AATTCCCGGATTCCTTGCAGAGCCAGTTTAGCGGCTAGAGATTCGGTTTCTTCTTCTGGTCTGATCGGTGTACAAACCCTGATCGGGTCTCGTTGCACGGCAGCAAAGGCTTGACGCACAGTAGTGGTAATCTGCTGCCTTAGTTTTTTGTTACCCTTTAACTGCTGCTGACGCCTCCCCTCTTCACTGGAAGCATACAGCGGTGGTAAACGATTGAGGGCGTAGGTAGCCACTTCTACCTGGTTGATATACTTAGCTAGCTTTGGAGAAAGTCGAGACTTTTGACGCTCTACTTCCTGAGTCACTAAGATTTCCATGACATTTTGATATGTTATTGCTTGATGTAATCGATGTGCTTCCATGACTTAACCAGTTAGATATTGCAATAAATAAAAAATCCTTGACGAGTGGCAAGATCAAAGATGGCAAGGTGAAAGACATTTTGTTTTACCTACGCAAGAACCAGCTCGTCAAATACCCTAATTGGGGTTACCATTTCTTAGTAACCCCTTTTTTGAACTCCTGTTGGATTAGCTCTGAGCTTCTACTACTGTAGTGAAGCTCTTTTAGATAGCTGTTATGTATCCTCTCAGGAACTCTAAACAATAGCTCTTTAGTATTTTTTTAGATTTGAGCTTAACCCCACACCTGGCCAGGGGAATCTGGTACTCACAATAATAACTCATCTTTTTGTTTCCGCCTATGATATATATCACAGGCAAAAGCCATGGTTGCGATCGCAATCCCAATGGTGAACCAGTCGCATTTTGTATAAATCTAGTACTAATTACTAAGTACTCAGGTCTTGATCAGAGTTTTTACTTATTACAAATTACCTAGGATTGCTAGAGCGATAATTATGTGTTATAATTAAAGGGTTTGGTTATTTTTTTTGACGACGCTGGATAATCTTTTCAGATACTTCTAAATCGACCTGGACTTTTCTAATTGCTAAGTCTGCGGGTAATCCTCTGAGATACCAGCGGTATACCTTGGCTAAGGTAGATTCATCGGCTTCAGCCATAGCCGATGCGATCGCATTTTGAACAGCACTAGGTACCATTTCCTTTAGGGTGGGGAATCGCTTGCTAGTCAACTCATCCCGACCACTTTTCAAGTTTAAGAAATCTTTAAATCCAGCCTTTGTTCCCATCGCAATCAGCTCATAGATCTGGTTAGCCAGTTTTGGTAGAGGTTGAACCTTGGGCAACTCAGAGAACTGCTCAGCCAGTTTTGCTAAAGAAGGTTTAGCCTTGGGCAACTCAGAGGACTGGTTAGCCAGTTTTGGTACAGCAGGTTTAGCCTTGGGCAACCCAGTTGGGTTCTTTCTGACAGCGTTAACCCCTTGGCGTTGATCCATAGCCTGATTCGCAGCGGCATCGGCTTCTGAATTCTGTGCTCGGGGAATCCACTCCAATTGAACAGAGTCAAACTGATTCAGCAGTGACTTAGCCTTTGTCCATAACGGTCGTAAGTGGGGTGTTTTAACTCTCCAGGTACCTTTAAGCTGATTGATAACCAGTTGAGAATCTCCTTTTAGGACTACCTGCCCAGCACCGATTTCCAAGGCTTTCTCCAAGCCAAGAATGGCTCCAGTATATTCGGCCTGATTGTTGGTAGCATGAGGGAAAAATTGACTAAC
>NZ_JAAHHX010000572.1:0-1643 GCF_010672065.1 Moorena sp. SIO4A1 | reverse complement strand
CATATTTTTGGGAATCCTAACTATATTAACGTATTTTCCGCTATCGTCAACGGATAAAACCAGATTTTGTATAAAGTATTATTAATAAATTTCCTCAGAAAATTGGGTTGAACAAGACCCCCTGGGATTAGGCTTGACTATTTTCGTTTCCTTGTTTAGCATTTAATAAAATCTAGGCATTATTACAAGGCAAACGCATCTAAAGTATAGAAACCTTACTCAGAAGCGATGCAGTGGCCTCAGGGGGGTTTAACCCACTCGCCCTTTGCATGGCTGAGGTGCGACCAGTGGCGAATTTAATTCTTAATGGTAAGAGCGCACCTAACAAAGATTTAAAAATTAATCAGCAAAACTACTTATGGTATGAATCTCATATCCAGTAGCCATTTCAAAATAAGATGGGTTTACCCTGGGCATTATTAAGGAGAAATTATCATCACTAACCCGTTCGATACGTCAAAGAATGCCGTTGGCCACAAAGTAATCGCTGGTCTTGCTAAAATCAGTCTCGCTCTCAAAAGTAAAGCTTGGCAAGATGCAGGTTTACAAGGGCTCACACCAACCCAAGGTCAAATTCTTGCTCTACTGCGATCGCGCTCGTTATCGCCCATGCGACTATCGGAAATAGCTGATGGACTGGCAGTCAAACCAGCAACAGCAAGCGATGCAGTGGCAGTACTTGTGGAAAAGGGCTTAGTTAAGAAAGGTAAAGCGCCAGATGATAGACGGGCGATCGCCATTACCCTGACAGCAAAAGGACAGCAGCAAGCAGATAATGCAGCTAGTTGGCCCGACTTCTTGCTAACTGCTGTGGATCAGCTTTCAGAGGAGGAAACTGATGTCTTCTTCCGTGGCTTGATTAAGATGGTGCGAGCACTTCAGGAACGAGGACAAATTCCGGTTTCCAAGATGTGCGTTACCTGCCGCTTCTTTCGAGCTAATATTTACTCAGACTCTGATCGCCCTCATCACTGTGCTTTGGTGGATGCCCCCTTTGGGGATCGCCACCTCCGGCTTGAATGCCCAGAGCATCTTGCAGCTTCCCCGGAGGCGTGCACCGAGCAATGGCAGTCATTCTCGGGCAGAATTATTGGCCCTTCGTGACAGGCGCGGGGAGGAGGCGAAGCGGAGAGCGGTGCAGAATTTGGGATTTTAGGGGCGATCGCCCTATTGTAAGGGAAGGTGGGGGTGCAGTTGAGTGAGAACGGAATGCAGCGGGTTTATTTTGCACTGTTGCCTGTGATCTTGGGAATCGGGTAAATGTAACGGCTCGCAAACAGTAAGCTATAAACTCATTATTTGCGAGCCGCTACATTTAACGTTGCTTAATGGAGTAAGGAAGGCTGAGGTCACCAGAACGAACACTATAGACTTGATAAACACCAAGTAACGGTCTTTCTGAATCAGAAGTATTAACTTCCATGTAGGCAGTTACGCCATCAAATTTAAACTTGATGTTGTGATTAACTCTTTCAGCAGGGACTAAAATCTTGAGGGAATTGTTTTTGGAAACAACACAAAACCCTGGAGAATCCATATACATTTGCATCCCTGGGTTAGTAGGCGGAAGGACTACGCTGTCATCTTCTTTCTCAAACTCTTTTACGGACAAACCACCTGGAACTCGTTCATCTGGAGTTAAG
>NZ_JAAHHX010000571.1:0-1651 GCF_010672065.1 Moorena sp. SIO4A1 | reverse complement strand
TAGTTCTGCTGTTAGTCCTGCTGCTGCTCCTGGGGCTAGTAACGGTGAGGCACCTGTTTCTGAGGCTAGTAAAACTAATGTACCTACTGAATCGGCAGATACCCAACCCAAACCAACTCCACCCAGTCCCATCGCTGTAGTACAAACTGTGTCAGAATTGCCAGTTATTAAACCAGCGCCCTCTCCTACTGAGGTGGAAACTCAGGATTCCCCTAAAGAAAGTCTATCGATCCCCACAGAAACAGTGGTAATCCCTGAGGCCGAGTTTTCGATTTCTTCTACTTCTACTGCTTCGATTTCTTCTACTTCTACTTCTTCTAGGTCTTCTACTACTAATGTGGCGGTTCAAGCCATCCCTGCTCCTCAACAAAATGTGTCCACTCTCTCTAGAGGTCCTTCTACCTCTAGAATTATCGATCAAGCTGTGCCTGGACTGAATGTCCCGAGTAGCCCTGTTTCTGATTCTTTAAACTCATCCAAGCCTACTGTTGCCAATCCGATATCTCAAAATACCCTGTTTGATAAGATTTCTCAGGTAGCAGAAGCCAGACGATATTTCCAGGAGCGTTGGCAACCTCCCGAAGGGCTACAGAAAACCTTGAACTATAGTTTGTGGTTAAATAATAATGGTACAATCCGACGTATCATTCCTCTTGGCCAAGCAGCCAAAACCTATATAGATAACGCCCCCATACCTCTGATCGGTGAAACTTTTGTGTCCCCTTTAGAAGGGGAAGGTATACCAAAAATTCGCGTGCTGCTACACCCGGATGGTAAGGTACAGACCTTGTTGGAAGGGATGAATTGAGGTAATTAGTAATAGGGGCTCTTGCTTAACACCTATTAGGTTAAATTCCTTCCTACCTAGGATGTCCAAAACTATTGTTAGGCAATTTTGGACATTATTTTTGTGTTCGCTCCCTAGCACTCCCAAAAAAGTGTGGGGTCTCCCGCTATTGACCTTTAGTTTAGGATGGGGAAGTCTAAAATCTGGGTATAGCTATCTTGGTAGTTTTTCTAACTAGCATTCTCCCATAGTAAGTCCGGAAAAGGCTTGTAGCAGTTCACAAAAATATCCTTATACCTCCCACAATCTCCCAGAATGTGTGTTAGATTAAAAACATGGCACTCATTCCACTCCGTAAGGCGGTCGAACTGACGGGACTCTCCAAAAATACACTAAGGAAATACGCGGACGATGGAACGATCAAATGCGAAAAGACGCCGGGAGGAACAAGACTGTTCGATGTTGAAAGCTTGCTCACTTTCGGAAAGTGTCAAACAAGCACTGAGTCTAGTCAGTCTACAATTTGCTACTGCCGAGTCAGTTCTACCAAACAAAGAGACGACCTCGCCCGCCAAATCGCCTACATGCACTCCCTGTTTCCACAAGCCGAAATCATCAAAGACATCGGTTCAGGACTCAACTACAAAAGGAAGGGGCTTCGAGCCATACTGGAACGGATTATGCGCGGAGATCAGCTCACGATTGTTGTTGCCTGTAGAGACAGGCTCACTCGATTCGGGTTTGAACTCATTGAGTACTTGGTTAGAAGTTACCGTAAGAGTAGTGCAGCCTTTATAGTTGGTAAATTATGCAGCATAGGGTAAAGGTTTTGTAGTAAGGCTGCACTACTCTAAGGTTTCATCT
>NZ_JAAHHX010000570.1:0-1651 GCF_010672065.1 Moorena sp. SIO4A1 | reverse complement strand
GGAAACTGGTCACGGGTATCCAGAAAAACACAAATCAATGAAGAGCATAGTTAGACACATGGTAAAACATAGTGAACTCTGGAAAGAACAAAACTGGAAAAAACTCCGGCAAAATTTATTCCGCCTACAGAGACGAGTGTTTAAAGCAGTTCAAGATGGTGACCTCAACAAAGCTCGGTCATTACAAAAACTGATTCTAAAATCCCGTTCAGCCCAACTTTTGGCCATCCGTCAAGTGACACAGCTCAATAAAGGTAAAAGGACAGCCGGTGTTGATGGAAAGGCATCCCTGTCCTACCGAAAAAGATTCGAGCTTCTTGAGGAACTGAACGATTATGCTTTTACCTGGAAGCATAATCGACTTAGGGAAATCCCAATACCCAAGAAAAATGGTAAAACTCGAACTCTCAAAGTCCCTACAATTGCCGATAGAGCATGGCAATGTCTAGCCAAATTTGCGTTAGAACCAGCACATGAAGCCACGTTCCACGCCCGAAGTTACGGGTTCAGAACCGGAAGAAGTGCTCACGACGCTCAGAAGCTGATATTCCATAATTTATGCTCAAATAAAAACGGCATCAACAAAAGAATAATTGAGCTAGATATTAAGAAATGTTTTGACCGCATTTCCCATAAATCCATCATGGACGGGATAATTGCACCATCAGGTTTAAAATACGGGATTTTCAAATGCCTAAAAGCAGGAGTCAATCCTGAATTCCCTGAGCAAGGAACCCCACAAGGAGGTGTCGTCAGCCCATTACTTGCCAATATCGCACTTAATGGAATAGAAGATATACACAATAGCATCCGTTACGCGGATGACATGATAATAATTCTCAAGCCAGAAGACAATGCAGAGGAAATTCTAGATAAAATCAAAAGCTTCCTCGCTGAACGTGGAATGGAAATCAGCGCTCGAAAGACTAAGCTAACTAAAACGACAGACGGATTTGACTTCCTGGGCTGGAATTTTCGAGTCCAGAAAAACGGAAAGTTCAGAAGTTTCCCCTCAGAGGAAAACTATAAAACAACCCGAAATAAAATCAAAGCCGTGGTCAGCAACTCGAATTATGGTGCTTTAGTTAAGGCAAGAAAACTAGCCCCCATTGTTCGGGGTTGGAGAAATTACCACCGGTATTGCAAGATGGACGGCTCTCGAAATAGTTTATGGTTTGCAAATGAATCAGCACGCCGTAAATTCATAAAGGAAAAGAAAATCGACAAACACGAAGCCGTAAGGTTAGTGAACAAAGCATTTCCGGCGGTACCTTATTCACAGAACAAACATGTCAATGTTAAAGGGACTAAGTCACCCTACGATGGTGACCTAGTCTACTGGAGCAAACGCAATAGCAAGCTCTATGATAATGCTACCTCCAAAGCCTTAACTAAGCAAAACCATTCCTGTGGACAATGTGGACACAAATTCCTAGGGCAAGAAGTCGTACACTTACATCATATTGATGGAAACCACGATAACTGGAAACCAAAGAATTTGCTAGCAGTTCATCACAGCTGCCATCAACTAATCCACGGAAGCAGACCGAAAGGTCAGGATATCTAGGAGCTGGGTGCGGTGAAAGTCGCACGCCCAGATTTGAAGGAGAGGTGCCCTGGGTAATACCAGGCATCGACTCTACCGAAGTCA
>NZ_JAAHHX010000057.1:0-42455 GCF_010672065.1 Moorena sp. SIO4A1 | reverse complement strand
CCCTTAATAAGGGGGACTTTGAGGTGGAAAAGCGTACCTGATAACTGCGAGAAAAGAGTAGCTTTTTCGAGACGTTCAATAGAGCGTCTCTAATTTTTAGGGCTTACGAATTTGCCCCCTAAATCCCCCAATTCTGGGGGACTTTAACTCAACTTAGCGGTGGGCGAAATTTGCTGTAAAAAAAATTTCTAAAAACCCTTGACAACTACAATTATAATAGTTATGATTATCATATACTAACAACAAGCAAAAGGTGACCATTATGGATTCCGAATTTCGCCCAAACCCAGAGACTAATCCCGAGGATATAACTCCTAGTAATAATCCTCAAGAATCCTTTCCAAAAAAATACCCGGTTCAGCATATTTTGAAGGGGTCTCGCAAGGCCATAATCAACACCATGCATACTCTCCATGTAGTGGGTTATGCGGAAATTGTCGAGTGGACTCCTCTGCAGCCGACGGGACTTCCTGGAGAATTTATTACGATGATGACGAAATACTTAACTCTGGGTTAAGCTATTAACTTGCTGGGGGGCAAAGCCCCCTGGCAAAACCATCGGGTTTGCTCCCATGGGAGCATGTCTGGAATGGTGCGAAATCTGAATTACATAAGGTTAGTAAACAGCTAGAGAAAATGTCGCAGAGTCTACCAAAAAATCTTACTGCTTATTTGTTAGACTTAAATTAGGGTAACACCGACAGGGATTATTATGTAACTTAAATTAAAGCCGAAAACCAAGGGTTTAATAGTTGCGCTCTCTATCCCGGTGGAACCAACTTTGTTGACATTTTTATGGCGCTCGTGGGATATTCCTGAGAGCTTTGGGAGATACCCCCTGGATGTGAAAGCATCTTGCATTGGCGGGCTAAAGTTTATCTTGGTAGACTTTGGTAGCTAAAAAGTATCGGTTCATCTGGCCGTGGATAGTATTTCTGCGGCTATTTTTTTTGTAAGGGAGTAGGGAGTAGGGAGTAGGGAGTAGGGAGTAGGGAGTAGGGAGTAAGGAGTAGGGAGTAGGGAGTAGGGAGTAGGGAGTAGGGAGTAGGGAGTAGGGAGTAGGGAAATGCGATCGCATAAGCGCGGAAGCTGAGGCCATAGGCCACGCTTTGCGTTCGCGTAGCGTCGGCTTTGCCGAAACGCTTCCGGAGCGTAGCGTGACCAAAGGTCAATCGCATTTCCTGACTTTATTTTACTGTTTGGTTATATGTTTTTTTATTTGGGCTGGGTAGTGATGAGGCGTTCGCATAAGCGCGGAAGCTGAGGCCATAGGCCACGCTTTGCGTTCGCGTAGCGTCGGCTTTGCCGAAACGCTTCCGGAGCGTAGCGTGACCATTCGCGTTCGCGCAGCTTGGCCTATGGCCAAGCGTGGCCCAAAGGCCAAGGTCAATCACTAAAACAACTCTATAGCGTCAAGTATAATTATCTATACTTATAATCTACAGTCAAGTTTCTTCTCCCTACTCCCTACTCCCGACTCCCGACTCCCGACTCCCTTTCCTAAACAATCATGACTTCCTTAACCCTTGATTTCCAATCAATTAACCTTACCGACGAGCAATTTTTCCAGCTTTGTCAAGACAACCATGATTTAAAATTTGAACGCAATGCTAATGGAGATTTAATTATTATGTCACCTACTGGCGGCAGCACAGGAAACCGTAATCTAGAAATAGGCTACCAACTTCAAGGCTGGAGCCGTCAAAACAAGTTGGGAATTGCTTTCGATTCTTCCACTGGTTTTAAACTCCCCAATGGTGCCGACCGTTCTCCGGATGCATCTTGGATACCATTACAAAGCTGGAATAGTTTAACTCCTCAACAGCAAGAGAAATTTTTGCCCCTATGTCCTGACTTTGTGATTGAATTACGTTCTCCTAGTGATACCTTAACAGCAATTCGAAAAAAAATGGAAGAATACCGAGACAATGGCACTCGTTTAGGTTGGTTGATTAATCGCAAAGAGCGACAAGTCGAAATTTATCGACCAAGTAAAGAGGTTGAAGTTTTAGAGTCTCCCACTCGTTTATCGGGAGAAGAAGTTTTGCCTGGTTTTGTGCTGTATCTTGATTTAATTTGGTGAAAGCTTAAAAGCAGTCAAAGCTCAAAATCCTCTGGATCTATCCCTTTCGCTTTCAATTGTTCCAGCAATGATTGCATACGACTTCTTTCTTGATCTAGAGCTTTCTCCGCTTGCTCTTTGAGTTCAACAATTTCCAAATAGCTCGCAAACCGCTCACCATTAGGATAATACAGTACCAATTCTGACTCTACTAACTCAAAGGTAATTCCTAAACGGGGACTAACCCAAGCATGCATCTGGGGGATTGGTTCTAAGGTTTCTCCTGAACGCAACCAGCCTTTTAGTGTTGTCCGATTTGGATCATAGATATAGTACTCTTCTACTTTATGGTTTTGGTAAAACTTGAGTTTATCCTCTTCTAATTCTTTGATAGTGTTTGTGTGTGAGGCTATTTCAAAAACTACCTGGGGATTAATGTTATCTTCAACCCAAGTTTTGTAAGAACGCCGATGCCCTTTCGGTCTACCGATCACCACCATCACATCCGGTGCTTGGTTAATTTTTGGTTGTCCTTCTACTGGATACCACAACAAATCTCCCGCTACAAGCACATTGGGGTCATCTTTAAATCTAAGGTCTAGGCCAGACTTAATGGTAGTAATTAGTTCAAATTGAAGAGTATTGTCCGCCAAAGGTTTGCCGTCACTTTCGGGATAAAAACTATCATCAGTAGTTGGCTGTAGCTGCTGAACCATTGTAAAACGTTTACCTGAGCTGATAATGAAGAATAGGGAGCAGGGAATCGGGAATCGGGAATCGGGAAAATCGAGCAACTCGTTCCAATTTATTGATGATAAACTCAGTGCATCTCCTACCTTTTGGTGGTGCGTTACGGGGCTACTGGCTACGACCTTGAATATCATGGCAATCCCTCCCCTAACGCACCCTACACCTGACTTCTGACTTCTAACTTCTGACTTGCGCGTAGCGCTATACTTGATCAGGATCTACTCCCATAGCTCGTAAACGAGCAGCCAGTTGCTCAGCTCGTTGTTGAGCTTGAGCTGCTTCTTGTTGAGCTTGGGTAGCTTGTTGTTGAGCTTGGATAGCTTGTTGTTGAGCTTGGGTAGCTTGTTGTTGAGCTTGAGCTGCTTGTTGTTGAGCTTGAGCTGCTTGTTGTTGAGCTTGCACTGCTATTTCTTCAGCAGTAGGTAGCACAATTCCCTCTAAAGTAGCCCAACGTAACCAAGTAGTATCAACATTATTTTTATAGACCCCTTGCCAACGGACTAAGGCTAATCCTAACCTTTCGCTAATTAGTCGTCCTTCTTCATCTTCAGTTAAAGGCTGATAGACGCCATTGTGCAACCTAAATCCGGCAAAATCCTCTGGATTAAACGGGTCGTACCAAAAATATTCTGGTACTCTGACTTGGTCTTGATAAACTACTTTTTTAGTAGTTTTATCCGTGTTAGCTGTACTGTCAGAAATTAGCTCAATAATCACATCAGGTGCTTTACCTTCTTCCCAAACTACCCAACTTAGTCGTTCGGCTTTGGGAACTCCAAGCACTACAAATACATCCGGACCTCGGAAGTCTTGATTCTTAATTTGTTCTGTACTGAAATAAAGAAACATATTACCCCCAAAATAGCCATCCTCCCGCTGGGCTAACCAAGGGTATAACGGGTCAGTCAGCAATTCCATCTGAAGTTTATGTCGTTCCGTTTCCATGGGAATACCGTCATCACAAGGAAGTTCATATTGAGTTGGCGGTATAGGAGGAGTATTAGGCACAACAGCAGAGGTCATAGTTTTAGACATAGTGGTGGTATTTCCTACTCAAATTTAACGCCTATCGCTAAGGTATCGTTGAAACTCGCCAAAAAACCCAGCCGTTGGTTCTGTCTTTTTTGACCAAACTATGGTATTGGAGTTGCTACACTATAGCGGTTTTCAATTTGGTGAGGTACAACTTTTAGGGAACAGGGAACAGGGAACAGGGAACAGGGAGCAGGGAGCAGGGAGCAGGGAGCAGGGAGCAGGGAGCAGGGAGTAGGAAGCAGAGGGACTTTTGGCAACTTTACACAAGTTAATACTGTGAGGTTTATTTTTGTCCAGGTACCTACACTAGCTATTCTATTAGTAGTCAATTTTTAGAGGACAACATCGGAATAGTTTAGGGTCGCAAAGGTCAATCGCTAAAACAATTCTATAGCGTTAATTATAATTATAAAATACACTTAGGTTTCTACTCCCTACTCCCTACTCCCTACTCCCTACTCCCTACTCCCTACTCCCTACTCCCTACTCCCTACTCCCTACTCCCTACTCCCTACTCCCTACTCCCCACTCCCTTTCCTAAACAATCATGAGCACTTTAACCCTTGATCTCCAATCAATTAACCTTACCGACGAGCAATTTTTCCAGCTTTGTCAAGACAACGACGATTTAAAATTTGAACGCAATGCTAATGGAGATTTAATTATTATGTCACCTACTGGCGGCAGCACAGGAAACCGTAATCTAGAAATAGGCTACCAACTTCAAGCCTGGAGTCGTCAAAACAAGTTGGGAATTGCTTTCGATTCTTCCACTGGTTTTAAACTCCCCAATGGAGCAGACCGTTCTCCCGATGCTTCTTGGATACCCTTAGCACGCTGGAATAGTTTAACTCCTCAACAGCAAGAGAAATTTTTGCCCCTATGTCCTGACTTTGTGATTGAGTTACGTTCTCCTAGTGATCCCATAACAGCAATTCGAAAAAAAATGGAAGAATACCGAGACAATGGCACTCGTTTAGGTTGGTTGATTAATCGTAAAGAGCGACAATTGGAAATTTATCGACCAAGTAGAGATGTTGAAGTTTTAGAGTCTCCCAGTAGTTTATCGGGAGAAGAAGTTTTGCCTGGTTTTGTGTTGTATCTTGATTTAATTTGGTGAAGGTTTCTAAGCAGTCAGCGGTCAGCGGTCAGTAGTCAGCGGTCAGCGGTCAGCGGTCAGCTATCTTGCTTTAAACCTGTATGGTCTTTTTTTTTATGTCCAATAAAACTCCGGATATCTTTTGCATTTTGCCTCTTGCCTCTTGCATTTTTCGGCAATCGATGACTTGACAACCCAGATACAAAAGCTGATTGCTGAAAGCTGATTGCTGAAAGCTGAATGCTTCCCTAGAAACAAGAGACTGAAAAAATTTTTGTTTGTTGACAATTATTGATGATTTTGTTAACGTATCCAGGGAATTACGATGTAAGCAGTCAGTAGTCAGCGGTCAGCTTATTTTATTCAAAAGCACCGATAAGTAGCGTGGCGACAAGCCTTTGGCTGTGCCCGTAGCCCATCAGCTGATACCTGACGGCTAATAGCTGATAGCTGATAGCTGATAGCTGACGGCTGATAGCTGACGGCTGATAGCTGATAGCTTACATTACGATTCACTCAATCCTGGAAACGGGAGTCAAACAAAAAAACAAATAGTGGAATAAGCTTATGGCGCTAGTTGTCCAAAAATACGGTGGTACCTCGGTGGGCTCTGTGGAACGCATACAAGCCGTTGCCCAGCGAATTCTCAAAACAGTCCAACAAAACAATTCCGTGGTAGTGGTGGTGTCCGCTATGGGTAAGACTACCGATGGTTTGGTACAACTAGCGAAAGCCATATCCCCTAATCCCTGTCGTCGGGAAATGGATATGCTGCTATCCACCGGTGAGCAAGTGTCCATTGCTCTATTATCCATGGCCCTACAGGAATTAGAGCAACCAGCTATTTCCCTCACTGGCGCTCAAGTGGGTATTGTAACAGAAGCTAAGCACAGTAGCGCTAGGATTCTGCAAATCGAAACCCAGCGATTGGAGCGATGTTTGAACGACGGGAAAGTTGTAGTCGTTGCTGGTTTCCAGGGCATCACCAGCACTGATGAATTAGAAATCACTACCCTAGGTCGGGGTGGCTCTGATACTTCAGCCGTAGCCCTAGCCGCAGCACTGGGGGCATCTCGGTGTGAAATTTATACCGATGTACCGGGGATATTAACCACTGACCCCCGGATCGTACCGGATGCTCAACTGATGCCAGAAATTACCGCTGATGAAATGCTGGAATTAGCTAGCTTAGGGGCAAAAGTCCTCCATCCCCGTGCCGTAGAAATTGCACGCAACTATGGCTTAACCTTAGTAGTCCTATCCAGCTGGAGCGATGAACCTGGCACTAGGGTAATTTCCCCAAGCTCTCCCCCCCGTTCCTTAGAGGGGTTAGAAATTGCTCGACCAGTCAATAGCGTAGAATATGACACCGACCAGGCAAAAATAGCCCTATTACGAGTGCCCGATTCCCCTGGTGTAGCAGCACGGTTGTTTGGTGAAATTGCAGTTCAAGACCTAGATGTAGATTTGATTATCCAGTCCATTCACGAACAGAATACTAATGATATTGCCTTTACCGTCAATACCCCTATGATCAATCGAGCGGAAGCAGTAGCCGAAGCCATTGCTCCCGCCCTGCGTCGCCAAACCACCCCCGATACCCAAGAAGCAGAAGTAATGGTCGGTAGGGATATTGCTAAAGTCTCGATCACTGGAGCAGGGATGATTGGACGTCCTGGGGTTGCAGCTCAGATGTTCCAGGCTTTAGCCCATGCCGGTGTCAACATTGAGATGATTTCCACCTCCGAAATCAAAGTCAGCTGTGTGATTGATGCCCTCGAATGCGATCGCGCGATCGCGGCCTTGTGTAACTGTTTCGATATCAACAATACCCCCATTCATCTACCCATTCGAGATCAAGCAGCAGATAGTGACCACTCCAGCGAGATCACCCATCCCCCCGTTCGAGGTGTAGCCCTAGACATCAAGCAAGCCCGTCTAGCCATTCGTCAAATTCCCGATCGTCCAGGCATGGCAGCCAAGATATTTGGAACCTTGGCAGAGCACAATATTAGTATTGATATGATTATCCAGTCCCAACGCTGTCGAATCATTAATGGAATTGCCACCAGGGATCTTGCCTTCACAGTACCTCAAGCCGAAGCAGAAATGGCTCAGAAAGCCCTACAACAGATCGCACCAGTGATTGGGTGTAGTGAAATTCTCCTGGATGCCGATATTGCCAAAGTCAGTATTGTCGGTGCTGGCATGGTTGGACAACCAGGGATCGCAGCACAAATGTTTGCTGCCCTAGCTTCGGAACAAATCAATATTCAAATGATTGCCACCTCAGAAATTAAGATTAGCTGTGTTGTTGCCCAAGACCAAGGAGTGCGAGCATTGCAAGCTATTCATAAAGCCTTTGGTCTTGCTGGAAGCCAAAAAATCGAGGTTCCAGCTTAGGACTCTAGAGAGGGGGGAGTGTGGGAAGATAGGGGGATAGGGAGATAGGGAGATAGGGAGATAGGGAGATAGGGGGATAGGGAGATAGGGGGATAGGGAGATAGGGAGATAGGGGGATAGGGGGATAGGGAGATAGGGGGATAGGGAGATAGGGAGATAGGGGGATAAACCAAAATTTCCTTTCTTGATGCAGTCGCTCATGGGGGTTCCCCCCACTCGCGCTTTGCATCAAGACAATGACTAACAATTCGTGATTCGGATATGAGGGGATGTTTCGATAAATAGGCGCGAAAATCCTGACTATTTGCCTAAAATTCTCCCCATCTCCCCATCTCCCCATCTCCCCATTTCCCCACTCTCCCCATCTCCCCATCTCCCCATCTCCCCATCTCCCCATCTCCCCACACTTACCAACAACCTTATTTATTTCCAGGCAAGAACTTTAATATGTCATTAAGAGCATCAGAGGAGTTGTTTCCAGGGGAGTTAAACTTAGGGACACCTGTTCCCGATGGCAGGGAAGGAATAAAGTCAATGGATTGACCTGAGGATCCCGGTAGAGTAGCTAGGGCTACGCGATCGCCTCCCACTTGTCGTAGCACATCCAATACCTGAACGACCTCGTTGTAACTAGCCTCCTTGGCAGCATAAAGAGCCATCAACCCATAAGGATTGGTTTGACGATATGCCTGCAGTTTCTTTTTGAACTGCTCTTGGGTTACCACTGGCTCCTGTTCAACGTAGAGTTGACCAAATTCATTAAGGCTAACCATTAAGATTTCCCGTCCTTGAGCCTTAGCAGTACTTGCCTTAGGCAAATCCACGCTCAGGGCTTGCTGGCGAGATAAAGTAACAGCTGCCAAAATGAAAAAGGTCAGAATACAAAAAATCACATCAATCAGGGGAACAATCTCAACCCGAACCTCTTCCGGCGAGCTATCCATTCGCAGTCTTAGAGGACGGACTGCCATGGGGGAAGGAGCTGAATCCTTTTTTTTCGTCATAAATTTTTCCTGTGACTAAGAGCTTTCTTCTTGTTGTAACCAATCTTGTCGATAAAGCAATTCCAACTCGCTTCCAGCTTTGCGGAACACTTTAACTTGGTTAAACCAAAAAGCCTGAAATAGTCGATAGAAAGCCAGACTGATAATCGCCACAATCAAACCTGTAGCTGTGCTAATCAGTGATTCTCCAATCCCCTGAGTCACCCCATCGGTGGAAGCTGTGCCAAGGTCACTAATGCGAATGGAACCCAATGAGTTAATCAAGCCCAACACTGTACCAAGTAATCCCAACAGTGGTGCTAGAGCAATCACAGCTTCCAGGAGTTTGTCTCCCCGTCGCATAGCAGCTAATTCATCATCCGCAGCCGACTCTAGAGCCAGTCGGAATACTTCTGGGTCAGGATTATTCAGTCGTAAAGGAGCATACAAATATCTACCGATGGGTTGTCGGCGTGACTCTAGGGCAATCTGTCTAGCAACATGCCAGCTACCAGCTGCTGCCTCTAGAACACGATTAACAATTATGCCTTCCCTCAACGCTATAGTTGCCCAAAACCAGATCCGTTCAAAGATTGTACCCATAGTCAGGATCGATAGAGCCAACAGAGGCCACATGGCGATCCCACCTTTTGCAATAAGTTCGACAATATCCACGACTTGCCCTTACTTCCAAATAACTCAGTGGTTTATCAATCTTCTATTGATTTTCAACCACTTGCCAAGAAACTGATCCTATTCTCCACGAGTTAACTGATTAGGTCAGGAAATTTACACTTGGACTTTAGCATATCCGGTACAGAGTGTCTTAGGTAGTGCGGGGAGTGTGGGGAGAAACGGGAGATGGGGAGATGGGGAGATGGGGAGATGGGGAGAAACGGGAGATGGGGAGATGGGGAGATGGGGAGATGGGGAGATGGGGAGATGGGGAAGAATTTCATTTCCATGGGGCTAAGGTCTGATCACGATAAGCAAATTCGATATTAGGTAAAGCCTCAATTTTTGGTTTCATGGTGGAATGGGCATCTTGCCCGTTTCATGGTGGAATGGGCATCTTGCCCGTTTCATGGTGGAATGGGCATCTTGCCCGTTTCATGGTGGAATGGGCATCTTGCCCGTTTCATGGTGGAATGGGCATCTTGCCCGTTTCATGGTGGAATGGGCATCTTGCCCGTTTCAACTGCCTAAATTCTAGTAAAAACTCTAATCAAACGGGTGGTTATCCCCATAGTCGGTTTCTGGAAGAATCTGGCACTATAAATAGTAGCTATAGAGTATTGAGCCATTGTTTGGTACATCAGAGCCGGAGAGTTCCCCAGTCCGGTCTATAGGAAAAACCCCTTTTGTGGTTGCTTCTAATTGGAAGAAATCTTAACAAGTGTGGCCCTTGGGGATAACGAGTTTGGCTGGTCTCGGCTTATGAGCATTTAAAACCAGTCGTTTAAACCATTAGTTGGAGGTGTGGCTTTCCTACCCACGCAACTTGGTATGGGATGAGGTATTCAGCCGCAAATTTTGATGAACAATCCAATTCAATCTTTTTACAACTGGTATCGCAACACTATCCGCCATTCCAAGTACCGCTGGTGGATCATCTTGGGAACCCTAGTTTACTTTCTTAGCCCCATTGATATTTCCCCAGACTTTATTCCCATCATTGGGCAAATTGATGATATCGCAGTTATAACCCTGCTCGTTTCAGAGCTGTCTCAGTGGCTAATTGACTTTGCCAAAGCCCGCCAAAGCGAAAAGATTGCCAATGACTCTCAAGACCCTGAAGTCAAGACTGTGGATGTAGACTCTATTGGTGTCTAGTCAATGGTCTTGAGAGGATTTAGGCAGAAGTGATTATGTGAATCTACTTCTGCATTTTTTTGGCATTGCTGAATCTTCGCGCTGAATAGGAGTAGAGTGGGCATCCTGCCCGCCTGGAAGTTGAAACAGGCAAGATGCCTGTTCCACCCCTGATGCCCCGAAGTTGAAACAGGCAAGATGCCTGTTCCACCCCTGATGCCCGGAAGTCGAAACAGGCAAGATGCCTGTTCCACGACTGATTTCCATGCCACGGACTTTTAGGGCGAACGACGGGACTCGAACCCGCGAGTGGTGGAACCACAATCCACTGCCTTAACCACTTGGCTACGCTCGCCATAATCTTACCGTTGTTTATTATAGCATCTTATTTGTTGGTTTATCAACAATCTATAAAATTTTGATGGTAATTACTCAGTCAGTCAGGAATGAATAGAGTCCTGAGGTTTGCTGACCATGGCGGCAATTGTCTTGCCCTGAGGGATTTCCATCAAACATGCAAGACGTTACCACCATTTTGCAGTTAACCTGGAACTCGAAGGCTTGATAGGCATCGTAATATATAATATATCGTTAAAAAATTCAGATGAAGATTTCACAGGTTGTCACCGCTTTTGGAACTATAGTACTTGCGGTGGTGGGAGGCTCAATGGTGGTGACCAATCCTGGACAAGCTACCTATGAAGATTATGCGGTTGAGCAACTGAGCAAGTATCTAAAAGAAGAAGTTTGTCCCCAAGCACCGGAAACCCTAGGCAGTTTCCTGCGCCGTCAGTGTACCATACTGGTGGATACAGGACGACCCCAAATTAAGCAAGTTGTTGCCCAGACCACAAAGCGAGAAAATTTTTTGCTCTTTAGTATTTACCGCACTGACCTGGATGTTAGTACGCTGATCCCTTCATACTCCTTTGAAACTGTAGGGATCTGTCAACAATTTTACCTTTACAAGGCTGATGAAAAATCATACTAAAGGTAGTTGTTAAATGGCGAGCACTGGTCTTTTTGTGGGGATGGTTACCTTAGACCTGGTATACCTCAGCACCAACCTACCAAGCAGCAATGAAAAAATAACTGCTTCTGACTATACAGTAGCGGCTGGGGGACCAGCAACGAATGCAGCAGTAACGTTTAGCTATCTAGGGAATCTAGCTAAAATTCTCGGTGTGGTGGGAATTAATCCGATTACTCAGCTAATTCGCAGCGATTTGACCAGTCATGGCGTAATCATCGCTGACCTTGATCCAGCTAACCCCCAACCACCACCAGTATCTTCGATCATTGTTACGGAATCCACAGGCGATCGCGCAGTTATTTCGATTAATGCTACTAAAATCCAAGCCAGCAGTACACAAATACCTCAGGATTTAGACTTGATGGTGGATGTGGTGCTCATTGATGGTCATCAGATGGTGGTTAGTAATGCGATCGCAAAATTTGCCAAAACTCATCATATCCCTGTAGTCATGGATGGCGGTAGCTGGAAGCCAGGATTTGAAACAATTTTGCCCTATGTTGATTACGCCATTTGCTCAGCCAATTTCTATCCACCAGGGTGCTCTCGCCAAGAAGAGGTGATGGCTTATGTCCTAGACGCTGGGATTGATCACATTGCCATTACCCAAGGAGAAAAACCAATTCAGTATCGTAGCTTAGGAGTGTCCGGTGAAGTACCCGTACCCCAGATTCAAGCAGTAGATACCTTGGGAGCTGGGGATGTGTTTCACGGTGCCTTCTGTCACTATATTCTACAGAACGAGTTTACTGATGCCCTAGCCGCCGCAGCAAAGGTAGCTTCCAATTCCTGTCAGTTTTTTGGGACTCGTCGCTGGATGGAATAAGATATCGAAAATTAGAGCAACAAATGTTTGTCTGCCCACACCAATGGAGAACTAGAAGGGCTTATAGTCCGATGTGTAATCACAAATAGGCACGAAACCTGATGCAAGACTACCAAGCTCCCTGGTACCTAAGAAATGGCTTATTTCAAAGTATTGCTACCACTTACTGGTACGGCACGACCTGGAGTTGGTGGGGGGAAAGAGTACCTTGGCTTTCCCATTTGCCCCTGATGCCCTGGCAGGAACACATATTTACTGGTGCGGATCAGGTACCGTTGCGCGGATTGTGGAGTTGTCCTGACAATGCCAAAGGTACCCTGATTGTTAACTATGCCCTTACAGGGGATGTCGATAATGGTTGGTATAGTCGTACCCTTGCTCGTAAAGCCTACAGCAATGGTTGGGCAGTGTTAATTTATGATTGGCGCAGTAACGGACGCAGTGCACAACTATCCCCAGTCCCATCTTCTGACGGTTGGCGAGAAGGGGAAGATCAGTTGCAGCTAGCCATGCAATTAGTAAAGATGGGTTGCCCAGAACCTGTCGGTTTGGTGGGCTTTTCCATGGGAGGACAGTTGGCATTGTGGGGACTTAAGGCAGCAGTTGATAACAATTGTTCTCTGGTCAGGTTTGGAACAGTTTTGGGTCCTAATCTCGAATCGAATCGCTCCATAGATTATTTGCTATCTACGCCAATAGGACGCTTGATCGAAAAGAAGTTCACTCATAAACTCAGGAAAATATCTCAACAACGGTTAGAAAACTTTCCTGAGGCTGTCAAACCTGGTGTAGTGGAGTGCATTAACTCAATGCGGAGCTTTGACCACTATATGGTGATTGATTACTACGGGTTTGCTAGCGTTAATGAATACTATCAGAAGACTAGTGGACTTTACCTGTTGGACAGGTTAGCTTTGCCCTATTTGATCATCTATGCTGCGGATGACCCGATTTTTGACCCTACTATTATTCCAGAATTGGAAGAGCGCACGAGTAGTAATCCCTATGCCAACTTGATTTTAACTGCCCAAGGGGGTCATGTGGCTCACATTAGTACAGGCAAAGGTGATGTGGATGAATTTTGGGCTTTGAATCGGCTTTTGGAATTTTGTGATGCTCAATTAATTCCTGGCAATCCTGAATCACGTTAAGCTAAACATGACCAGTTGGATTTTTGAGTCGCTATTATCAATTTTATATGGGTACAATTACCAAAGTCGTTGTTTATTCCCTGGGACTTTTCTTTTTCTGTACTACCCCAGTTTTTGCTCAACATACTCAACATAATAGTTCAACTGCCACTAGCCAGCAACAACAGATAGAAACGGTTAATCTACTATCCCTACCGGAGGTATTACCGGAATGGAAAAAAGCCCGGGTTATCTATTTAGGAGAAACTCACAGCAGCCAAAAAGATCATGAGGCGCAGTTAGCGATTATTAAAGCACTAACCCGTGAAAATTCCAAAATTGCGATCGCAATGGAAATGTTCCAGCGCCCAGCTCAGGATATCCTCGATCAATACCTAGCAGGAGAAATCACAGAAGCTGAGTTGGTTAAGCAAAGTGAGTATGAACAACGCTGGGGCTTTCCTTGGGAATATTATGCTCCCCTAGTACGCTTTGCTAAAACTAATCAACTGCCTGTGTTAGCCTTAAATACACCTACTGAGGTCACTCGTAAAGTAGCCCGTAGGGGTTTAGAGAGTTTAACATCTGCTGAGCAGGAACATATTCCCCCATTATCGGAAATTCGCACAGATAATGCTGATTACCGCAACCTGATTCAGGGATTCTACCAACAACATCACCACGCCGGTCATAGCAATAGTCGCAACTTCGACAATTTTTTCACTGCCCAAGTGTTATGGGATGAAACCATGGCAGAGAAGATTGCTTTGTTTGCCCAAGCTAACCCCGATTATCAAGTAGTAGTGATTGCTGGGCAAGGTCATATTATCTATGGCTACGGTATACCCAGTCGGGTTGCTCGACGATTCAATAATCAGTTGGAACAAATTTCCGTTTTGTTGGGTGTTCAGTCAGAGAAACTGGCAGGAGAAAATGCGATCGCAGATTATTTATGGGAACATCTCTTTTGAATTAAGAATGTAGAATGTAGAATGTAGAATTGGGAATTTATAATGTAGAATTGGGAATTGGGAATTGGGAATTGGGAATTGGGAATTGGGAATTGGGAATTTAGAATTTAGAATTGGGAATTGGGAATTGGGAATTGGGAATTTAGAATTCTTAATTCTCCATTCTCCATGCTTAATTCTTAATTCTTAATTCTTAATTCTTAATTCTTAATTCATTCAACTTGCCTTAGCCCCCAAAAATTCTACCAAGGGCTTAAATACACTCACTAATTCCGGACGTGCTGCAACTAGAGTCGGAAAGGACCGCTGACCGTAATCTTGGCCTACTTCCAAGGGGAAAATTGGCTGAGAATCTAGGGGTACCCAAACTGCCCCAGCTGCGTGAATAATCACCCAAGCTCCAGCAAAATCCCAAATTTTAGGGGTTGCTTCCACTCCTCCTAAGGTGACACCGTTGGCAGTGGCCAGAAAGTTGTAACTGGCAACCCCTAGCATCCGAATTTTGCAGGGGAAGGGTTGCTTCATCACTGAGGTACTACGGGCGCACAGGTTGAAAAAGTGGTTTTGGCTAGGGGAATCCTGGCTGCTGTGGATGGGACGTCCATTGAGAAAAGCACCGTTTTCTACACCGCTGAGCTCCGATTTCCCCAGCCAAAAACCATGAAAAGATTGCTGGACAGGAGCAAAATGAATATAACCAAACACTGGAGTTCCCTGATACAACAAGCCTAAGGAAACCCCCCACAGGGGAATTCCTCTAGTAAAGTTGGTGGTGCCATCAAGAGGGTCAATAATCCAGCACCATTCAGACTCAGGAAATTGGTGGGATGCTTCTTCACTCAGTACGCCATGGCTGGGGAAATGAGATGCGATCGCATCTCTAATTTCTTGATCTGCCCACCTGTCCGCCTGGGTCACTAACGTACCATCCGCTTTTTCGGACCCTTGTACCTGACCAAAGTCCTGAAGGTGCCGATTCCCGACACGGTTTGTGGTGTCCTTGGCAAAGTTGAGAATATCTGTCCAAAAATCATTCATATCATGTCCGGTGGTGCGCGGTACCGGACATGATATCATGGTGTCGTTCTCCGGTAAAAACCACCCATCTACCTTAGTTTGTTGAGTTAGTTTGTGGTTTGTTTAACTCTAGACAATCCCCACAGAGCAGGTCAAAGTTGCCGAATATATTAACTATGTACTATTGCTTAAAGGTTAGTTTCCGTTGAACCTTGGCCAATAGGCCACGCTACGGAACTTGGCAACCCTTCAACTTGCCAACCTTCCCTACTCCCTACTCCCTACTCCCTACTCCCTAAAATCCAGATTGATAAATACGATATGAACTTATTCGGTAGTAATCGGCAAGACTTAGCAATACACAAGTGGCAACATCAGTTAGATCAGTTTGTTAAAGCCAATCAAAAAGAATTAGCTGCACTAGCTTGGGGGCTATTTCTGGAAAAAGGAGAAAGTGATGAGACCCTCGGACTTGACATGAAACCAAAGCCACATTTTGTTTACTGTCCTAGGGAAGCAATAGAGACCCTAAATCGTCAGGTTAATCACCAAATTCAGGAAATTTTGGGAGTGGTGGATGCTCATAAACCTGAGCAAGAAGTTTTGATTATTGGTATTGGTAATGGACAGTTGAAACTGATTCAATTTGAACCTGAACTTTCACCACCGGAGTGCTTTGAGCAAGTTGGTAAAGATGTCGATCAATTATTAGAAGAATTAGAGAAGCATATCAGTGAAACAATAAAGTAGGTATATCAAGTAGGGAGCTCAATTCTGGTTAATTACTTCGTTTTTATTCCCCCTACTCCCTACTCCCTACTCCCTACTCCCTACTCCCTAAAATCTTAGACAAAATTCCCTCAAACTTTTAGCCAAATTGATAGTGTTTTCTAACATTAGAAAGAATCTTCCAGGTGCAAGACATTCCAGCTGGGAAAGTTACCAAATCTCCTTTGGCAATTTGAACTGGTTCACCGCCATCTGGGGTGACAACTACTTCACCCTCTAGCAAGTAACAAGTTTCTGGATCATCATAAGTCCAGGGAAATTCCGAGACTTCCTTTGTCCAAATTGGCCAATTTGAGACACCTAAGTTATCAAGATGCTCTTCGCTAGGACGTTCAATCAGAATCTTATTGATATTGGTCGGTTTAGACATACTTTTGAGATTTTAACCGTTTTCAGTGGTAAGCTTTCATTTTCATCAAACCAATCAGCTAATACCCATAACCTGATAGCTGATAGCTGACGGCTGAGAGCTGACCGCTGAATGCTTACATCCTAATCATATAGGGCATCGAGCAAAAACTTGGTAATTTTACTTTCCTCCATCGTTGACAAAAGCTTAGTGTCCGCAATGTCTAACTTAGCGCCCGCAGCATGTAAATCATCATCTAAAGCCGTTAGAAAACCACGAGTAATGGGATCGTCCCCCACTTGGGCAAACATCACACCCAGTTCTTCCTGAGAATCCATCTTCTTAGTTGCTGCCACTAGCAATTTGACTAGAGCCATCCGTGGCTTTGGTTCACTATCGAGGATGACGATAATAATGTCACCGTTTGCTTTTGTCTGCTGGCGGGATTTACGGCTAAAGTGATCATCAACTGCAACTTTGAGCGGCTCAACCAGATTGATGCTGTCTGAACCATAGGGCTGCTCAAAGAGGTCAACTAATGCCTGACTAGTGGTGTTGTCATATTTTTGATAGGGAGTAGATGCAATGTAAATAGTGAGTCCGTCTGGATCGAGTTCCTCACATTTCTTTGCCAAGGCGATAATAGACTCCTGAGCTAGCAACCACTGCTTGTCTAGTCCAGGCAGGGTTCCAAAGGTTTTAGAGGCATTTCTTGCCAGAATTATGGTGTAGTCTCGGTTTTGCAATAGGTCTTGAGACACAGTTATCCTCTGATATCCATTTGAATCTTATCGTAAGTTTTCCCAGAAATCCTGATCAGAGCCAATCAGGACTTGGGAGAGTCTGGTTGAAAATGTTCTTTTTCTATAGCTAAGGAGTCGTAAAGAATTAAATTTAACTGTTAAGACTTGAGAGCTTCGGATCTCGGAATAAGGAACAGCAACGGTTTGAGTAACTTTCAGTTTCTTAACACAGTCAAAAAAAATTATAGCGTTTCTCTTAGTAATGAGATCTATAGCAATTCTAGGACTTGTGAGGTACAAATATTTAGGTTTTAGGGAGCAGGGAGTAGGGAGCAGGGAGCAGGGAGCAGGGAGCAGATAAAAGAGAAGAGGCAAGAGCCAATAGTCAAACAATTATGTGTACCTCATGAGTCCTAAAAACGTTATAGCAATTCTAAATCATTTGTAAAATCAGCAAAATCACAATTTTGGCGCTTTGTAGGCAGGGTTTACTGCAACCGTTACCCTTGCATCAATCCATAGGTCTGTTAGTTCCTATGAATCAGGGTAGGCTATTGAATTAAACCCCGCTCGGGTAAGCACTGACTAACATAATTGCGCTTGTGAGGGGGAAAATCAGGATTGTCCTCTGATTACAGCAATTCAACTGATGTTTCCTGATTTTCTGCCCTCCAATACCCAGCAGCTAGTTGAGTCTAGCTCAATTGTTCTTGCTCAAAGTATCCAGCGTCAAGCTATCTCAACTCCCCTGAGCCCACAGGCCATTGCCACAACTTACGTTAATCAGGGTAAGGGTGGCACGCCGATTCTGTTACTCCATGGCTTCGATAGTTCCCTGCTAGAACTCCGCCGCTTGCTACCACTGCTGGCTCAGGACAATGAAACCTGGGCAGTGGATTTGTTGGGTTTTGGGTTTACGGATCGCATGGCAGGGACTCCATTTAGTCCCAATGCGATCGCAACCCATCTCTATTATTTCTGGAAAACCCTGATTAGAACACCAGTCATTGTAGTCGGAGCCTCGATGGGAGGTGCAGCGGCGATTGATTTTACCCTCACTTACCCCCAGGTGGTTAAACAGTTAGTATTAATAGATAGCGCTGGCTGCACCAAGGCTCCCCCGATTGGGAAGTTCTTATTTCCTCCCTTAGGCTACCTAGCGACAGCATTTTTGGCTAATCCCAAGGTAAGGCAAAGTATCAGCAAAAACGCTTACTATGATAAAGGTTGGGCGTCTGAAGATGCCCGAATTTGTGCTGCATTGCACCTAGAAATGCCTGGTTGGAATCAAGCCTTGATTGCGTTTACCAAAAGTGGTGGTTATGGTGATTTTGGGGATAAGCTGGCTCAGATTAGCCAGCCAACTCTAATTTTATGGGGTGACCATGACCAAATTTTAGGCACTGCTGCTGCTAGCAAGTTTAAGGATGCGATCGCACAATCTCAATTAATCTGGATTAAAGACTGTGGTCATGTGCCTCACTTGGAACAAGCTCAAGTTACTGCTGAGCATATTTTAGAATTCGCCTAGAATTCGGCATATAGCAAAGGGAACAGGGAACAGGGAACAGGGAACAGGGAGCAGGGAGCAGGGAGTAGGGAACAGGGAACAAACATTCTCTCAATTGATTTAGGATTGCTATAGCTTCAGGAGTATAGCGGTTTTTAGCCTAATGAGGTACACAGGATTTTTCCTCTGTTCCCTCTTCCCCTCCTGGGAGGGGTTAGGGGTGGGTTACTCTTTCCTGTTCCCTGTTCCCTGTTCCCTGTTCCCTAAAACCAGGAACTCTGTACCTCACCAAATTTAAAACCGCTATATAGCATTTTCAATTTAGATTTGAAAACGCGATCGCATGTCCAACATACCAGGAAATATTGGGATAAGCTGGTTCCAGGGGCATGATTTTATATCCTAGAGAGTCAATAAACATCTCAATGGTTTGATTCTTCAGTTTAAAGGAGTCTTGATTCCCATCATCTACTTCATAAATCAGGATGGGGTGATAGTCTTTAATAGTTTGAATCATCCCCCTTAAAACATTAATTTCTGCTCCTTCCACATCGATTTTCACGACTGTTGGGGGTTTCAAAGTTTTTTGGGACACCAAATCATCAATAGATACAAGGTCAACTGTCATTTCACCCCTGAGATCTGGAGGTGTACCCGCTGTAGCTAAAGTAGCTCCCCCTGAATGATGGGCCAGCAACAATTCTCCGGTTCCGGTTGATTCAGAAACTGCTTGTGGGAAAACAGTAACATTGGAGAAACTATTAAGCTCCACATTCCGTAGAATAATGTCAGCATTGTTTGGAACTGGCTCAAACGCATAAACCTGTCCAGATGGCCCAACTAGCTTCGCAGCAATAATAGTAAAAAAGCCAATATTGGCACCGATATCATAGAAGATATGATCGTGGTTTAAGCAGCTTGCTAAGGCTTTCTGAAGCGGAAGTTCATAGGTACCACGTGCAAAATCAGGATTAGAACCATCCCCATGGAATTTTAGTCCTGCACCTACTCCATTGTTAAGGGTTACCTGTTGATTGCTTAAATTCATTAGTCTACACCTTTGCTACAAAATTTTGAAATACACTTCCTGTATCATTTCCCCATTCCCAGTTAGCAACAATCCCAACTCGGTTAATTCTAAGACGCACCGCATCTGGATAAACATCTGTAAGGGCACGATACAATACTGGTTCATCATTGATGAAGATCATGTAATTCATGCCATCAAAAATCATGCGGAGCCGATGGGAAACACCCCAGTAAATGCGTTTCCCCACATTTGTCCAGACAGCATCAAATAATTCTTCAAAGCCATTGAGATAGAAAAAGGAAGACATTGAAGCACCACCGTAACAGTCATCTAACCAGTTATTGATAGTGATATAATTGTCAGCATCCTGCCAAAAGATAAACCCTCCACGACCTTTTTCTCCCTGTCCTCGTCTAGTTCCAGGGGGAGTAATGTCTACCTGTAAATCCGCTATGTCTGGGTGATCCCAATCAATGGTGTAGGCAGTGCGACCTGGATTAGGATGTTTAGCATCAGCTTGGACTTTGGCTGTACTATTCCCAGTCAGCTCAATTACCCCTAGCCCAATATTCCGATGCCAGACTTTGCTACCACTAGTGGTGGTTTTTCCCATCAAGTCCCCAGCTGCACCAGCAAAATCTTCAGTGATAGCTATTTCGGTACCCTCTACTACCCAAGGGGAGCCAAGGTCGAGTTCAGAAGGAATAGGGATAGTGCGTGGGTGAGCCTCAAAGGAGCGAAAATACAGACTATGGTTAGAGTTAATCCCACCAATGCCAACACCGGTAGCGTTTTCCAGGCGGGTATCTGTAAACCACTTGTTAAAGACTAACTGGCCATTGAGATACAGGCTGAAGGTCTTACCATCATCCAATATCTGTAAAGAGTTGATCGCTGTTGGCTGTAAATACCATAGATCGCTAACAGCTAAACATTCCCAGCTATCATGGTCTTGAATCATAAGTTGACATTTGTCCCCGTCTGCTAGGAAACTCCAGAATTGGTTTTTATCCTGAACACGCCACACAATGCGGACTCCAGTTATCTGAGTAGAGGTTTCAATCAACAAATGGATTAGCCCAGAGGGTGTGGGACACTCCAACATAGCGACGCTATCTGGTTGAGTGGCTCTAGCACCATCAGCTGTTAACTCATAACTTCCTTGAGAGACACTCCACAAACCACCCTTGTCCGCTTCAGCACCATCTAGCAAACCATCACCAATCAGGTCATCTGCTGCCTGAGCTGTACCGTACCAGGTGGCGATGTCTGAAATTTGGGCTACATTAGCGCCATAGATTCGCGTATCGACTTCAAAACCATTCTGTCCCAGAATACTTTGGTATACACCAGCATATACTGTGGCATCATCATTGAAAGAATCAATAGCAATGGGACGCATGTTAGGGTAAGCGGCAAGACCATGAGCATTAGGAACAGAAGCAGCATAATAGGCAGCTCCCTTTTCCCGCAGAACAACGATGTAATAAACCTGGAGATTTTGTAAGCCCCTAAATGCTGAGAGCAGATATCCCCCCAACCGAGTCCACAACTCTCCATTTTCTGCCCCAGTGGCATGAACAATAAAGGCATTTCCCTCTGCAGTCGGGTCAACAGGAACTTCCCTGGGGAACCAACCCACTGCTAGATTCTCATCAATATTTGGCAATTTAAACGGTTTGAAATATCTGGAAATTCTGGAGGTACTACGAATCCACCATAGGAGCTTTCGCAACATCCTGCTTTTTCCCTGACTGGAAGTCCAACGCAAAAGTCGTTTAGCCGGTTTATCTGTCTCAGGACCAATCATCCACCGATGGAGTCGTTCTGTTAGGGGCTCAATCCTTTCGGTCTGGGATGTATTATGACCATTGCTCAGAAACACTCCAAAGGCGAGTCCATTGGTACGGGTGTACGGACCATAAGCAATGCCCTGTCTGCCCCACGCAGGTTTTAGCAGAGGCTGGAGACGTAATGCGCCATTGTCAATCCCAATCAGCTTTTCGACATCTATACCCTTACGAACTGCACCACTGGGAGTTTTAGTACCAATGGTTTTACCTGCACAACAGTTGTCTGAGAATGTGTCTGTGAAGGATTTGTTTACTAAATTTTCTGGTGGAGTTAATTGTTGCATGTTGTTGCTTAATGTTTATATAGTGTTTTAAATTGGGTGAGGTACTTTCATCCTAGGGAGTAGGGAGTAGGGAGTAGGGAGTAGGTAATAGGGAATATATAACAGGTAACAGTAGGAAAGATCCTCGAGTTTTTTTTGGTGTTATGCTAAATAAGCAATGTCAAACCCTATCGGGTGTATCTCACTTTTGTAAATTTTGCGTAGGGTGCGTTAGGGGTGGGATTGCCCTGATTTTCCGCCTCTTCGTTCCTGGTTGAAATAGCCCACCCCGTAACGCACCACCCGCTCAAACAGCTTTTAGGAGATGCACCCAATCCTATCTCACCTGCTCCCTTGCTTTCAGAACCATTAAATTTAAATGAAGACCAGCTTAGATGATAGCTGACATTGTCAAGAACAACAAAAAAAATAAAATGGATATATGATGTCCCATATATCCAGAACTGATATGACTGACTGATAAAGGTCTTGAACACTCTTATTAATTATGATTTCATGATTATCTTGAATTAAGTTGCCAAATTGGCTAATTTATCGCTATTTTTTAGACAATTTATAAATTGTGATAGGTACAAATTCCAGGGTTTTAGGGAGCAGGGACTTCGGAGCAGGTAACAGCGGATCTGGGAAAGGGGAATAGATAACAAAAATATGTCTTAACCTTTACTTAGAAGGCTATAGACGGCTATATAGTTATTAAATAGGGGTAAAACAGCACAGGCTAAAAATCAAGTGCATTGTTATATAAAATTTGAAGTCTATAGCAATCCTAAATGAATTGTTATAATTTTTGTTCCCTACTCCCTACTCCCTACTCCCTACTCCCTATTCCCTTTGCTATAGCGTTTATTATAACTATTCAGAATTATGATTCAAACTATATCGACGAAATAATTCATATTTTTGAAAAAAGCAGTCTAAAAACTCACCCTCTGACACATCCTTTAAGGTTAGCCAGCGTGGATTATCAATGAGTTGTTTCATTTGAGATTGATGTTGGTCTAGGGCAGTACGTTTGATATCAAAAACATCACCAATATAGACAGATAATCTAAAATCATTCAGTAAACTAAACCCTGACATGATGGTTTTTTTTAAAAAGGAAACCAGGTTTGGTTTACTCCCTTCCACCCTTGTCCAAGGCCAGTGATTCCAAAACCATATAGGATACTCATAAACTGTCACATCAAATTTAATTGTTTTGAGTGAAGCTACGACAATTTCATTAGTAGCATTATGGTCAGATACACCATCGTTGTAGTAGGGAATAAAAATTTCTTCAGGAAGATAGTTAAGAATAATTTTGGCAACGTTTTGGATAGCAAATTTTCTGGTTTTATCTAATGTTCCATCTTTGAATTCCAGAAAGCTGACATCATGCTGTTGCAGACCAAGTTTTTGAGCGGCTGCTAAGGCTTCATTAGCACGTATTGATTTTACTTGATTTTCTGGAATCAGATGAGCATGAGATTGACATCCATCTGTCATAAAAACAATTTTTACATCGGCTCCGGCTTGCTTTTTACGGATAATTGTTCCACCACAGCCCAGGGTTTCATCATCCTGATGGGGTGAAAAAATAATCGCCGAGCGTCTTAGATTATTTCTGTCATACTCAACTCTGGTTCTATGGATTAGAAAACGATAAAACTGGCGTACCAGAGTTTTTAAGGATAATTTATTGCTCATTTTTAACTTGTCACTTGTTACTATTCTCTGATCCGAAGTTCAACACTTCTGCCTTTGGCTTTCAAAGAATAGTCTTGTACTGCGTAAGTAAATCATCAACAACTTTCTCGAAAGAAAATAGTTCAACCGCTCGCTGATGTCCAGCTTGTCCCATGGATGTTTTAAGTTCTTGGTCAGAAAGAAGTTGCAAGATGGCGTCTGCTAAAGCATCAGCATTACTCCGTTCAACCAGCAGACCTGTCTTACCATCTTCCACAATCTCGGGAAAAGCACCAGCTTGGGTAGCAATAACGGGAAGACCTGCGACCATAGCTTCCACAATTGGCATCCCAAATGCTTCGTGACATACTGAGGGAAATACAAAAATGTCTGCCTGCTGATAATAATTGACTAACTTAGATTGAGGAAGGGAGCCAGTGAAGGATACTTGGCTGGCTAGATCAGCACCAAAGTGATCATTCAATTCGGACAGGTATCGTCTCACGTAACCTGTCCAACTTTCATCACCGTAGAATGACGCTAATTCTGCGACTTTGGAGTCATCACTTAATCCGACAATATAGTCGTAGGGTAATGCACCTACAGGACCAACGAGATCAAGTTTGGTTTGAGGGCAGCGCTCGAGCACTTTTTTAAAAGCCTCTAATAAGACATGGGAGCCTTTTTCTGGAGATACTCTCCCCACGTAGAGTAATCGTTTAGCAGGATTGTTGGTGCTGCCATTTTGCTGATTATGGCTGACATAGAAATTCATGAAGCGATCAAGGTTTACCCCATTAAAAACCGGCTGACAGCGCTCGGCAAATTTAGGAAAACGCTGGCGAATCCCTTCTGTGATATACTTACTAGTACCAATAACTAAATCTACCTTACTAAGCCGCTTTTCTAGAATTTTGTGATCGAGTTGGATCAACCACTCACAATGCATGTGCAGGGCAATTTTTATTCCTGGGTTCAAGGCTCGTATCACTGGAATAAACTGAGATAAGTTGTGAATGTGAACAACATCACATTGCTGTTTTATCAAGTCATTAGCTACTTGTAAAATATATCCGAGGTAATAGAGTTGGGAGCCAAATATAGGACGTTTTTGATTCTGTAATCCTGGATTTTTTTCCAGATAGTTTAGCATTTTTTTATCCCGGCCTATGGGAATATATCGATAGTCTACTCCATCATGACTTGCCGTATTAAAGCGTTCTCCTGGTGTATAGACAATAACATCACAATCTTGAACTAAAAGACGCACGAATTCATAGGTCAAAATTCCGATAGAATCCATCGGGTTTGGAAACGATGTCATCACAAAGGGTTGACAGACAAATGCTATCTTTAATCGTTTCTTAGAATCTGCTCCGTTTAATTGATGATTTAATTTGTTGTTTAATTTGTTTTGCTCTCGGTCAATCCTAGCTAATTTATTGCGCACTAAAGTGGTGTAGACTTCAGTGTTACTGGGATGAAGTTTGAGGACATTGTGATAGGACGCGATCGCATCATCTAATTTGCCTTGTTCTTGGAGAGCAACTCCTAAGGTATAATGACTGTTGACCAAGTCTGGCTGTATTGCGATCGCTTTCTGGTAGTAAGCCACCGCAGTCTTCAAATCGCCCCCTTTTTTCCGAGTAACGCCCAAATCGTGATTTAAGGCAGCGTAGTAGGCGTGTTTTTCTTGGGAAAGCTGCCCTTGAGCATAGAGAGCATTACCCAAATTCACATCAGCTTCAGCACAGTTGGGCTGAATCTCCAAAGCTTTTTGATAGCATGCGATCGCATTTTCCCACTTGCCTTGTTGTTGTAGAGCATAGCCAAAGTTGTTGTAAAGCGCTACCGAGTTAGGCTGTAGGGCTAACGCTCGCTGATAAGCTTCCACTGCTTCTGACAATTGACCTTGAGCTTGACGCAAATTGCCTAAACTGAACCAAGCCTTGAAAGACTCCGGATTTACAAGGAGGGTTGTATTGAAAAACTCCTCAGCACTTTGGTACTTACCTATCTGTTGTGCTAGCATTCCTAACCCATACAAGGCATCTGGTTGGTTAGGTATTGCTGCTAGAATCTGACGATAAACTTGCTCAGCTTCCACCAAGCGATTGGCTCGATGATATTGAAGAGCAACTTGAAGTGCTTCAGAAAGTTGTGTCACTGTTGTAATCCTCAATTTTTAGTTTTTAATTGGTAATTGGTAATTGTATAGAGTTGTGAACATACTCGCGCTTGGGTATTGGCAAGAGGCAAGAGGCAAGAGGCAAGAGGCAAGAGGCAAGAGGCAAATTTTAATCAAGTATTTAGGGATTTTTAAGAACACCAAACAATCCTCCAAGCTCTTTCATTCTGCTCCCTACTCCCTGCTCCCTGCTCCCTCTTATGTTCATAAATCAAATACAAACGCTATATATAACTAGGGATAAGCAAAGTAAAAACTTTCTGAACTATGATTCAACATAATCGAGCGCAACTTTGAAGCAATCTCATCCCGTAGGGGAGCAGCTTCGGCTTGAGTCAGCCAAGTAAATAGTTTCTCCACAGCTTGAGGAGACGGATCAATTTTGAGTGCCTCTTGGAGCAGACGAAACGCACCAGCAAGATTCCCTGTCTTTAGGGGAATTACCATATGGTTTAGACAATAATTAAAGTAATGGTTACGAGCGTTGGCTGTAATTGCTGCACAATGCTCAGCAGGAAGATAGCTCTCGGAAATTTCAATCCCCAGGCGGATAGACGTTGCTTGAGCTCCAGATAATATCAGTTCACTGGTCATATTATTATCATGCTCACGGTAACGTGCCAAAATATCGCCTTCGTACCACCAATCATAAAAACTAGCAATACGCTTATAAAGTTCCCAATCAGGAGTATAAGTGTTCCCCGGATCGTAACACCCCAGATGTTCATGAGTAGAGCGACGAATCACAACTGCACAAGGATTCAAGACATTCGAGGTGCCAATCTTCCACAGCCAATCTTGATGGATACCCGTATCTTTTCCATACACTTGTTGGGAGAAAATTATCTTTCCTTTCTCATCGATATTTTCATAACCCGTAAATGCTGCTCCCACAGAATCACTACATGTTTCTAGACTCTTCTTCAAGCGGGAATAAAAACCTGGAAGAACATATTCATCTTCAGGAAGCACATGAATCCACTGACCGCGACTGAGGGCAATACCAAGATTAAAATTGCGTCGCGCACCGATATTTTCTGGATTGCGGTAGTAGCGAACTACCCCTCCCCCAATCGAATTCACCAAATCGTATAGAGGAGGTGTGCTGGCATTATCCATAACCAAAATTTCCATCTCCTCCTCGCCCTGCCATTGAGCCAATACACTCGCCAGACATTCCAGAAGATAGTCAGTACGGTTATATAAAGGAATAATTACTGTCCAAAACGGTCGTTTGTCTTCATTTACCGATACCTTCGGAATCCCTGGAAACTGATATCCCCCGATAGTAACGTCTGGTTGTTCTACCTGCGGTGGCGTTAGTGTCTCAGGAGATACTCTAGAACCGTTGTCAGGATTTACTACTTTCCCATACCGGGGATTGACTAGCATTAGCCCTTGTCGATAAGCAGATGCTGCCTCCTTTAACTGCTTCTGAATTTGATAAATCCTGCCTAAGTTAAAGTAGACTTCCCCATAACTAGGATTGAGCTCCAGAACCTTTTGATAAGATGCGATCGCATTTTCAAACTCACCTTGGTCTTGAAGCACCACTCCCAAATTGTAATGAGCGCTTACCCAATCTGACTGCATCGCGACCGCTTGCCGATAGTAAGCCACAGCATTAGTCAAATCTCCTGCCTTTTGCCGGGTAACCCCTAGCTCATGGTTCAACTGTGCGTAGTGTGCTTGTTTTTCTAGGGAAAGCTTCTCTTGAGCATGGAGTGCATTGCCGAGATTCACATCAGCTTCAGTGCAGGTAGGGTCAATCTCCAAAGCTTGTTGATAAGATGCGATCGCATCGTCCCAATTACCTTGTTGTTGCAGAGCATACCCAAGGTTGTTGTGAACCGCTATTAAGTTCGGCTGTATTGTTAAAACTCGTTGGTAATACTCCACCGAGTCAGACAACTGACCTTGACCTTGGCACAAATTACCTAAACTAAACCAACCCTTAACAGAATTCGGCTCCGCTTCCACAGTAGCTCTGAACAACTTCTCGGCCATCTCATACTGACCTGTTTGCTGTGCCAGCACCCCTAAGCCATATAAAGCTTCCGGATGATTAGGGTGTTGTTCCAAAATCTTATAGTAAACCTGTACAGCCTTGTTTAAGCGATTGGCTTGACGATGTTGAACAGCAAGTTGTAGTGCTTCAGAAACAGTTTCCATCGCAAATTGTCTTGGTTTATGGACTACATTTAATAGAAAATCTTCCAATGCTCTTACCGGTTTCAATTCACCATATAACTTATGCTTATTTTCAGCAACTTGATTAGATATGTATTGACGATATTGAGCATCTTGACCTAACCGTACCGCAATTTTTACATAATCCTCTTTACTCCCAGCAATTGTCTCTTCCAGACCCATCATTTTTAGAATTGCCATCGTATGCCGACCACGCATCAAATCTCCTGGCAATGTCACAATCGGAATATTATGGGCAATCGATTCCAAACTAGAGTTACATCCAGACCAACCAATGCTATCCAAGAATACATCCGCTATGGCTGAGGTTCCAGCAAACCTGCTGTTATCCAGAAATGGCAAAAATATGCAGTAGTCTGTATAATCGAGGCCAAATTTATTAAAAGCATCCCTTAAACGCTGGGTAAATATCTCAGTAACCTGGTCACTTTTAACATATTTAAGAAATACAAACTTACATCGACAATCTAACTCCTTAGCAATTCTAGGAAAAACATCATCATAGTGAGGTAAATACTTATATAAAGATTGGCAGCACCAGAACATAATCTCATCATCCTCTAAGCCTATGTCCTTTTTACTAATTGCTTCCGGTGTAATTTCCAAAGGGGTGTAATGGATAGAGAGATTCGGTAATCTAACTAACCTCTCACTATAATGCTCTTGAGCATTTTCTGCTTCCATTAAATCACTACTCAAGTAATAGTCAATCGTCGGCATTCCACTAGTATCGGGATGTCCCCAAGATGTCATTTGAATCGGAGCCAGTCTTAAACAACCCAACTTAACTGTAGTGGGGGACATCCCGAATTCCGGAAAAATCAGGATGTGTAATTTATCTTTTGTAATTACCTCACACCATTCTTCCATAGTCAAAGAACCTTGAACAAATTTGACAAATGATTTCGCGGCTATTGCTGTTTCCTTATCCTGTTTTAACCCGGTGTGATAACCAAATAGTTCAAAATTCGATCTATCTATATTTTCTACCCAGCCCTTAATCGGTATTTTCCAATTAGAATGATCCCAAAAGAATTCCGAAATAACCCCAATCCGAACTTTTTCATGAGGTGCTAAATTTGGTAGAGGAATTTTCTGGCTCCACCGGGGATAGCACTTCCACATGATCTGGCAAATCATTGCTCCATAAATTTGCTGTAACTCTCGGTTATTTAACCCTTGATAGGCCAGATAAAAAGGCTGAAACGCTCCCACCGCCTTAGCAGCACTTAGCAGTTCCATTGGACTTAGCTCTGTATCGCTCTGTGTATAGCTATCCGCTAATTTTTTCAGACTAGCTTGGTAATTATTTCGCGTTACCTTGATTTCATCAACACTTGAATAAATGATCGGAATCTGACACACGCACATGGCCAGTTTAGCTTCAGCCAAGTTAGGGTTAATACTTAATGCTTGCTGGTAAGACTGTAGGGCTTCTTCTAGCTTGCACTGTTCGTGGAGTGTATTTCCTAAATTGTTATAAACCTCAGCAAAATCAGGTTTCAGCCTAATCGCTTCCTGATAGGACTGTAGCGCTTCCTCTAACTTGCCCTGTTTTTGGAGTATTGTTCCCAAATTGTTATGAGCGTCAGCATAGTCAGGTTTAAGCCTAATTGCTTCTTGGTAAGACTCTCTTGCAGCATCTAACTTGCCCTGTTTTTGGAATAGAGTCCCCAAATTGTTATGAGCCTGAAAACAATCTGCTTTAAGCTTAATCGCTTCCTGGTAGGACTCTCGTGCAGCATCTAACTTACCCTGTACCTGCAGTACATTTCCCAGATTACAATAAGCCTGAGCATAGTCAGGTTTAACCCTAATCGCTTCTTGGTAGCACCGTACCGCTTCCGATAACTTACCCTGACTATAAAGTAAATTTCCTAAATTGTTATGAGCCAGAGCATAGTCAGGTTTAACCCTAATCGCTTCTTGGTAAGACTGTACCGCTTTGTCTAACTCTCCTTGTGCCCAGAAGATATTTCCCAAATTGTTATGAACTTCAGCAAAGTCAGGTTTTAGGGTTAAAGCTTGTTGGTACAACCCTACCGCTTCCTCTAGCTTATTTTTTTCCTCAAATATACTTGCCAGATTAGCAATGGCTATCACGTTATAGGGCTTCGATAAAAGCTTTTCCTCACCCTGATTATCCCCCTGAATCTGTATTACCTGTCTGTAGATAGATTCAGCCTGATCTAATTTACCTAATTGATGATTTTGAGCAGCTGTATTGATTAGAGATTCAAGGTTTGATTCTAACAATTGGTTGGTAGTCATATAGCGGTTTACAGGGCAGAGCTAGGTGGCTGTAACAGGACTTACGCATTTGCCCCCGTTGGTCCCCCAATTCTGGGGGACTTTGACATCATTCCCCCCCAGAATTGGGGGGATAGGGGGGCGAAATAAACTTCACCGCGTAAGTCCTGTGTAATACTAAATCCGTTTTGATTAGATATCAATCATGAAAAATTATTTCCCCCTAGTTGTCTGGTCAGTTTGGCAAAACTTTACATAACTTTACATTAAGGCGTCCAGAAATAAATTTTTGCTATAGTAGTTTTATAGGAATAGTTAAGGAATTTGAACATGAACCACTGCGTTGGTACTACCGAAGCTGCATCTTTATTAGGTATTTCTTCTCGACGATTGCGCCAACTCCTGGAGAAGGGTAGGGTCAGGGGTGCCTATAAGAGCTGATTTCTAAAGGTAGTCTAAAGAAATGGACTACAACTGTGGTAGTCGAAGTAGATTATTACCTTGACTTCCTCTGGCATTTCTCCATGAGCCGCTTACCTAAGATTGCTAACCCCCATCGCCCAAACTATCGAGCGTGACCTCAGTGATGCGGAATGGAGCATCATTGAACCCTACAAACCCTTGCCCTAAAGGGTTCGGTCATTCCAGAACGGTTAATCTTCGTATTGTTCTTAACGGGATATTTTACGTACAAGGCACGGGCTGTCAATGGGAAATGTTGCCTCATGATTTACCGCCCTATTCTACTGTCTATAAATACTTTCGCAAGTGGCAACCGCTTTGGCATATGGCAAGGGATTATTGACTTGTTACGAGGCCAGTTACGCACCGAATCAGGACGTGACGAACAATCAACGGTGGCGATAGCCGATTCTCAATCGGTGAAGACCACAGAAAAAAGGGGGATGTCTACGGCTATGACGGTGGCAAGAAGGTTTTTGGCCGTAAACGCCATATCGTCGTAGATTCGCAAGGTTTGCTGTAGGGAATGTTAGTGACCGAAGCAAACATGTCAGAGCGATTGGGATCTGTTGTTGTTTTTAATGAGTCGAAAGAAGCTCTCTCCAAGTTGAAAGTGGTTTGGGTGGCTGTGCGGCTATTCGGGAAAGAATTTTGCCCATGCGGTCAAACAAGTGTGTGGTGAGTCAGTGCAAGTAGAAGTCATAGAACGCTTTGTCATTGGAGTTTGAGATATTGCCAAAGCTAGGAATCGTGGAACGCACGTTTGTGTGGTTGAATCGATTTCGCCGTTTGAGTCACGGACTATGAACAGTATACACAGATGAGTGAGGCGATGATTTATGGTTCTCTCATTCGCCTGATGACAAAACGACTGGCAACAGTTTAAGGTTCTGTTTAGAAATCAGCTCTTAATAGTTAGCTGTAAATAAATCTTGCATTTAAAATTTATGAGTATCTTCTTCTATGGAAGAATTTGTTGATGCCTTACTGGTTATTGGTATCCTTGCCAATCTTGTCAAGGGTGGAGACTTATTCCTTAGGGAATCGCAAAAGCAGAAAGTTCAAGATATTAGCGAATCCATAACTATATATCTTGATGATCTTCGACCTATTTCTTGGCTTCGTCCTCTCACAACTCAAAAGGCACAGCACTGGATCATTGTTGTTGGAGTTATTGAGTTTGTTATAGTAATGGTAGTGGCTTTTACTCTTCAGAGACTTGATCCCGTTGATGATAATATTTTTGGTTTATCTCTTATTTTAACCCAATTATTAGCCCTAGTCTTAAGTGGGTTGTCTTTACCTTTTATTTTCAAGACTGGTCCTAAGACAATGTCTTGGCTTCTCCAAGACGAACGACCACTTCAATTTTTATGTCGTTTTCTTAGACTTATTGTCTTTGGATACGTGATAGGAGGTGCATATCAATTATTTTTGTTACTGTTGATATCTCTAATTTCATTAGTTATTGGCCAAGGAGGGTTTTTCAATTCGCTTGAGTTCTTATTCCAAGCAGGATCTTGGCAGCAATTAACTTACGTGGTTGGTCTATTGATGATTTGGCCAGCATTTACTTATTTTTGGATTGTCGTACAATCTGTCGGCTTGATTTTGTGGCTTGTAGTGCTAATCATTATGCTAGAGACTTGCTTATTAGTCCTGAGAGGCTTTGCATGGAGAGTAGTCGAGTACTCAAAGGGAGCCTACGCGGCCTTACTACTTGCAGTAACAATCATTTTAGGTCTTGTCAGTCTATTTTTGAGTAAGGGTAGCTAACCCATGGTTGCACCGGACCCTTGGCTCACACTGCCATGTTGTGTTTTTGACCTTCTATCGCGCCGGTGACCCACACCGTTAGGCAGCAGCAGATTGTTATAAGGACGGATTAAAGATATTGGTGAAGCATTCAAGCTCATCTACCGCCGCACAATTTCACCTTTGACCCCTCAAAACCCCAGCTTCTGCACCGCCAACCTTTTAGTCTCCTCCCCTCTACGATCATACTTAGCCGTAGTCACAGGGCTTGCATGACCAGCAAGTTTTTGCACCGTCACAATATCAACTCCTACATCTAATAAATCACTACAAAATGTCCTTCTAAAATCATGGGGAGAAAACGACTCCACACCAGCTTGCTTAGCCCTTCTCCTAACAATCTTGAGTACCGCATCAGGACACATCTGCCGCAGTTGCACCTCACCGCCTTTCCTAATAGGACATAGTAGCGCCCCTGGTGCATCACCCCTAACTTTAAGCCAACTCACTACCAAAGAAATCGCACTCTCTGGTAAATAAACCAAGCGATCCTTACCACCCTTACCCCGGCGTACTTAGGTAAGCGGCTCGTGGAGAAATGCCAGAGGAAGTCAAGGTAATAATCTACTTCGACTACCACAGTTGTAGTCCATTTCTTTAGACTACCTTTAGAAATCAGCTCTAAAAGCGGCAAATTCTGGATTATTCCTGTTTTCAACCACCTACCACAAATCACCAAAGGTACCCGTGGACCCAAGGGCAAATGGCGTACCAGTCGTCCTCCCGCTTTAGCCACGATCAATGTCAACCGTAATCGAATTGGCAGCAACAATGGTAAACTTCCTGAAGACCGTCAGCCAGTGATTTCGGTAAAACGAAGCGGCAACAATCTATACGGCAACCAGATCGAAATTCTTGGTCCATGTCGGATTGTTTATCAGCCCGATCACCCACTGCGTTGTGGTGCTCGCCTATGGATCGAAACCTTCAGTGATGTTCATTTCATTGGTGGTAGTTTTCCCGCTAGTGTCTGATCCTAAGGGCATTGCTGATTCTGGCTATGGTTTTCCCAATTCTGGGGGTAACAAAACTTTCAAAGTCCCTCAGAATTCGAGGAGCAACGGGGGCTTTAATAAAACCAGATTATCGCGCATTTATTCCTTAATTCAGGAACGCCAAAACTATGAGATTTATCAGCCCAAAAATAGATTATGTCTTCAAAAAAATATTTGGTTCCAAAGAAAGTCAAACTATATTAATTAGTTTCCTTAATGCTATTATTTACAATGGCGAACCAATCATTAAATCTTTAACCATTATTAATCCCTATAATCCCGGTCAAGTATTGACTTTAAAAGACACTTATTTGGATGTAAAAGCAGTGTTAGCGGATGGAGAAATTGTCCTAATTGAAATGCAAGTCTCATCCATCACTGGTTTTAGCAAACGGGTACTTTATAATATGGTGAAAGGATATGTTAATCAGTTAAAAACAGCAGAGGACTATATTCGTCTTAAACCTGTTATAGCTGTCACAATTACGGATTTTATTTTGTTTGACGAAACTCAGCAAATTATTAATCAATTTGTGTTTCAAGAAAAAACAGAAAAGTTTGAATGTCTGGAAGAGGAATTGCAGTTAATATTTATAGAATTACCGAAATTCCATAAAAGACTCTCAGAATTAGAAACTTTAGCCGATAAATGGATTTATTTCATCAAAGAAGCTTCTAGTCTCGATAATATTCCTCCTTCTTTAGGAGAAGTATCAGAGATAGAATCAGCGTTAAATCTTGCTAATCAAGCTGGTATGACACCAGAAGAATTAGAAATTGCCGATCGCCGTGCTATGGCATTACAAGATGAAAGAGGAAAACTAACTTATGCTGAAGAAATAGGAAGAAAAAATGAGGCGATAGCCTTAATAATGCGTCAACTGAAAAAGCGTTTTGGGGAAATTGATCAAAAAAACATTAGCAAAATAGAAAATTTAACAATTGAAGAGTTGGAAAATTTGGGAGAAGACTTCTTAGATTTCAATAACATAACTGATTTAGAAAATTGGCTTAACTAGCATTCAGCCCGGATATAGCGTTCATAGGACTCATGAGGTACACATTATTTTTTACCTCTTCCCTCTTCCCTTCCCCTCCTGGGAGCAGTAGGGGTGGGTTCCTCTTCCCTGCTCCCTGTTCCCTGTTCCCTGTTCCCTAAAAAAGCTAATTTTGTACTTAATTAAGTACAAAATTGCTATAGTTGTTAAGGTAATATAATTGTCCGAACAGCAGTAGGGAAGCTGATCGCAAAAACGATTAGCCCGAAGGGCTACGCTACGCGATCGCAAAAATATAATTATGATCGACACTTATGATATTGTTGTGGTTGGTGCTGGTCCAGTGGGATTAGCCACTGCCATTGGCTTACAGCAGCGAGGTATCTCTAATTTTCTAGTCCTTGATCAAACTCGTGACTTTCGTCGAGTGGGTCAAGTTATCGACCTTCTGCCCAATGGATTAAAAGCGCTTAAGCACATAGCCCCTTCTGCTTACGAAGCAGTTAAAAAAACGGATCTGGAGTTTTTTCAGAAAGTGCAACCCAATGAAAAATGGGTTTACAAAAATTTTAAGGGAGAGCAAATTCATTCTTTTCCTCTTAGCTATGAGGATTGGTTCAATGATTATGGAGAGGGTCGAGTCTCTATATCTTGGTACGATTTACAGACCACTCTCAGAAACCAACTTCCCGTTGAACAGGTTAAAGCGAATCATCGTTGTATTAATGTAGTGGATGAAGGAAACACCGGATATGTTCGGCTAGATTTTGTTTCTGATGCAGCCATAGAAGCAAATCCCTATGCTCATTGGTCAAACAGACAGAACGATCAAGATACAGTCTCCTTCAATTCAGAGCATAGTGGCCAACAATTTAAAAAAAAATCAATCCGGGCTAGGCTAGTTGTTGCTGCAGATGGTATCAACTCTACCATTCGTCGGATTCTTTATAAGGATAGTCCCTACAGTGGTTTAGCCAGACCTGACTATTCCGGATTTGCCGCCCTATTCTGTATGAAAATCACGGATATTCCTCCAGAGCTAAGCACAGAGCTTGAAAACAAATTTTTTCAGCAGGAACGGATTCTCACCATCACTAATGATCAAATCTCAGAGGATTCGGCTTCTATGGAATCCCCACGGATGCTCCTATTTCGCCGTCCCAATGCTCAGTTTGGGTATTTGCTCCATCTTCCTTTAAACCAGGAAGAGTTGACAGAAAAATCTGGAAGTGCCTTGATTGCTTTAGCATTGCGAGAGTTGGAAAACGCTAATTTTCCCAAAGCTCTCACACAATTAGTGGCTTTATCTCCTCCTGTCAAAATCAAATCCCGTCCCTATTACATTCACCGTGCAGAAACTCTATATCCCTGGAGTTCAGGTAGAGTTATCTTAGTGGGTGATGCCGCCCATGGGATGCCTCCTTTCATGGCTCAAGGGGCTAATCAAGGATTGGAAGATGCTCTGGTTGTAGCTACCATGATCGCTAATATTGTACAGAAAAATAATCTTGATAATATCCAAGCAATCGCCAATGCTTGCCTTAACTACGAATCTCTTCGTCGTCCCTTAATGGAGAAGATTCAGCAAGCAACATTGAACCGAATTCCCTACAGTAACAAACAAGCATGGCATGACTACCAACAATTGGTATATTGTCGTAATTTTGAGCAATTGCTGGAGCAATGTAACCATTTAGCAGTCAGCAGTCAGCAGTCAGCAGTCAGCAGTCAGACAAAGGCTGATAGCTGATAGCTGATAGCTGAACGCGCACGCGTGCGCGTAGCGCTAATCGCTGTTCGCTAATAACTGAATGCTTACAAAAAGCCAAACTTATAAAGCTTTCATACTAATCACATCCTGGCCCAAAACTTGATTTAATTTGCCACTGCGATATCCTTCTAAATCCAAGGTCACATAGACAAAACCCAACTCCTGAAACTCTGCCACTAACTTCGGTAAATCTGTGGTTACCACAAATTCCTTAATCTCTTCCGGTAGTAACTCAATCCGTGCAGTATCTCCTTCTGAACGAACCCTCAAATTGGAGAAACCTAACTTCCGTAAATAGATCTCTGCTCGTCCTACCCGTTGTAACTTAGCTACTGTAATCATTTCCCCATAGGGAAAGCGAGAACTCAGACAAGGTTGGGCAGGTTTATCCCACCAGGGCAGTCCTAATTGTTTCGAGAGTTGGCGCACTTCCGCCTTAGTTACCCCCACTTCCGCTAAAGGCGATCGCGCACCTCGTTCCTTTGCCGCCTGAATCCCTGGACGATAGTCCCTTAAATCATCCCCATTCACCCCATCGACTACATAAGGATAGCCTCGCTCCAGGGCTAGAGGTTTGAGAGTGTCGTGGAGTTCACTTTTGCAAAAATAACAGCGATTGACCGGGTTAGAGGTATAGTTGGGATTATCCATCTCATGGGTTTGGACAACCTCATGGGTAATGCCAATGGTAGCGGCTTGGATGCGAGCGTCTTCTAATTCTTCTGGTAATAGTGAGGGGGATTCAGCAGTGACCGCTAAAGCGCGATCGCTTAAAACATCGTAAGCAATTTTAGCAACTAGCGTGCTATCGACTCCCCCAGAATAGGCAATCAAAGCCCGTTCCATCTCAGCAAATATAGTTTTTAATTGCTTGAGTTTCTGCTCTAGCATGGTTTTGATAAATAATTTTCCCTATTTTTAGCACTATCCCCATTTACTATCATGCCCCATTTATCATGATTAGACTTCGTGGTAGTTGTCGAGAACAGGGAATAGGGAACAGGGAATAGGGAACAGCGGATCACCGGAACAGGGAAAAAAAATTATGCTCAGGGCTGATAGCTGATAGGTCTTGGCATAACTCAGAATTCCCGTTGCCAGAAGATTAGGATAGCGATCGCTAGCAGTAGCACGATGTAAAGTAATCCATAAAGTCCATTTAAAAACAGTTCTGGGAACGGGGGTAAGACACCATACACGGCATCATTCTTTAAATTGAGCCGTGATAAATCCGGGATAACCAAGTATAGAGTTTCAGTCATCCGCTCAATGCCAGGATTCTCGCTCAACTTGCTTAACTCCACTAAATCACGGCTCAAGTGTCCCATCATATAAACCCCAAACGTAAGTAAGGTTGCTAGCAGTGAACTAGTAAATACACCAAACATCAGCGCTACTGCTGTGATTAGAGACAGTTCTAGAAATTGGTAAACCACCGAAACCAGGATGCTAACCACAGGGTATTCAATACTAGAGGCACGTAAGCCCAGCAGATAAATGGCGGTCATAGCCACAACCAGCACAGCCAATACACCCGATAACCCTAAGTGTTTGCCAATGATAAATTCAGCGCGGTTTAGGGGCTTGGGAATTAAGACTAAGACAGTACGCTTTTCGATTTCCTTGTTAATCAACCCCGTACCAACAAATACTGACACGATTACACCCAGGATACCCATCGCCGCTAGACCCAAATCCAGAAAAATTTTCTCTTCTGTGGTTGCTGCTACCTCCGGTAACAGCCTCAGGGCTATGCCTAGGGCTAGGGCAAAAAAGCCGATCAGATATAAAACGCGATCGCGTATCACTTCCCGAAAACCATTAGCTGCGATCGCCCAAATTCTTGCCAAACTCACCCGCTATCTCCTATGCTCCGAATTGTTTTGCTTCCATCATAGGGGAGGTACACAAGGCAAGGGATTTTTGCCATACCAAAGGGAACAGGGAACAGGGAACAGGGATTAGGGAAAAGGGAACAAAAATTCTCACAATTCCTACACGGATTGGTATATAAGGTTAAGTAGTGAATATAGCGAAGATAAAACTATTCCGGACGTCTCAATAGCAATCATTAATAATTACTAATCACCAATTATAGCGGTTTTTATACTAATGAGGTACACATAATTTTTGCCCTGCTACCTATTCCCTATTCCCTATTCCCTATTCCCTATTCCCTATTCCCTATTCCCTATTCCCTATTCCTTATTCCCTATTCCTTATTCCCTATTCCCTATTCCCTATTCCCTATTCCCTATTCCCTATTCCCGATTCCCGATTCCCTGTTCCCTGTTCCCTGTTCCCTGTTCCCTGTTCCCTGTTCCCTGTTCCCTTATATCACTAATCACTGTTATGATTGCGCTTCATCCACCAAGCAACCAAACCAAGAAATAGCAATCCCATTATCCCAGCAGTAGGATCGCGATTAATGCCAGTAATCCAGGGAGCAACCTTGCCCGAATAGACTACTAATTGCCCAACATCAATAATATAATAACCCCAAACTAAGCCAGCATGGAGACCAATCGATAAACCTAGCCGTCCTTGAGTTGATCCCTTGGCCCAAATCAAGATTAACCCTAGCAGCAATAAACTGGGAAATCTCGGTAAGCCGCGAATCATCTCTGGAATTGGTTTAAGGAAATGCAGCAGCGCAAATGCGATCGCACCAATCCACTGTGATGTCCTAAAACTATAATCCCGTTGCAACTCATCAAGCAACCAACCCCGAAACACCAATTCTTCAGCGAAGCCTATGGCCAAAGCACTGATTAATCCCTCTACAATCAGCCGTGACCATGGCAGTGCAGGGGTTTGGAATGCTACCCAACCCAGCCACCCTTGTAATCCAAACAGACTAAGAGTCATTAACAGACCTAGACCTAGTCCTCTGATTAACTCAATAGCGTTTTGGGCTGTTAGCCGCAAACCATATTTTTTTAACAGTCCTGGCTGGCGATAAACCTTCCTTCCCCAAACTCGGACTAAGTACAGAAATACCCCTAACATTAGCCCCATAGTCAGGATTGTCACTGAGTTTGGGTCGCTACCAATTAAGTATATCGGTGCTGCTATGGGTAACCAAAGCAACAGCAAAGCTAGTATAAACATCCCCAACCTGAATGGTGCTGGGTATAGGGATAATCTAGCCAGCCTAGGTGTAAAACGTTTTATAATTTCAAGATTTGGAAAGGGAAGAATTTCTCCTATTGCCCGTTATTCGTCAGGTTCAATTGTACTACTCAGACCCCGGTTCTTCAGGGTTTCGCAATAAAACTCAGCATGCTCTTGAGCACAGGTAATCACCAATGCCAGCCCGGATGTATGGGCTTCCATCATAATATTGACTGCTTGAGGTTGAGTCAGACTCGTCACAGTTTCCATCAAGGTTTTAACCACATACTCCATAGAATTGAAGTCATCATTATGGAGCAATACGCGATAGCGAGGCGCGTGTTTACGAACTGTTGAACGCTTCTCAATGGTTTCGACTGACAAAGCTTGTCCCTCTCTCTTTTATATGTTTACGCAAACTCCCCATTATATACTGCCATTAGTATAACATCAGACAGGTGGCAGGGAGCGCTATGATCAAAAAGTTAACATTACTTAATAGTTTACCGTGACTACCCAGGTAATTGCTACCCCTTCTAATACTCCCATCCCTGGAACTTACTGGCAGTGGCGGGGGGAATCTATATATTATGTACAGGCTGGACAGAAGCCATCAGGATACCCACCCTTACTACTAATTCACGGATTTGGGGCATCTACAGACCACTGGCGCAAAAACATTGCTCAATTGAGTCAGGATTTTGAAGTTTGGGCGATTGACTTGTTGGGGTTTGGACGTTCTGCTAAACCAGATGGGGAGTACAGTGGCAATTTGTGGCGAGACCAGTTGGATGATTTTATTACAGAGGTGATTGGTCAACCAGTAGTCTTAGCTGGAAACTCCTTGGGGGGTTATGCAGCTTTGTGTGTGGCGGCACAGCGTCCTAGCTCCGCCGCAGGTTTAGTATTGCTCAATAGTGCTGGACCATTTAGTGATACTCAACCTGCTACTAAGGTCAATCCTGTTAAAAAAGTGCTCAATCAGGTAACCAAATCAATTTTTCTACAACCTTGGGCAAGTTTCCTGTTATTCCAGTACCTGCGGCGACCGTCAATTATTCGCAAAACCCTCCAGAAGGTTTATCTTGACCAGGATGCAGTAACGGAACAGTTAGTAGACGAGATTTATCGCCCGTCTTGTGATCCTGGTGCGGCTCAGGTATTTGCTTCTGTGTTCAAGTCACCCCAAGGGGAAAAAGTCGATGTGTTGTTGGAACAGATGACTTGTCCATTATTAATGCTATGGGGAGAAGGGGATCCTTGGATCAAGAGCAGAGAACGGGGAGCAAAGTTTAGGGAATATTATCCTCAGTTAACGGAATATTATCTACAAGCAGGACACTGTCCCCATGATGAGATACCAGAACAGGTGAATAATCTGATCAGGTCTTGGGTGATCGCTAATCGCTAATCGGTAATCGCTAATCGCTACAAGAATCAAAATTTATAGCACTACGGATTAAGGTTAGCACATTGATACAAGTTGAAAAAGGTGCGACCCGTGGCGAATTTAATTCTTAATACGGAAAGCGCACCTGCGCTGTTGTAGTAAACTTTTGCATGCATGCCTTTTGCCTCTTGCCTTGCCCGTAGCGCTATATTGCCCTATTCATGACTGAGGAACTGACGCAATCAGGATTATGTCAAAGATTAACATAACTTAAACCCCATCAAAAACGCGATCGCTAACATCCCACTCCGATACTAAAAAAAAGACACCAAGTGCTGCCAGCAACCTGAACAAACTCAAAGGGAGACATGTCAATGAAAAGCACAGTAATTAAAATGTGGCTCGGTGCCTCAATTCTTGCCGGTATGAGTGCGATCGCCACTACCCCAGCTGTTGCTGGAAGCCTCACCGGAGCGACCCTAATCGGTAGTGACTACCTCAAGATTGCATCTGACGGTATGTATACCCAGATAGATGACACTGCTAGTTTGTCAACTATCTTGCAAGGTGATGCTAGTGACCCTGGTGGAAACGTAGAGCTATTTGCCAGCAGTGAAACCCTGAGCTTGAGCGACTTTGTTACCCATACCGAAGTCACTAGCCTAACAGGTCAAATCGGTGGTAAGGACATCACCTTGAGCAGTCTGACATTCGCTGACTGGTTTACTGATGTTGGTGGTGGCATCAGATTGGCTCAGAAGTGGTTCAGTGATGCCTTAACTGCAAACGGTCTTGTATCTTTGATTGGGTCAGGTCTAGATAATTTGCTGTATGGACAATTCCTCGCCAATGGAGGATTGCAACGATTTAGTGATCCCAATATTTCCTACGTCAACCAAGATGACACAACAGGCCAAATTACCATTGGGCTAGCAGGTCACTTTAATGCTAGAGATATGTTGGCAGAGATAATTACTCCAGCCTTCGCTGGTTTCCTACCACCTAGTATACAGGCTAGTGAAATGGTCAAGGTTGAATACGATGGGAAAACCCAATACCTTTATGGTTTCGAGGCCACAGATTCTGGGCTGGTCAGCCTTGACGATAATAACGATTACACGTATTCTCACACAGGCAACTACCAACTGGCCTTCGGTGGCTCTCTTCCACCGCATTTATCGAACCCACAAGATGTGCCTGAATCCTCTACAGTGCTTGGTCTAATCGCTTTGGGTGGTTTGTTTACTGCTGGAGGGTTAGTGGACAGTAGGCAAAAGTATCACAAAGCTTGCCAAAGCCTCAAGTAATTTGCTATACTTTAACTATGATATTAGTGCCACGACCTTGTGTCAATTAAATAAATTTCCCGAAAACCAAGGGTTTTGTAGTGACATTGGATCTGGTTAATGAACTTTAATGGCGCACGAGGAATATTTCTTCGTGAAGCGCGGAGATACCCCCTGGCTGAGCAATCAGCTGGCATTGGCGGGCTAAAGTTGATATTGGTAGACTTTGGTAGCTAAAAAGTATCGGAAACTGCGAAAATCTCACTGTTAAGCAAAATAGTGAACAATTTTACTGAGAGGGGCGCACCGTTGTGCGCCCCTCTCAGTAATTAAATAATATGAAAAACAAGTAGGTGTAACCCAAAGGGATAAGCTTATAGAGTTAACGACTGCGGATCAGTTTCAATCAACTTCGCCAAGTCTTGCAAGAACGCTGCAGCATCAGTACCATAGATAATCCGGTGGTCACAGGTAATATTCACTTGCATCTGACGCTTTACTCCCATCATGCCGTCAGGGGTAGCTACTACCGTAGGACGGGATGCACCAATGGCCAAAATAGAACCCTGTCCTGGGGGCAAAATCGCATCAAACCGGTCTACACCAAACATTCCTAAATTGGATAGGG
>NZ_JAAHHX010000569.1:0-1652 GCF_010672065.1 Moorena sp. SIO4A1 | reverse complement strand
CAGTGTAGCTGGGAAAGTACCGAGAAATAACTTTGACTAAGCTAACTTTACCCTAGCAATAGGAGGAAACACAATTATGCGTGTATTTGTACTCAACAAAAATCGACAACCTTTAGATCCATGTAGACCAGCAAGAGCTAGGATTCTACTTTCAACAGGTAAGGCTAAAGTCTATCGTCGTTACCCGTTTACTATAATCTTGACAGAGGAAATAAAAGAACCTATAACTCACGGGTCACAAATCAAAATAGATCCTGGGGCAAAAACAAGTGGTTTAGCTATCGTCCAAGGAAATCGAGTGGTTTGGGGAGCAGAGCTTACCCACAGAGGCTTTCAAATTCGAGACGCACTAACTTCTCGTAGGCAATTAAGGCGTGCCCGACGCAATCGTAAAACTCGATATCGTAAGCCCAGATTTCTTAATAGAACTAGATCAAAAGGTTGGTTAGCTCCTAGCCTGATGTCTAGAGTTAAAAACATTTTAACTTGGGTTGAAAAGCTGACTAGAGTATGTCCTGTGACTGGTATCTCTCAAGAGCTAGTTAGATTTGACACTCAAAAACTACAAAATCCTGAAATATCTGGGATAGAGTATCAGCAGGGCACACTTTACGGTTACGAACTTCGGGAATATTTACTTGAAAAATGGAATCGTAAATGCGCTTATTGTGGGGCAACAGGTACTCAGTTAGAAATTGAGCATATCAAACCCAAGTCTAAAGGCGGTTCCGATCGGGTTTCTAACTTAGCTATTGCGTGTCACCCATGCAATCAAGCTAAGTCTAATCAAGATATTGAGCTTTTCCTGTCTAATAAGCCTAGTGTCTTGAAGCGTGTATTGAGTCAAGCGAGACGCCCTCTGGCTGACGCAGCTTCTGTTAATACAACTCGCTGGAAATTATACCACGATCTAAAGTCAACTGGAATACCAGTCGAGGTTGGCAGCGGCGGATTGACTAAATTCAATAGATGCCGTCAAAACCTGCCAAAAACTCATTGGCTAGACGCAGCAAATGTCGGGAAAGTTGAAACATTGATCATTGAAGTAACCCATCCTTTGCTGATTACTGCCAAAGGTCACGGAACTCGTCAGCTTTGTCGAACCAACAAGTATGGATTCCCTGTCCGTCACTGTTCAAGAACTAAAATTCACAAAGGCTTTCAAACGGGTGATATTGTCCGAGCTGTGGTAACTAAAGGCAAGAAAATCGGTACCTACGTTGGACGAGTTGCAACTCGAAAATCAGGATATTTCAATATCTCAACTAAATCAGGACTGGTGCAAGGAATCAGTCACAAGTATTGTCAATTTATTCACAGGAAGGATGGTTATGCCTATACAAATTAAAGCCTGTCCTCCCTTTCCTGAGTGCCTGTCACCTGGGGTAACCCCAGGTGTTTATATGGCAAGTCTCACCGCTAAATCAAAGATTATAGCGGGAGACGACCGGGAGGCGGACAGATGAAATTTGGTAAATCCAAGTCCATCATTGCACTAATGCCTGGCTTATCAGTGATGGATCGCTACATCGTATTTGAGCTAATCCCACCACTGCTGTTTGGTATTGGTGCTTTTTCATCACTGGGTGTAGCTATTGGAACCCTATTTGAGTTGGTTCGCAAAGTTACTGAAGCAGGACTACCATTGGGAA
>NZ_JAAHHX010000568.1:0-1652 GCF_010672065.1 Moorena sp. SIO4A1 | reverse complement strand
AATTCGAGACAATCAGGAAACGAGGGTTATTCCCATTATTGCCGTAACAGCACTGGCGATGCCAGGAGATAAGGAGAAATGCCTAGGGGCTGGCGCGGACGAATACATCTCTAAACCAGTGAGTCTTAAGAACTTAGTCAGTACTATTCAAAAGTATGTTCATGTAGAGGTTAAGGATTTGCAATTAGTTAGTAATTAGTTATTTGCATTAGTTATAAGTCCCAAGTAGGTTTAAACCTACTAATTAATGGTATATAAATTCATGGTATATAAATTAGTTTTAACCAACATCAATCCCAGACATCTGTATTTAATATGATCAACTATTCAAGCGCATAAAGGGTGTTATTGATGGATAGTCAAAACTCTATACTAGTAGTTGATGATGAACCCTGTGGGTTTGATGTCATTGAGGCTCTACTGTTCAAGGAAGGTTACAACTTGAGCTATGCCTCTTGTGGTGAAGAGGCATTGAACCGTCTAGAGGAAATTCAGCCGGACGTAATCTTATTGGACGTGATGATGCCAGAACTTGATGGTATAGAGGTTTGCCATCGGATCAAGTCTCACCCAAACTGGCACCATATCCCAATTATTATCGTAACGGCTCTGAATTCTAAGGAAGATCTTGCCCGATGCCTGGATGCAGGAGCTGATGATTTCCTAGGTAAACCTGTTAGTGGACTCGAACTGCGGTCTAGAGTGCGTTCGATGTTGCGGATTAAAAAACAACATGATCAGCTAGCTGCTACTCTACAGCTGAGGGAAGATATGTCTCATATGATCGTGCATGATTTGAGGCATCCTTTGGCTAATATTATCATATCTTGTGAGATTTTGCAGCAAACTGAACTCGACAAAAAACAGCAAAGAAAGACTGAACAAATCTTGAAATCAGCTCTCCAGCTGCGCTCAATGACGGATAACTTATTGATGATGGCAAAGTTACAATCGGTAAAACTTAGCCTTAATCGAGACTTGGTGGATCTAAATGCACTCGAACAAGAGGTAGTTTTAGATTTCCAAGCCATTGCTCATGAGAAAAATATTCAGCTAGTTAGTGAGCTACCAGAATCCAGTAAGACTCTTTTAATTGATGCCAATTTAATCCGTCGTGTCTTAGATAACTTGCTCTCAAATGCCATCAAATTTTCTCCTTCACAAAGTAAAATTATACTGCAAGTATATTATCCAGTAGATCCCAAACCCCAAGCTAGAATTCGCATTGCTGATTCTGGGCCTGGGATTGAAGAAGAATTGCGAAAACGTATTTTTGATAAGTACGATGTGGGAAATTTAATGACTGGAATTTCTCAAACTGGTCTGGGATTAACGTTCTGTAAAATGGCAGTTGAAGCTCATGGTGGTAGAATATTTGTAGAAAATAATCAACCATCGGGTTCAGTGTTCACTGTAGAAATTTAGTTATAAATTGTAAGCATATGCGCTACGCGCAGGCTACGCCAACAGCCGTCAGCCGTCAGCCTTTGGCTGAGAGCTGAGAGCTGAGAGCTGAATGCTGAGAGCTGAGAGCTGAGAGCTGAGAGCTGAATGCTGAGAGCTGAATGCTGAGAGCTATTAGCTGCCCGCTTTCAAGTGAAGAAGCTGTGAAATACCAACTTCGAAAAAGTTGGTATTTCACAGCTTCTTCA
>NZ_JAAHHX010000567.1:0-1658 GCF_010672065.1 Moorena sp. SIO4A1 | reverse complement strand
CAACAGTTATTACATTAACAAGTAAGTTACTATGGGCTTTGGGTTATCATCAGGTAAAACTTTTTAGTTCTCTAAATTTATCTACAGGAATACCAGAGGATAATTTGGTAAATTTTGGCAGCGATGCAGCGCGGTCTTGGGGAGGCAGCAAGGGAACAGGGGAGGCAGCAAGGGAACAGGGGAGGCAGCGCGGTCTTGGGGGTTCCCCCCACTCGCGCTTTGCCGTGGTTTCCCCCACTCGCTATTGCCGTGGTTCCCCCCACTCGCGCTTTGCCGTGGTTTCCCCCACTCGCGCTTTGCATCAAGACAATGCTCATGATTATAGGTTTGGTGACAAGATGATGTCTAAATTACCAGAAGACGGTGTAGGAGTAATGGATAGAGGATTTGCGCTTATTAAATTTTATTGAAAAATTAGTGCAAGCCGAGAAATATTTTGTTTTGCGAATTAATAATAATTGGAAGTTAGAGTTTGATTCAGAGACAGGACTAATAAAAATTGGTTCATCAAAAGATGCAAAAGCCTATAGAGTGATTAATTTTTGTGATTTAGAAACGAAAACTGAATTTCGGTTAGTCACCAATTTACCAAGTCATGGAGATGGAGCAGTTAAGGATGATGAGATTAGGGATATTTATCGATTAAGGTGGGGAGTTGAATTGTTGCGGTGCGACCCCGGTCGGGTTTCCCGACCTAGGGAAAGCGCACCAAGACAATGGAAATTTTTAAAGATGCACCTAAAGTTGGATAGGTTGATCACAAAAAATATTAATGGTATTGCCATACAAATTTATGCAAGTATCATTGCTTATTTGATTTTACAAGTTGTCTATGTTCCTAAAGAATGGGTTGAAAAAATATTAGATAAATTTCGCTATTTACAAGCCTGTATGTGTCAAAAAATAAGTTATGTGCATTGGATGGAAGATATTATGAAATGTTGACAATTGGATCATTGATAGGACAATTATATCTCTATATGTAAAGTTTTATTACGACATTCAACATTTCTGGGGTTATATCAGGAAACAGTGTTAACTGGAAATCAACAGTTGGTATCACCTACATTTCCTGAGCTGATATTAACCGTTGAGCAAGTTTTGACTGCTGGGAATTTAAACTAACAACAATATAAACAACAATATAGCGGTTCTCATATTTCCAACTCCCAACTCCCGACTCCCGACTCCCGACTCCCGACTCCCAGGGTAAACGCATCTAATTTAGTAGAAATGGTAACAGACAAAAATATCATTAACTCAATTTTTTGTGAAATTCGAATAAATCCCATCCTAAAGCAGTTTTTTTTGTTCACAGTCAACAAATTTTCCGCTGACTTTAAACAAAAATCCAATAATGATTTTGTACGAATCAAGAATGGAGAGTACTCTCAAATCGACTAAGGATAACACGGCCAATAATTGAGAATAAGTTGTGCTTATTGAGAATAAACAGGGTGATTCTAGATTTTTGGTACTATTATTTACTTTTTGACTGTAAATTGTGATACAAATTTAGATGCGTTTACCCTGCACAAATTTGTAATGATATCGAAACGTTTCGCAAGGAACGTGGGGTTGACTCGATTGTGCTAGTCAATTGCATTAGCACAATGCCGAAGCCAACACCCAATCCAGCCTATGAATCAATCAGTAGT
>NZ_JAAHHX010000566.1:0-1660 GCF_010672065.1 Moorena sp. SIO4A1 | reverse complement strand
TCCAGCATCTATGGGCAGGGGCGGCTTGGAAAACTGTGATCGATGAAACCGTAGCAAATTATCAAACTCTGGAAGACTCCTACATGCAAGCTCGGGGAAATGATGTGATCGATGTCGGTTAGTAGACAGTAGTAAAAAGTATCATATAGTCTACCAAAGTTCCTAATAAAATGGTAGACTATATTGATGGCGTTAATTCCAATTCGTAAGGCGGTCGAACTTACGGGACTCTCTAAAAACACTCTTCGGAAGTATGCAGACAATGGCACGATCAGATGTCAACGAACCCCAAGTGGTTATCGATTGTTTGACACGGAGAGTTTCCTCAGCCAAGGGCGACGACAAGCAAGACAATCAACAACTATCTGTTACTGCCGAGTCAGTAGCAACAAACAATTTGACGACTTCGTCAGACAAGTTGCATACATGCATTCCATCTTCCCGGAAGCGGAGATCATCAAAGATATCGGTTCAGGACTCAACTACAAAAGAAAAGGGTTACGAGCCATATTGGAACGACTTATGTGCTGTGATCAGCTCACGCTTGTTGTTGCCTGTAGAGACAGACTTACCAGATTTGGGTTTGAACTCTTTGAGTACTTGGTTAGTCTCAACGGTGGAAAAATCTTGGTTCTCGACCGATCTGAAAGTTGTCGAGGATCAGAACTCACCGCAGATCTTCTCTCCATTATTCACGTCTTCTGTTGCCGTGTCCACGGACTCCGAAAATACGGCAAAAAAATCAAAGAAAATTCGAGTGTTCCTAAACCCTGAACAACGAGCGATGGTTCGTAAGTGGTTTGGAGTATCCCGTTATGTGTTTAACAAGACCGTCAAGATTCTCTGGGATAGCGAAGTTAAAGCCAACTGGAAAGCTATCAAAACTAACATATTGAATGACTTACCCGAGTGGTGCAAGACAGTGCCTTATCAGATCAAATCTATAGCGATAAAGGATGCTTGCACCGCCGTCAGGGAGGCCAAGAAAAAGTACAAGAAGATTGGAAAGGTTAACCGGGTTAGATTTAGGTCTCGTAAGAATCCCATTCAATCTTGCTATATTCCTAAATCAGCTGTCTCAGTAAAAGGTATTTATCATACAAAACTAGGTGAATTAACCTTTACTGAGACACTTCCCGACAACATCTGTGATTGTCGATTGACTAGCACCAACGGGGACTATTACCTAGTAGTCCCTTACAAAACAGCCCACATTAAAACCGAAAACCAAGGTAGAGTGGTTAGTTTAGATCCCGGTGTTAGGACTTTTTTGACATTTTTCAGTCAAACTTCCGTTGGTAAAATTGGCCATGGCGACTTTTCTCGGATTCAACGCTTATGTCAGCACCTAGACAATCTGATTTCAAAGATCAGCAAGTCTAAGGGCAAGCAAAAACGTCGAATAAGAAAATCCGCTAGGAGGATGGTAATCAAAATTCAGAACCTAGTAAATGAATTACACCACAAGGCGGCTAGGTTTTTAGTTGATAATTTTGATGTAATCTTACTTCCCACCTTCGAGACGTCTCAAATGTCAAAAAAGCAGAATCGAAAACTTAGATCTAAGACAGTTCGCAATCTGCTTTCTTTTGCTCACTATCGGTTCAAAGAGTTTTTGAAACATAAAGCAATCGAGAATGGGAAAATCGTTGTAGATGTC
>NZ_JAAHHX010000565.1:0-1661 GCF_010672065.1 Moorena sp. SIO4A1 | reverse complement strand
CTACTGACGGCATCTCCAAACCCTGGTTACTTGTGCAACTGCGCCTGAAGAAGCTTCAGGAGCGGCGCGCCACCCTATCATCGGAAGCTTATATCAGAGAACTAGAAGATATTCACCAGGATTTGATCAACTTAGGTAAGTGGTGGGTAGGTAGAGAAGACGAAGTGTTTAATCCTTGAGGTTCGTTTAACGGTAGAATCTGAGTGACTATTCTATCGTTGCCACAAAATAACCTGATCAGGTGGGTTAACTCTGAGGATCGTCAACAACTCACCGCTAAGTCCTATCGGACTATAGCGGGAGCTTGAAAAAGCTCATAGTTGACCAGACTGAGACCTAATAATGGTCTACGTTATTTGAGTCATAACACCTGTAGATGCGTGCCAGTCTTCAGCTCTGTTGCTAGCAATTAAACATCTGTAATGAGTTAAGGAAGTGTTGTTAGCCTCTCAAGCTCTTATAACATTGTCAAGGCAAACTTTACCCACCTTGTGGAGTGTTCAAAGTAATGCGAGTTTTCGTTTTAGATAAAGATAAAAAACCTCTGGATCCATGTCACCCGGCACGAGCTAGAGGACTGCTCAAGAAAAGGAGAGCTAAAGTATTCAAGCGTTATCCATTCACTATCATCATGCAGGACAGGAGTATCGATAATTCTGTCACTCATCCACACAGAATCAAAATAGACCCTGGTTCAAAAACAACCGGAATTGCTGTCGTCCAAGAACACACTGGACAGGTAACAAGCGCATTAGAAATCAATCATCGAGGGCAGAACATCAAAAATTCTTTGGAATCCAGAAGAGCTTTAAGGCGAGGCAGGAGAAGTCGAAAGACTCGTTATCGTAAACCTCGTTTTCTCAACCGAAAGCGCCCAGAAGGTTGGTTGCCTCCATCATTGATGAGTCAAGTACTCAATATTGAAACTTGGACTAGACGACTAATAAAACTGTGCCCCATAGCAGCAATATCTCAAGAGTTGGTGCGATTCGATACTCAAAAAATGCCAAATCCAGAAGTGTCAGGGTACGAGTATCAACACGGTGAACTATTTGGGTTTGAGGTGAAAGAGTATCTACGTGGCTTTTGGGGGCATAACTGTGTTTACTGTGGCGCTCTTGATACACCTTTAGAGGTTGAGCACATTATCCCAAAGTCAAAAGGTGGTAGTAATCGAGTTAGTAATTTGACTCTTGCTTGTCGGTGCTGTAATCAGAAAAAAGGCAATGATCCGATTGAGAAATTTTTAATAAAAAAACCGGAAACTCTCAAAAAGGTATTAGCCAAAGCAAAAACCCCTTTGAAAGATGCAGCAGCCGTCAACGCAACCCGTTGGGAATTATGGAGAAGACTAAAACTAACTGGGCTGCCTGTTGAGACAGGTACTGGTGGCTTGACCAAGTTCAACCGAAAAACCAGAGGTATTGAGAAGACTCATTGGACTGATGCTATTTGTGTGGGTAAATCTACTCCTAAAAAATTATTACTAAACGGAATGAAGCCACTAACAGTTACAGCCAAAGGTCATGGTGTTCGTCAAAGATGCCGACCAAATAAATACGGTTTCCCAAAGGCTCATGCTCCCTCTGCTAAGTTTTTCAAAGGTTTTCAGACAGGAGATATAGTCATTGCTGATATCAAAAAAGGGAAATACGCCGGAC
>NZ_JAAHHX010000564.1:0-1662 GCF_010672065.1 Moorena sp. SIO4A1 | reverse complement strand
GTCTAGTAGTGTTTGACTAATAGTGTTTTAATTTTAGGCAAGACAGATGGGGGTCTTGTTAGGGATTGCTGGAGACAGGGGTTTGTTCAACCTTTATATTCGGTGGTAATCTTTCACCAAAGATAGTAACAGGGATATCAGACTCCTATACTACTGATGGGTTACTTTACCTAAACTATATAATCGAGCATTTCTACCTCATCGATATATATCTTCTGTTTTAATTATGGAATCAGCTATTTCTTCTTCTGTTAGTACAACTGACGAATTACCCCGCGAGGTTAGAGTTGCTCAACTGCGTAATTTGGTAGAAACTCTACACATCGCGGATGAAATTGCCAGCCAAGGCTACCTGATTAGTAGTTCTGAACTGGCCGATTTAATGGATGTGAACGCCAGCGCTGTCACTAGTCGGGGTAACCACTGGTCTTGGCGCAACTGGGTTGTGTCAAGGGTCAGGCGTGAAGGTAATCAAATTCTGTGGCAGTTAGAACGGGTAGACAAAGGGAATATAATGGATGAAGACTAAACCTTACAATACCTAGATAGGGGCGTGTCTATACTACGTTGAGACTATGTTGGTAAGCATTCAGCAGTCAGTGGTCAGCGGTCAGCGGTCAGCTTATTTGATTCAAAAGCTGTTCGCACCTCAAGTATCGTGGCCACAGGCTGATGGCTGATAGCACCTCAAGTAGCATCTCAAGTAGCGCATAGGCTGATGGCTGATAGCTGATAGCTGATAGCTGATAGCTGATAGCTGATAGCTTACCTATGTTGAGACTATGTTGAGTGTTGACCCTTGACTGACTGTTAAGGATTAACAATCAACACTCAACAGTCCCACTGGTGCATTAAACCCCATGAAAACAACTTGATATTACTCATATGTCTTATCACAACTGGGATGATGGGAAAATAGCTAATATATTGGCAGTAACCCTAGTCTTGCAAATGTAGGTTACAGCGCAAGAACATGGGTCAAACAGAGCGAGCAGCTTCATGGCATCCGTACCCAAAATGACTTCACCTGTCTCGGAAAACCCGAAGAACTTGATCCGCCCATTTCAATACCATGATTTGGCAGCAATAGAGACGCTAGTGCAACAGGCAACTGATGGGCAGAGTAAGATCTACCCATCAGTTGACCAACAGCCACTTAAGCACGTTAGACGCTGGTATTGGTTGCTGAAGTTTTTGAGTTGGTTTCCCAACCCCTACCAGTACAGCTTTTGTATCTATGTGGCTGAGCAACTCCAAAAGCTGCGCGGACTGATCAAAATTTCCCCATTTAATCACACCCGTAGTACTTGGCGGGTGGAGCAGGTGTTAGTTGATGCCAACACTCTTAGAGTGAGTAACACCCTGACAACTAGAGACATTGGCTCGGCTCTGTTGCGCCATTGCTTTGAAAAAATTTGGCAAGCGCGAACTTGGTTATTGGAAGTCAATATCAATCATAAAAGTTCACTGGCTCTGTATCGGCAAAACGGATTCCAACCCCTAGCTCAGATGACCTACTGGGTGATTGAGCCAACACTGCTGGAAAAATTGGCGGTTCGTGAACCAGATTTGCCGAACCTGTTGCCTGTCAGTAACGCAGATGCTCAGTTGCTCTATCAGCTGGATACGGCATCAATGCCACCAATAGTGCGTAAGGTTTTT
>NZ_JAAHHX010000563.1:0-1664 GCF_010672065.1 Moorena sp. SIO4A1 | reverse complement strand
TATGTTGAGGAATTTCCTAATGTAACTAATGAAGTTCATAATGAGTTAGAAAATGCCAAGTTTAACTGTTTGGTCTGTGCTTCTGCCCTAACAGGAGGATTACCGGCTTCGGGATTTGCTTTTGCCAATAATTTAATTGTTGATGGAGGCTGGATAGCGTTTAATATTAGAGAAGATTTACTTGATACTCGCAGCCAGCATAATGGTGGTAAAATGTTGGCAACCATCATTAAAGAAGGTATTTTATCAGTCAAAGCTAAACAGTCTTATCAACATCGTCTGTCTGTTAATGGTAATTCCCTCAATGAGCTAGCATTAATAGGAGTCAAAATATCAGATATTCCTCAAACAATGATTAGTAGTGATTAATACCTAGATAATCTTTTTGGATTTAATTGATTTTTAGCTTTTTTTTAAGGTGAATGTGAATGATATGAATAGAGATTTATATAAACCTTTGACTCCCAAGCCAGATGCAACTGGTTATCTGCTCAAGATGATTCCTCAGTTTATTGAGGAATTGATACTAAAGTATGGAGAAAATGTAGAATTTAGAATTGCTGATATCGGTGCAGGAACAGGCACATTGGCAATCCGTATTGTTGATGAAGCTATAAAACGGGGAATAAGTTACTGCATTGTCTATGCTGTTGAACCAGAAGAAAAAGATGTAGAAGTAGGCATCAATATCTGTAAACAAAATGGGTGTTATTACGAAAGTACTAAAAGCTTGGGTGTAGCTTTCAAACAAGAACCCTATACAGAAACGGGCGTTGCTGAATTAAGGAATGAATGCGCGATTATCTGGTTTTATTAAAGCCCCCTAAATCCCCCAAGTTTGGGGGACTTTAAGAGTTTTGTTCCCCCCAGAATTGGGGGGCTAGGGGGGCGAAACCATACCCAGAATCAGCAACGCCCAGAAACGACTTTTGAACCTCAGTTTCTGCATGGCATTATCTGCAATCCCGGTCAGTTTATTGCTCCCAAAAAAATTGGCGATTATTTGCCTTCTTATGGTCAGACTGGAGATGAATTAGGATTGAGAAGATTAGAGGTATTTGTTCGCAATGCAGCAGTTCACTTATTTCCAGATGGACTTTATTGCGGACAGCATTTATCCCCTGCTAAAGAAGGTGATCAGATCGCTGCTCTGGAACTAATACAAGATGCTTTTGGCTCTGATGCAGAGGTTCGATATCACGACAAAATCTTACCCAGAATCACGAGTCAGGAGTTTATGAAAGGCGAATTAGCCTCCTTGCTTGAAGATTGCCACTGGAGGGATTATGCCCAAAACTGGATTGACGATTTCTCAGTTAAATTTCCCTGGTTAGCCTCTGTGGCTTTTATTGCTTGTCCTACTGGAGGAGGAGGAAAAATTACGAATACTAGTCAACCATCTTACGATCCATCCCTAAAAATTGAGGATAGAATTGCGATTCAAGCTACCACCGTTCGAGAAATCAAAGAACTAATTGACAGGGAAAATTTTGGGCGGGTTAACAAATAGTACACCTTGCCATAAATACATTGCAGGATATAGTTGAGTTTAGACTTCATTGTGATTAGTCATTGGCTACCGCAATATTCTAACAGCTAGTGGAAAATAGTCCGATCTGGAAGTAGGGATTAGGGAGATGGGGAGATGGGGAGATGGGGAGATA
>NZ_JAAHHX010000562.1:0-1666 GCF_010672065.1 Moorena sp. SIO4A1 | reverse complement strand
CACATACAACAAAGTCTCTTGAAGTGCATCATTGTAAACCTCCTCAGGAGTGTCATATCTCCTGCGAGATAATCTGCCAGATGTTTCAATCATTTGAATTAGCCGAGTCAGGGCTAGACAACGGCCACGGCGTGAGGAATGCTGTTGAGCTTCTAAAGCTAGCTGTTGCAGTCGTTCGTCCAGTTCGTCCATAGGTTAACTCCATCTCAATCCATCTCCTGGATGCACCTTTCTAAATAACTAACGGTGGCCAACCCCGGATTCTATGCAAAGTCGGAAAAAATTTTTTAAACAGGACTTACCTATTGCCCCCTAAATCCCCCAAACTTGGGGGACTTTCGTGACTTTTTCCCCCCAGATTTGGGGGGTTAGGGGGGCAAAACCAATGATTTGGCATGGAATCGGTCTTGGAGAGGGTTAACAAAAACAGATGAGGCTGTTGTTTTTTTTCCCTGCCCATGTATAATCCTAAAACCATCAAGCGTTGGCTCGTCGGACTGATTGCTATTCCTGTAATCTGGTCAGCCTACTGCGAGTATGAAAATAAACCCTTTACCCAAGCCAGTGATGTGATCAATACCCTGGTGCAAGTCACAGTATTAGTCGATGCCCTTCTCAAGCCAGAAGACTCAGATAACAACTAATTGTAGGCTTTTGGCTAGTTTTGGATGCGATCGCCTTTGGCGGGCTCTTCGAGCCATCGCTAAACTGGCATCTTAGTAGAACTGGCATCTTGCCAGTTTCATGTATTTCATCTTGGGTAGAACTGGCATCTTGCCAGTTTCAATGTGCGTAGAACTGGCAAGATGCCAGTTTCATGAGAGTCAACTAACTATAAATGACAAGCTGTGTAATTGGAATAGATGGCGGTGCCAGTAAAACCCTTTGTGTAGTGATCAACCACCAAGGTCAAGTCCTAGGTCGAGCAGAAGCCGACGCCTCCAATTATCACACCGTTGGTATCAAAACCGCTTTCGCCTCCATAGAATCAGCGATTCGCCAAGCCACCCAACAAGCTTCCGCTAAACTGTCCATGGAATCGGTCACAGTGGAAGCCATTTGTTTGGGATTAGCCGGTGTTGGTCGTCCACGAGATAGAGAAGTGGTGCAAGGCTTCGTCGAACAGTTGTTGTCAAGTCAGACAATTCCGGTCACTTGGGCATTACTCCCCTCTACTGTTGTTATTTGTGATGATGCTTTGATTGCCTTAGTGGGGGGAGTCGGTAAGCCTGTGGGAGTTGTTGCGATCGCAGGCACCGGCTCAATTGTTTTTGGACGCAATGCCCAGGGAAATACCAAGCGAGTTGGTGGCTGGGGGCATATCCTAGGAGATGTTGGCAGTGCCTATCACATTGCCATCTCTGGATTACGAGCCGCTATCAACGCCTATGATGGCTGCGCAGTTACTAGTCTAACAGCAACTAGTCTTCAGGAGCGCTTTACCACCCATTTTAACTTATCAAACTTTAATTATATCACAGATATTATTTATCAGCCAGGGTGGGGAGTCAAAGAAATTGCATCCTTAGCACCAATTGTGGATCAAGCAGCCGCTGAAGGCGATCAGGTAGCCATTAGCATTATCGAAGATACAGTTAATCAACTAGCAAAAGCTACCCAAGTTGTAATTGAAAGCGTCTTTACCCCTGACTCAGAATGTGAGGTA
>NZ_JAAHHX010000561.1:0-1668 GCF_010672065.1 Moorena sp. SIO4A1 | reverse complement strand
TGCTCTGGCTGCTGCTTTTATAGCAGCAGATGATGGTGGAATTGTCAAGATGAATCACCTGCTGCGTGCAGTCCGGCGAGAGTATCAGAAGATGGGAAAAGTGTTAATAGAGGGTGATTTTGGTCAGTATGCTGGCCTAATGTGATGATTCGTAATAACTCAAATAACTGTGCAAACAATTCACTAAGCACGTTTAAGTTGTGTGTATTGTTGTTACGGAGAAGATTTAAGGGACAGTTTGCAGACTAAAGTGGGTACTTGGCAACTAAAATTGCCGATTGACCTCAGCCAGTTTGCCGATGATTTGGCGACCTGGGCTAAGAGTGAGGAAATGCGATGATTCATGACCTGGATAGAACGTTGGAGGAATTGCTCAAGGGCGAACTACCTCCTGAGCTAATCTCGTCAGTTACTATTAGCTTTGCCACACCTGACAAGGATTTTAGTGTCAAGCCAGCGATTAATCTTTTTCTTTACGATGTGCGTGAGAATGTGGAGTTACGCAACACCACCTGGTCAACAGAACGCAGTAACGGTAGGGCAACCAAAAGGCGTAATCCAGTGCGAGTGGATTGCTCTTACCTAATCACCGCTTGGTCCGCTCTTACAGGTAATGGTCAAAGACCAGAGCAAGAAGAGCACCAATGGCTGGGGGAGGTAATGAAAGTGCTACTGCGTCATCGTATAATTCCAGCGGCTGTATTACAGGGAAGCCTCAGGGGGATGGAACCTCCGATCAGGACAGTTAGTCTGAGTCAGAGCAACCTACAGAGTTTGGGTGAATTCTGGCAAGCAATGGGAGGAAAGCCCAGACCAGCATTGAACTACACCCTTACTATGGCTGTGGAAGTCGATGATCCAGTTGAGGCAGGAACCTTGGTAACAGATATCAGGATTGGGTAATTGCGGATTGGGAATTGGTTGACTATTTACCATTAGCCATTAGCCATTAGCCATAACCAAGATAGTTGACTAAGGGAGTATTGCTCGTGTCAAATAAGATTAGGTTGGAAGCAATCCGCCATCAGGTTGCGATCGCTGGGCAGGTTAAAGATGCCCAAACTAAGCAGGTGATTCCGGGAGCAGTGGTCGAAATTGCCGATATGCCCGAAAGCTTGAAAAGCAAGTTAGATCTGCTAGCTGGCCTGTATGGAGATGACTGGGAAAAGAGGGTCGAGCGACCTGACCGCACTCGTACGAGAGTTGACGGCTATTTCTACTTCCAGGATCTCCCTGATGGGTCATATACCTTGACGGCTTCCTTGCTAGGTACGGGTACTCGCTATAGTGCTGACCCAACCATCAAAACGATACCGCCTGATTCTGATCTCGAATCCGATGATACCGAGGTTCAGGTGTCACGAGATTCAGATGGTGCGATCGCGATACCTACTGTTAATTTCTATTTCCAACCAACTGCTCTCAAGGGTAACGTCACCAACTCAGAGGACGGTGAAGCTGTCGTTATGGCCAAAGTTGAGATTGAGGGGAGTGGTGAGTATACCTTTACTGACAACGATGGGAACTATCTCCTGAGTAGTCTCGAAGCATCTACGGATAAATCAAGTGCTCGTCCAGTTAAGGTTAAAGTTGTTGCCCAAGGCTACCAGAAAGAAACGTCTCAACTTGTAGACTTGAACCAAGGGCAAGTGACCACTCACAATTTGA
>NZ_JAAHHX010000560.1:0-1668 GCF_010672065.1 Moorena sp. SIO4A1 | reverse complement strand
GAGTAGAGATGATCTATGGAGCCTATAACTTCTCCAATCCACCCCAGTCCTTGACTCAGCCAGAACTACACGAAATATTGATTGAGCTTTCTTCTCCCTTAACTGGCTACTTGGGGCGAATCAAGGGCACGGATAGTAAAAGTGATTGCTTTTACTTCCTGCGGGACTTGCCCATGGATTAACTAGCACTTGAGCAGTATAGCGTTTTTTAAAATTTGGTGAGGTACATTTTTTGAGGGAGCAGGGAGCAGGGAGCAGGGAGCAGGGAAAAGGGAATAGGGAACAGGGAATAGGGAATAGGGAACAGGCATGCTAGCAAGAGGCAAGAGGCAAGAGGCAAGAGGCAAGAGGCATGCTAGCAATAGGCATGCTAGCAATAGGCAATAGGTAAACAATCATGTTTACCTCATTAGGAGAGAAAGCGCTATAGTAAAAATCTGCCGGTTTGTGTAACGTTTTATTTCAATATTCAAAATTTCTGCTTGTGATCAATGCCTAAAGCGTGATTAAGCTACCATAGATATAGCCTTAAGCATGGCAATAATAAGCTACTTTTAATGGCAAAAGATATCTACCACGAAACGGTTAAAACGGCTCTGATCAAAGACGGATGGGTGATTACTAACGATCCTCTAGCATTAGCTGTTGGAGAGCGAACCGTTTACGTAGATATGGGATCGGAGAAACTTTTTGCAGCAGAAAAAGGTCGGCGACGTATTGCAGTTGAGGTAAAAAGTTTTATTCGTCCTTCTCCTGTACAAGACCTAGAAAATGCCCTCGGTCAATATGTGCTTTATCGAGGTTTGTTAAAAGAATCAACCAACCATCGATATCGAACATTATATCTAGCGATTCGGAATGCAGTTTACTTAGATTTTTTTCAAGAGAAAATTGCTCGAATTGCTATTGAAAACAATCAGTTGAATTTGCTAATTTTTGATGCAGAAGGAGAAGAAATAGTGCAATGGATAGATTAGATGAGTATTCCAGATTAATTCGAGAAATTCTAGAGCGTTACGCTCGGATTAGTTACAGTCACGGCGATATCCAAAGTTATGCCATTACTGATACTCTGAACAATCATTTTATGCTAATGGTTGTTGGCTGGGATGGCAAACGTCGAGTCCACGGCTGCATTACGCATGTTCAGATTATTGATGGGAAAATCTGGATTCAACGGGATGGTATCGAAGATGGCATCACTGAAGAACTTGTCGCTGCAGGGATTCCCAAATCAGATATTGTGCTAGGGTTTCACCCACCAGACGTTCGTCCCCATACTGGTTATGCGTTCGCGTAGCGTGGCCATAGGTCAATCGATTTTTTCACTGGTTATCAACCAGGGGTGATTTCCGACTCTGAGATCAATCCGGTTTCCTCTCATTTCAAGCCAAACTGTGTCATCCTTTTAACCCCTTACTCTGTCTTGAAAACAGATGAAGGTATAGAGATTTTACTAGTTTACAATTCAATAAACAAAATAGTATAATAAAAGAAAATTAAATACATTTAATCTCTATAGCATTTCCAAATATATCATGAAAAATACTGCTAATTTTTCATAGCCAAACGCTATATAGTAATCAGATTTATCAAAAACTGAAATGGCGATTGGTCTGTGGCTACGCTACGGGAAACCATTAGCTGATTGCTAAATGATAGTACATA
>NZ_JAAHHX010000056.1:0-42767 GCF_010672065.1 Moorena sp. SIO4A1 | reverse complement strand
CTCCTTGGGAGAACATTATTGCCCGGGATAGGGTTAATAGAGAGCGAGCACTGTATGGGGCTAGTGTTTCTGGGGGATTTTGCTGCTTCATGTCACTAACCTTTTGACCCCTACTGGTAGAAATTACCTATTACTAGGGTGATTTTCCCTCTAGATAGTAAGATTACTATCAGAACTTATCGGTAAGTATGGGTTTTTACTGATAAAAAACAACAAGCATAATCAGGCATTACTCAAGAAAAACGTCTATCATAAGTACCTTGATAAAGAATTCAGTAATTACTACTACTTATTTAATAAATATATTTAATGAAAATCCTGAATAACAATGATAAATTCACTTATTGAGCCTGAAGTCCATAGCGTGGATATCAGTGATTTCCCGGAATTTTTGATTTTTTATAGTGGGGTGGAACTATAAGTTCCTAGACGAAAACATGTAAAACAGTTGAACTATCAGGACTTCCGCAAAACTGGGCACCAAACTCTACCTGTAGGCGCACAGGGCTTACTCCCCTACAGGTAGAGTTACTGGGGAAGTCCTGACTAGATCGGTTTGGGTGCATCTCAGTTTTGCAATTAGGCAAAAATTCCCGCGAAAATTCCCACACTTCCCACACTTCCCGCGCCCCCGCCCCACACTCCCCGCGCCCCCGCCCCACACTTCCCACACTTCCCACACTTCACATCTTTTTTACAAATATGAGATGCACCCATCGGTTTTCAAATCAATTAGGGACAAAATTTGTCCCTTGAAAGCAATTAGTAGGTGGTAGGTGGTAGGTTATACATGAGGGGATGTACCTTACCTCAGGGGGTGAACCTGAAGGCTAAACTAATTTCATACCAAGCTTTGAGAGAAAGTTCTCCCTCAAAAAGAAAAGGGTGATTAACAGCTAAGGTAACCTCAGTTCGGACCCGGGCAGATTGAGGTAAAAGCCAGTCCAGATTAAGGCTCGGTTTCTTGGGTTGATGACAATATGCAATCAATCCGCACAGAACATTGACGCAAAAATTAACCGGTGAGCGATGACGATAATGTTCGATTTGATAAATATTTTTGAGTTGGTAATTAATGGTTTCAATCAGAAATGTTGAATCTACCTAATTATTTACATAAAATTAGACACACTATACCTATAACACACCAGATAACTTCACGAAAAAACCATCTGATCAAACCAATATTATTTTCACACATAAAAGCTGGTAAATATCGGAGTTTATCTAAAATTTTATTGCCGAAATCGGGATAACCACTAATTGTAATAAGACATAAGCTATGAGACAGGTATAAATTTGGTACTCAATTCCCTTGACATTCTTTGTTATTAATCTGTCCAGTTTTAGATGCATCTTCAAAAACTTCCAGAACAACTCTATTTACCAGCCAAGGAGACGAAACCTTAGAGAGGGTCGCCTTATTCATATAACTTAAACCTTTTACCCATAACCTGCCGACATTAAAGGCGACCCTCTCTTACGGTTCAAATAAACGATAAAAATTCCCAACTTCTTCATTACTTATACCTTATTCTTATGCTTCTGGTAGGTTAGTCACTAGTCTAAATTCCGTCTGAGTTTCGAGGTCACAAAAGTTGACAACTCTCCCTTGTACTTACTCTTTTTCTGTTCCGATTAGATTCTGCCTGAAGGGGCGACCCGTGGCGAATTTAATAATTAGATGGGTCAAGGGCACCTAAAACATTTCTAGCTTGACATTGTTTTTAATTCTTAAGACAAAATAACGATTATGTTTGGTCTTTAGGGTTTCGATTATCAGCAAACTCGCCAATCCTCTATCCATTACACTGACTCCATTTTTTGGAGACGAAACCTTAGAGAGGGTCGCCTTATTTCATATAACTTAAAAGTATGGTAGTGATAAATAAGTAGTGATACCAAATCCGGTTATTATAGGCTGATTACAAAAAATACCCAAATCTGCTCTGGGCAAGGACTTTGTGTTTTTTTGAATATAGCCTTGGTAAAGCGGATTTGGTATGATACAACATTGTATTCCCCTTAAATAAGATATTTATTAAGTAAAAATCTACCAATTTAACTATAATTAATTATAAAACATTATCTAAATTATAATAAATACTGATTAAATAAAACTTACAAAACTGCTAAAGTTTTATTAGTCAAAAAAAACTTCTCAAGGGAAAAATACACTATCTTAACCATGAATACAGTATCAAATTTAATCACCCGACCCAATTGCCCTTACTGCAATTGTGAGCAAACAGTAAAAAATGGAAGCACTCATCATAAAAAACAAAAATATCTCTGTAAAAACTGTAAAAGACAGTTTTTTTAAAATCCCACAAAAAAGCCAATACCATTGTCGAAAAAAAACTAATATATCACTTATTACTTGAGAAAATATCTTTGGCGGGTATTGCTCGATCAGTTGGAGTTTCAAAAACATTGCAACAGAGAAGTATGTTAATAAAAAATATGCCGAAACTCCCCAAAAAATAAAGGGTTCAGAAAAACCAAAAGGTAAAATTTCCATAGAATGTGATGAAATGTGGTCTTTTGTTAATAAAAAAGATAATCAGCAATGGATTTGGTTGGCCATTGATGGCCGTTGGCCACGCTACGCGAACAAGAAACTAGAGAAATAGTTGGAGTTTATATTGGAGATCGCACTCGCGAATCGGCAAATAAATTATGGAAGTCTTTTCCTCCAGTGGTTCGACAATGTGCTGTGTGTTATACAGATTTTTGGGAAGCTTATCAAAAAGTTATACCTAAAAAACGTCACAAACCTGTAGAAAAAAAACCTGGAAAACTCATCATATTGAAAGACAAAATAATACCTTAAGACAAAGGATTAGTCGTCTGGTTAGGAAAACTTTGTCATTTTCAAAAAAATTAGAAAATCATCTAGGAGCTATTTGGAATTTTGTTCATCACTATAATAAATGTTTATCCGGTTGATTAGGCCATCACTACTTGTGTACCACTACCGGTTTATATGGCCAAAATTGGGTAAATTTTAAGGATGTTTGTCTAGAATTAGTAACCGAGTTAATGAAACGCGCATCCTAATAAGCGATGCAGCGCGGTCTTGGGGGTTTCCCCCATGAGCGACTGCATCAAGACACGAAAGTATTATCAACGAGGTCTAAGGGCTAGGTCGCTTATAGAGTCTGCGTTTTAACTTATTTCGTCGCCCCCCCAGCACAATATCTACAAGTTTATGCTTCGGTTCCCGTTTGAATCTTGGGTCATCCAATGGCTCAAACTGATTAATCACGCTATGTTTGAGCTGTTTCATTGTCTTTGAAAGGGGGGATGGGGTTGGAGCACCAAAACCAAATGACATCACGGCCGTTGAGAATGTGAACAGACTGATTTAATATCTATGCAGTTTCCTTGATTCTGGAGAAATTGTCTAGTCCGAATTATTACTGGGCAAATGTCGGTTTTGTCAAGTACAATTTATACCAAATATCTGCGATTACCCTGCTTTTACCCTAAGCCGACTAACCATAAAGGCTACCCTTCTCTTGGTCAACTTCTAACCAAGGTTTCATCTGAGGCCTTATTACAAAAGAAAAAACCCTTTTATTCATAACCGAGCACCCATTTTGGCCTCCGCCGAATCCAAGAGAAGGGTAGCCTTCTTACAAGAGAAAAAACCCTTTTACCCTAAGCCGACTAACCATAAAGGCTACCCTTCTCTTGGTCAACTTCTAACCCCTGTTATATGGGAACTTCAAACTCCCCTTTGGCCGACTGCATCGCTACCAAGGTTTAAAGCTCCTGATGTTTCCCGACACCCCACACCCGGTCACCCCATACCCAGTAAGGCACCGAATGCTGCTTGTCACCCCGTCAGTCACAGAACTAGAGTCCGAAACTTTTCTGTTTCTGCTAAGGCTGGGTTGATCCCAAACCAGCGCCCTTGTTCATCTTGGTATTCATAGACAAACATACTGCGCAACAGGGTTTGATATTCTTGTTCCCCCTTGACGGACTGCTGTTGCACGACTTGAGATAGCAACTTCCACTCTTCCTCTTCAACAGCCAGAGTCAAGTCATCTCGGTATCCCTTAATCACACTCTCTAAACAACTCCTGGAAAAGGGTGGGTCTTCATGTTGCAAACAGTTATAGAGCAACCCTAACAAGTTACGGACATGACCCCCACTAATGCGACACATCCGGTCGAGGGTTTCTGGGCTATCAAATACTAGTGGAATCAGGTTTAGCCGCTGTTGAGGATCAACCATTGGAAAAGCTCGGGCTAGCAATAGCTGTCGCAGCAGTGCCATACCTTCTGGATAGTCACTACCATCCCGTAACTGTATGGGCACCATGGGCAAAATTTTGGGAGCCACACCACCACCGACTCGATTTTTGAGAGTTTCGTACTCGTTGGAGAACATTAAGGACAAGGGTAGAGTGTAAACCACATGGCAGTTCAAACGCCTTAACTGAGTACCACGGTCGATAAACAGATACTCTGGCTGGGAGCGACCTGAAGCCATGGAGCGATTATCAACTCGGTCAAGATTATCAATAATCACCACCAAACCCTTTTTGCCAAGCAATTTCAGCTGCTGAATCGCTGATTGTAAAATTTCTTCGTTGATGGCATTCAAAATGCTTTGGGTGCGGGGTTCTAGATGCTGTCGTAGCAGTTGGCGTTGCTGAGGACTGTCTTTACTTCTGGCTGTAATCTTGGCAATGCCTACCGAAAATTCGGCTTCTGTTGAAAACTCAATAGGAGTTTGCAAAAAGTCTTTGATTTCATTAAATAATTTACTAAAGTAACTGGGTTTGAGCTGTATGCTGATCGCTTCTAGGCTTTCACAGACTGACCTAGCGATGCTGAGTAAAATGTCACTGACATCAACATCCACCATGTCTAGGTCTTGAGAGGACTCAAAATAAACAACATGAAATTGCTGCTTTTCCAACTCGGCTTTAAGTCTTAACAACTCAGTAGACTTACCACAGCCAATGTGACCAGTAAACAATTGACAGGTAGGTTCATCTGGTGACAGACGGGTAATGGTTCGTCCTAAAGCTTCGATAATCTTTCCTCCCCTGACAGCGGAAAAATCGATATAGTATGGATGGTCTTCTGGATTCCCCATATCTAAGGTTTTAGCTGGGTTACACGCTTTGAAAAATCTTGGTAGATGCAGTTCCATAAATGAACCTCCCACTCCCTGTGGTGATGGTTATGGTTTACAGAAGGCGGTTATAAAGCCCACTCCTTTAACAGGGTGATATAGAAAGCGTCGCCAGTGATTAGTCTTTTGTAAAAGACTAATCATTAATCACTGACCCATCCCACGTACCTTAGTCGTGGGATGAGTTAACTATAGAGGACTGATTAGGCACCAATGCCTTTTCCCATCAGACTGATGCAACCTGTTAAGTATAAAACGTGGGAACCTAGTAGTGGTTAAATTAAAACAAGTATTTGGTGCTCAGTCAGGAATTGCAAAGTTTAAACCTTGTCGTTACCCAGATTTTTGGGTAGATTGGCGTGAAGCGATCGCGCCGCAGCGCAAATGCCCACGCGCCAATTGTCAGGCTTACTTCAAGTCATAAATGTACTCTGTCGATTGATCGGTAGTAGATGACCAACATCGCATCAGTCTCTCAATCACAATTGTCTAATCGACGCAAACAACTGCGACGGACACGCCGGATTAAATTTTATCAAAAGATTTGGCGTACACTTTTGGTGGGCGGTATTGCTGGAAGTTTACTCTGGGCAATAACTTTACCAGATTGGATGATTCGTCACCCAGAACAAATCGAGATTCAAGGGAATTATTGGCTTTCTGCTGAAGCGATTCGCTCCCTGCTGCCTGTATCCTATCCCCAGTCTTTACTGCAAGTACAACCCCAAGTCCTTGCCGAGTTTCTGGAGTCTGAAGCTCCTATTGCTTCGGCTAATGTTAGCCGTCAACTTATACCACCAGGATTGACAATACAAATTAGAGAGCGTCAACCAGTGGCTATTGCTGAGCAGAGTAAGCCCGAAACCAGAAAAACTAAAAACTCTACCCCAACGTTGGGTTTAGTCGATGAGCAAGGGATCTGGAGCCCCAAGAGCAGTTACGAACCACTCTCGGCCAACCTGAAGTTACCGAAGTTGAAAGTGATTGGTCAAAATTCCGTTTATCGTCCTTACTGGTTCGATTTTTATCAAGCTGTGAGTCATTCGGCTGTCAAAGTTTTGGAGATCGATTGGCGAAATCCAGGCAACTTAATTCTGAAAACCGAGTTAGGAAATGTACATTTAGGTCCTTACAGTGAAAGCTTCCCCACGCAACTGAGAGTTCTAGACCAGATGCGAGAATTGCCGAAGCGCACACAAAAAAGCCAAATAGCTTACATTGACCTGCAAAACCCAGACTTACCATCGATTCAAATGATCACAGACCATGACAGTGTGGAATCCAGAGTTAAATAACGATAAGCGTTGAAGGTCAGACAGCTCTACATCCCTACTCTGACAGCTAAACCGAGGTGATATTTCCAGCAACCTATGTTTTGTTTCAGGTCAGTTATCGGGTATAGAGCCAGCCGTTGCCAGGGTCTTTGGTTTTTCAATCAACTTACTCTATAGTTAACTCAGACTGCTACATATAACTTATAAAGATAAAGATAAACACTTACCCTCACCTCTTGCAATGACGCTTAATAGTCAACTAGGGCTTGCTGCTCAAAGTTCTAAAATCATCGCAGAAGCAGATCTTTCATTAGGATCCGACAATACACATCCTTTTAGTAACTCTGTATTACAATTCGGTCAAACTTATGATTCTAATCGCATACCCAGGGAAGAAACTAGGAGTGACAATATCGTGCCAGGTAGCGTTGCAAAAATCAAGGTCATTGGTGTTGGCGGGGGTGGTGGTAACGCAGTTAACCGCATGATTGCCAGTGATGTCAGTGGAGTAGAGTTCTGGTCAATTAACACAGATGCTCAAGCACTAGCCCAATCAGCAGCACCCCAGCGCTTACAAATGGGGCAGAAGTTGACTCGAGGCTTGGGAGCAGGAGGGAACCCAGCCATTGGTCAAAAAGCCGCTGAAGAATCCCGGGAGGAAATTGCCCAGGCTCTAGAAGACACTGACCTAGTTTTCATTACTGCTGGGATGGGGGGTGGCACTGGCACAGGAGCTGCCCCGATTGTAGCAGAAGTTGCTAAAGAGATGGGTGCTTTAACCGTGGGAGTGGTCACTCGTCCATTTACCTTTGAAGGACGCCGTCGTACTTCCCAAGCCGAGGAAGGAATTGCCGCTCTGGGGAGTCGAGTCGATACCCTAATTGTTATTCCCAATAATAAACTTTTGTCAGTGATTTCAGAACAGACTCCTGTTCAAGAAGCATTTAAAGTAGCTGATGATATCCTGCGTCAGGGGGTGCAAGGGATCTCTGATATTATTACTATTCCTGGCTTGGTGAATGTGGATTTTGCCGATGTGCGAGCGGTGATGGCAGATGCTGGTTCGGCTCTGATGGGCATCGGGATGGGTTCTGGAAAATCCCGAGCTAGAGAGGCAGCAGTAGCCGCCATTTCTTCTCCTCTGCTGGAGTCTTCTATTGAAGGGGCTAGAGGGGTAGTTTTAAATATTACTGGTGGCAGTGATCTGACCCTCCATGAAGTGAATTCAGCAGCAGAAACTGTTTATGAAGTGGTTGACCCCAATGCCAATATCATCTTTGGAGCAGTAATTGATGATAAGCTCCAGGGTGAAATTAGAATTACTGTGATTGCTACGGGATTTACCGGAGAAGCCCAGTCTGCACCTAAATCCGTGGAAACTCCCTTGAATCGGCGACCGATTGCTCCTACACCGATGCCCCCTACTCCCAAGGTTGAGCCTAAGAGTAGACCAGGATTAGATATTCCAGAATTCCTGCAACGGCGTCGTTTTCCCAGAGGACCAAAGGAGTAGAAAAAAACTGGCACTAATCCAGATGGCATGGAAGTAAAGCTTTCGCAACCTATAGCCAAGGCAAGACTGTTGTCGGTACCCTTGGTAATTGCTGGTTTTACTACTAGGCGTGAAAAATTTCCTAGACATTGCTCCATTGTCTGAACCCATGGGAAACTTTTTTCGGTTATCACTATCAATAGGGTGAATCAACCAGACTATGCAGCGGGAGTTTTTGTTGACTATCTCCCTAGCTTTGAGCCAACAAGGGCTGCCCACCGATTAAAATTTCAACTATTCTTGCCTTGGATGAAGTTTAGCTATACTTATGACTTCTAATCACCGAACCAACCCCCCTATGCCCAAATCCAGTAGCGATCGTTACCCTAGTTCAACATCGGCAAACAAATCGAATACATACTGTCCGTCAGTACCAATTTCTGTATACCGGGAACTAGCAGCTGAGTTGCAAGCAACACAGGCGATGTTGGACTCTCTCCATTCTCAAAACCAGCATTTAGTTAAACAACACCAGCAGTTGCGACAGGAAGTTAAAAAAGTTATTAATTCAGCTCTGCATCTACAGCAGGTGATCAATTCCTTAGAACCAGTGAGTCCAGCTGAAGTCAATCGACCTCAGGCAGTAAAGCCACCGGAACCCCGTCAAGCTCCACCAATTCCATCCCAGCGCACCGCTACAACTATCCCAGGGGGTGAATTTTCCCCACCTCAGAGGAAACCTCAAACCCCTCCCTCTTCCTATCGAGAAACTTTAGTGATTGAACAACAAGACAATCGATCCCTGCGAAGTTCCCAACCAGAGGGAGTGTCATATGTCAATGGCTGGGTGTTGGTTATAGCCATCTTGGGAATTGTCTTGAGCGCATTTGGTGCTGGCTTTTTAGTGGTGAAACCGATACTAGATAGTAATCGTTGAACCATTGTGCTGCTTGATTAATCGATTAATGGCGGGTTCTTCGAGATTCATCCGCCTAATCTAAGCTTTTACTAAACCTCGGCTGTATTTACCGCTATTTTCGCTTCCGCATTGCACCATTAACTATAAAATTACCATAATTACTACCAAGGGAAATCGGTTTTTAGCAGTTAATGGCCAGGTCTATAAGGTTTGCCAGAATCAATTGTGCCCAGAACATTGGCTGCTCACAGGTCTGTTTACTTAGATCAAATTCACAGTCATTAGTCAGTGGTGAAGGGCAACAACAAACCTGCTCAACCTGAGTTCTATATAAGCGATCGCTCCACGAACGAGTAAGGGATAGAAGATTTGGGCAACTAGGGTATATTAAGGCTTTCAGCGTTACGTTGAACTCAGGTTAAAATTCATAACAATGAATTTTAGCAGAGTGAGTATTTAACGGGAAGTAGAACTGGTAGTACACAGCAAGCCATTCTAGGTCGGTTGTGAGTCCCCTCTTCACGTGAGTTCGAGATCAGGGTACACTCCACGAAACAATCACGGTGCGCGCCTCCTAGGGCGCGAGGGATTGCTCGCGCCCTAGGGTCGCACCGCAGGGATACAGGCTTTCAGAGACTAGGATAGATTAAGGCTTTCAGCGTTAGGTCGAACTCAGGTTCTTCCTATGATGACTGAAGTTACCCCTCCTCGTTGATATCCCTAGCCATAGTTTTTGAGGAGCGTCTGACCAACAGACTTACATCTGTGATGGATTTAAGAAACACAAACCGGCAGCAAATGCCTCAACCATAGGGGTTTGACAAAGTCTTTCAGCCAGAGATGGGTTTGAATTGATCGGGACACAACTGGCAGGTAAAACTCATATTAATGACCAAAATGGCAAGCAGTTCTCAGAAAGAGGATTTACAATGAACTATCAGGTTTCTATGAGTATGAGCGTGCAATTGTGATTCCCTATGACTTTCTAAAAGCGATCGCAAATGAACACGGTGTATCTAAAGCCGAGCTGGAGGTTGTGGCTTTGGCGATGGAGGGTCAATCGACAAACGCGATCGCAAAAACCCTCGACATTAGTGAACATGCAGTGCGCAAAAGACTCAGCGAGGTCTACAAAAAGTTTCCTATATCAGGGACAGGGCCTGTAAAGCTAACCAAACTGCAACAGCTGCTGGTCAATCGCTATCAGACTCATATAGAAACCCAGGATATCTCCTCTAACTGCAGAAGCTATACCCCTATCTCTACTGTCCAATCCTCAAACCCCAAGCACATGGATTGGGGTGAGGCACCAGATGTTTCTGTTTTCTATGGTCGCACTGAAGAACTACGCCAGTTAGAAACATGGATTGTTAAGGATCGTTGCCGATTGGTGGCACTACAGGGTATGGCAGGGATTGGTAAAACCACCTTGTCAGTGAAGCTGGCTAAACAAATTCAGGATCAGTTCAAGTATGTGGTATGGCGTTCCTTAAGTCAGGCACCCCGGTTAGAGGATATCCTAGCAGCACTGCTCCAATCTTTATCTGGGCCCCTAGAAACTGTAGGATATGAAACCGCCGAGGGGTCAAACCCACTCCCTAGTTGTCAAACTGCCAAGGAGCGTATCTCCCAACTAATTGAGTACTGCCGCCAACACCGCTGTTTGATAGTCCTCAACGGTGCCGAATCTATTCTACAGATTGGTACACTTGCGGGCATCTACCGAGAAGGCTATGAAGGCTATGGTGAATTCATCAGACGCTGGGGAGAAGAACCCCATCAAAGCTGTTTGTTGATTACCACTCAGGAGAAACTCAGCGAAATTTCGTTACAAGAAGGAGAGACTTCACCTGTGCGTTCCTTAAAACTTGAAGGTTTAGGGGAAGCCGCTCAGTATATTTTGCAGGAAAAAGGATTGTCTGGGCAGAAAAACTGGGACTATTTAATTAAGGCGTATCGTGGGAATCCCTTGATGTTAAAACTTGTTGCCATAACCATCAAAGAAGTTTTTGATGGCAGTGTGACCGATTTTTTGGCAACTACCCTATTTACCCATGACGTTAGTGACTTTATCGAAGAAATCTTAGATCGGTTATCAGATTTGGAACATAAAATTATATATACAATGGCTAGTCACAAAGAACCTGTAATTCTAACTCAATTACAGGATGAATTACTGGAGATATCGCCTCAGGAATTACTCAGGGCTCTAGCCTCCCTGAGACAGCGATCTCTAGTGGAAAAATCTCAAGGCGGGTTCACCTTGCCTCCTGCAGTCATGGAAGTGACTAACCAATTAATTGCTGAGCGAGAATAGTCATAATATCCCAGTTGACTAATTTTTTGAAACTATTAAAAGTTCAATTTTATAATTGGGTGATATCGATTCCAGTTAATCAATTCCTATTCAGGTAAGTCGTTAATTTTAAAGTGTTGATGGTCAACGGTCAATTAACACTTTAAAATAAAAAAAAATTAACAAGTTACCAACAACCAAGAATGATAAGTATTAAATTGGATATGATATGACTCAACAGGGTTTCTAGGCTTTAAATACAATAGCTGGATCAATACGAGTCACCTTTTGGATAGCGAACAAACCGGAAGTGACACACATTACCACAGTTATGCCAAAAACACCTGTGGCAGACACTGGTGTGATCAAAAGGATAATTCCTTTTGATTTAACCCACACACTCAACCCCCAGCAAAGGAGCATACCAGGCACATAACCAAGAACAGCCATCCACAATGCTTGTTCGACTATAACACTATAAATAAACCGATCCGGTGCGCCCATTGCTTTTAGGGTACCAAACTCTTTGATATGGTCAGAAACTGAGGCGTAGAGAATCTGAGTGACAACTACCATGCCAACAATCACTCCCACAGCAGCACCTAGACCCAATACAAAACCAAGACCTGTTCGCACCTGCCAGTAATTTCGGGTCTTGCGTGCCATCTCAAGCTTCGTATAAGCACGAGTCCCGGGTAAAGCAGCTTCTAAATTCTGCTTGAGTTGCTCAAGATCCTGCCCTAGTTTAGCCTTTACCATGATATAGGTAATGGGGTCTGTTAGGCTCAAAGGTGTAGGTTCAGGAATCTCCGACTCATCAGACTTATTCAAAGACTTTGACTTTTCGTAAATAGTAGTACACTGCAAATTATCTGAAGATTCTACAGTGCAGTTAAGCTTAGAGGTATAGCTTGTGTTGATATAGGTATTGGCATTTTCTAAGGAAGCAAATAAGAATGGGCTAGCTACAAGGGATTGACTCTCCGTGGTTAAGCCGACCAATCGAGCAGGCAAGAAGTTAACCGTAGCGGTATCACCGATATCTCTGAGATTGAGCGTCGGTAATCTGCTTTGATCCACCATAACCGTGTAAGGCTCCTTAAGGGCTTTCAGTCTACCCCGAGTGATTGTTCCGGGTTGGAACAGTTTTCCCCCTAGGTCAAATCCAATCAACGTAACAGGACTGGTATCTCCCTTAAGAGGACGCCATCGACCTGACCCCATCAGTAGTGCTTCTGCTCGCTCCACACCTTTGACTCCTTGAGCTTGATCCAGCTGATTCTTTAAAAGTGGCTCGGTTAGCTCAAACTGAACCATTCGGTCAGAACTTACCCATATATCGGCCTCGGATCCCTCAATCAGAAGAACTGTAGAGCGAGTGAACCCGTTGAGCAGACCAGTTTGGATTGTGACTAGGCTAACGGCAAACATAATTCCTGCTTGAGCGACCAGAAAGCGAGGAATGTCTGCCCAGAGGTTTTTGCGAGCAATAGAGACCATAGGAGATTATGCCGAGATAACTTTTAAGTAATATCACGTCCGAGAGCTTATAAATTGTAAGGTGTGGGTTTTTGGTAATTGTTATTTCTCCCAACCTTGCCTTCGAAGAAGACCTGATCCCAAGCGCCAGTCACGAAAACTAGTCCATGGGCTTACTCTCTTGATTTAAAAAGCTTCCAGAACTTAATAGGGCAAGGGTTTCATGGGTGTAGCGCGTTCTTCTGAATACTTACAGTCAAAGTCATAAAGCCAGTGTAACTCATAGACTTTTAATTAACTAACATTAACTAACCAGTAAATTTTTGTAAATCCCTGCCAAGATGGCAACACGGCTCAGTGGCAAGATTGATACATTTCAGTAGTTTTCTGGCATAGAAGGTCATAAATAATCAAAAACTTCCGTCAATGCGTAAATACCCCATAGTGTCTCTCTTGTAATTTGTGTAAACTCACGGATACATCAACCTCATAAAATTCTGTAGCATTGAGCTAGCAGTTACCTGATCAATCATATTTTACTTGTGCATCTCGGTGAAAGTCTTTAACTGTTCCCGGTGTTTTTTCTTGCCTATGGTTAAGAAAGCCTCTTCCCAATCGGCAAATTATTCCGGTAATGGCAGCACTAGGACAATCAGTTTTGCTGACAACGGCAATCAGGTAAACCAAAGGCAATGATGGCGATAAAACAAAATTATCCTCTAATTCCAATCAAAGAGTTTACTTCCGTCAAACAAGCTGGGTTGTTTGAAATTTTGAAGCAGCCTCGGTTTAGCGGTCAACTCATTCTAAGTGATCCAAATAAACAAGAATGGATATTTCACATTTATATGGGTCGCCTCATGTATGCTACCGGAGGGACTCATCCAGTGAGACGGTGGCGTAGAAACCTACTCATTCACTGTCCTCAGACATCTGCTCAGCTTTCATCACTGCAAGACGATCTAGCTAATACCAATTGGGAAGATGTCAATGTCTGTTGGGACTATCATTTGCTATGCCTATGGGTAGGTCTGCATAAAGTTACCCGTGATCAAGCCGTCAAAATGATTCAGTCTGTCATGGTAGAAATACTTTTTGATGTTACCCAAGGCATGCAGATCACCTATAAAATCAAACCAGATTCCTCATCATCATTATCATCATTGTTTAAACCACTGGTCTTGATTGACGCAGAGCAAGTCATCCATGAAGCTGATCAACTTTGGGAAGCTTGGCAAAGTGCTCGTGTAGCAGACCGCTGCCCTAATCGGGCACCAATGATCAGGCAGCCCAAGCAACTGAGAATTAAAACATCCCCTCAGGCTTACCAAACTATGACCAAGCTGTTGAATGGACAATATACCCTACGAGACTTGGCCATACTAATGAAACGGGATACTAGGGCAGTTACCCTCTCGATTCTACCTCACCTGCAATCAGGATTAGTGGAACTGATAGAGATTCCGGATTTACCTGCTCCAGTTTCACTACCTCCGAACGAAACATCGGTAAAAACTGTTCCTGAGCAGAAACCTTTGATTGCCTGCGTGGATGATAGTCCCCTGATCTGCCAAAGCATGGAAAAAATTCTTACCTCAGAAGGCTATCGCTTTGTGGCTATTAATGATGCACTTAGGGCGATCGCTACTTTGTTAGCTAGTAAGCCAGAGTTGATATTTTTAGATCTGGTCATGCCAAATGCTAATGGCTATGAAATTTGCGGTCAATTGCGTAGGCTCTCCTTTTTCCGCAATACTCCGATCGTGATTTTGACCGGTAACGACGGCATCATCGACCGTGTGAGAGCTAAGATGGTTGGCTCCTCAGATTTTCTGAGTAAACCCATCAATCCTGAAGAGGTATTGAGAGTTATCATTAAACATCTTAAACAAGTTAATTAGAATTGACTAGATAGCCGAAATTTAAGTGTTTACAAAAAAAACCGTTGAAACACTTGCTTACCTGATTATAATTTTAGAGTTATTTAAATCGGATAAAAATGGTTACCGCATTAATTGTTGAAGATTCATTAACTGATCTAGAAATTTTCAGAGGTTATCTCAAGGAAAATGGGTTTAATGTATTAACTGCCAATAATGGCTCAGAAGCCCTAGAAAAAATTAGCAGTAATCAGCTGGATTTGATTGTCCTTGATGTTGTCCTTCCGGATCGCAGTGGTTTTGAAATTTGTCGAACCCTTAAAAATGAAGCTAATACAAGCCAAATACCTGTGATAATCTGCTCCACCAAAGATACTGAAATGGATAAATTTTGGGCGTTGAAGCAGGGAGCAGATGCTTACCTGTATAAGCCTGTTGATAACGCAGAACTCCTAAAAATCATTAACCAACTGGTCAAGGGCTAAATCTGAGCTATAAAAAAACAGAGATCATCATGGTATCCAAGTTTATCCCAGCTTCAGCTTCCCCATCATCAGCGACAGAAACTGCTGCCAATGAAATTAGACAGCAGTTTCTGCGGTTTCATCTAGTACCTGATACTACTGCTTTAATGCCAATTAATCAGCTGACTGAAGTGCTGACTATTGCTGTTGGTCAAATTATTCCAATTGCCCATATGCAACCTTGGGTGATGGGTGTTTACAACTGGCGGGGTGAAGTTCTTTGGATGGTCGATCTCGGACACATTGTGGGACTAACTCCTTGGCATCAGCAACCGGTAAACACATCACACTACACCTCCTTAGTGTTGCATATCCAGTCTCATGATCCTAAGTGCGTTAAATACAACCAAATGCTAGGGTTGGTCGTCAACCGGGTAGAGGACATTGAATGGTGCAATCCCGATTTGATTCAACCTCTGCCGTCATCAAGCATGAATCCTGAATTGGCAAAGTTTTTACAGGGATATTGGCTGAAACATGGTGGTGAAATGCTAGTAGTTTTTGATGGAAAACTAATTTTTAATACCAAGTTTTAATTATACTATTCATCGAATGTAACTTGAACGTATTATTTCATTATTATAACTAATAATTATTTATTTTAAGTTTTAAAGCTTAAATTTATAAAAAAAATACGGTTTAAAAAATAATTTTATTAAGTATTTAATCATGAAAAAAGCAACGAATAATTTTAATGTCAATGGCAACACTACCAATAATAGTGAGATAGCTAAATCAAAAAAGGCGCTGGTGAAGACACTCTTACCTGAGTCAACTATTCCTAACGTTAAATTGCGGGTTGTTCAAGAGTTAAAAGAACCTGAGACCAAGGTAAACCATTTGCCAGACCAAGATATCAACGCAGAAGATCAGCTCCTGGAACTGGTCAAAACTGAAAAAAAAAAAATCAGAGGAATAAAAATACTCTCAGCCGCCAGTTGTTGACAACGATTATGCCAACGGTATTGATTCCTCTGACTCTGGCTAGCCTAGTAAGTTACAGAATTGTTCACGACCATGACAAAGAGCGAAATAAATTACAGCAGCAGGAGCAAGCTCTAATTGCTGGTGAAGCAGCTAGCCAACTGATTAAGGATACCTTTACTGTACCAACCTTATTAGGGAGTAATCCTTTAGTCATCAATGCAGCTCATGCTAGTAGCAAAACCGCACAACAGCAACAACTTCAGAAACTGGCTATTCACGAGATTGAATTACGTTTTCAAAACACAAAGCTCCTCCAACCCAATCCACAACTCAATCGTTACTTAAAGAGAATCGTTAAGGATGTAGGTCTAGGGGAATTATTTGTCACTGACCGCTATGGGTACAACATTGCTTATAGTAATCCCACCTCTGACTTTGTGCAAAGGGATGAAGACTGGTGGCAACAAGCAAAGCGTCAAGGGCGTTGGGTCAGTGAACTGGACTTTGATGATTCAGCTAATGTCTTTGGTTTTGATCTAGCTCAGGCAATCAAGGATCCTCAATCAGGAGAATTTCTTGGGGTGATTAAAGCTGTGCTACCCATGAATCAATTAGAGCAACTGTTCCCTTATCTAGAACATATCGGATTGATGGGTTCCCAACAAGTGCAGCTGATAGACACTAGCCAAGGCATGGTAATTAGTACCCTCACCCCTGAAGGTAGTCTGGATGAGGAAGATATCATTGGGGGTGAAGCAGTTTGGGAAATTGCTAAGTTTTTAGTCCAGGCACCGACCCAGCTAACTATTAATACTAAGCAAGACTTCAATCGTTTCAAAGCTAAGTATTCACTAAAGGAAGAAAGACTTTCGACCTATAAGAAGAAAACGGGAAAGCAGGTAAAAATTGTTGACTTCCTCTATAAAGATAAGTTCTATACCATTGTGACTAACCCACACACAGATTGGGTATCCGTTGCTTCTGTGGACAAATCAGAACAGCAAAGCGCTGGTAATGAGTTAATTGTAGCGTTTATCTTAATAGCCCTAGCCTTGGGAGCAGTAACTTTGGTAGTTGTTCTGCTTTTATCCCGCCGCCTATCTGCTCCTCTAAGTCAATTGTCTGATACAGCCAAGGAGGTGACTGCAGGTAATTTAGATGCGATTGCTCAACCAAGTGGTACCGCAGAAACCCAAACCCTAGCTCACACCTTTAATAACCTAGTCGCCCGGATTAAAGTTCTGGTACAAGACCAAAGCCTTGACGCTAAGCGTGCTAAGCAACTGAAAGACATTACGATTCAGCTAACTCAAGCCCTTGACCTGCAAGATATCCTGGATATGGTAGTGCGAGGGAGCCGACAAGGGCTGGATGCGGATCGAGTGGTTGTCTATCGCTTTGACCCCAATTGGAAAGGTACTGTCATTGCTGAATCCGTGGCTGCAGGTTGGCCCCAGGCTCTCGGTGCGGAAATTGCTGACCCTTGCTTTGCAAAGGATTACGTCTATAAGTACATCCAAGGTCGAGTTAAGGCAACACCGAATATTTATGAAGCTGGTCTGACCCCGTGTTACCTGAAGCAGTTAGAACCCTTTGCGGTCAAAGCCAATTTAGTTACCCCAATTCTGGTTGAAGGGGAACTTTTGGGCTTATTAATTGCTCACCAATGCAGTGAACCTCGAGCCTGGCAAGCTTCGGAAATCGATTTCTTAACCCAAGTAGCTAACCAAGTGGGACTAACTCTTGACCGGATCAACCTCTTGGAACGGCAAAGAATTGCTGAAACCGAGCAACGGACGGCTAAAGAGCAGCTTCAAAAACGCGCACTGGAATTGCTGATGGAAGTAGACCCAGTTAGTAAAGGAGACCTCTCGATCCGTGCCCGTGTGACCGCCGATGAATTGGGAACTGTTGCTGATTCCTACAACGCTACGATTGAAAGCTTGCGGAAACTTGTGGTGCAAGTGCAACAGGCAACGAAGCAAGTTACCAGCACCACTACTCAAGATGAAGCAGCGATTCGAGAATTATCCACAGAAGCCTTGCGACAGTCGGAGGAAATTACGGCAGCTTTACAACGAATTCAAGACATGACGACTTCAACTCAAGCTGTGGCTGCTAGAGCCTCTGAAGCTGAAGCTGCAGTCAAACAAGCGGCTCAGACAGTCGAAGCTGGGGATACTGCTATGAACCGCACTGTGGAAGGCTTTATGGCGATTCGGGAAACTGTAGGCAGCACTGCCAAGAAGGTCAAACGCCTTGGGGAATCGTCCCAAAAGATTTCTAAAGTAGTTAACCTGATTAGTAATTTTGCCGCTCAAACCAACTTGCTAGCGTTAAATGCTTCTATTGAGGCAGCTCGTGCTGGGGAAGAAGGTCGAGGCTTTGCGGTGGTTGCGGATGAAGTGCGAGCCTTAGCCCATCAATCAGCAGAAGCAACGGCAGAAATCGAAAAAATTGTGGCACAAATCCAGATGGAAATCAATGAGGTGGTAGCTGCCATGGAAGCTGGTACTGAACAAGTGGTAGGAGGAACGAAACTGGTGGATGACACCAGGCAGAGTTTGAATCAAATCACTGCAGTAATGGTCAAGATTAATGAGTTGGTCGAAGCGATCGCTACCGTAACTGTTGAGCAAACTCAAACAAGCGTTTCAGTGACTCAGACTATGACTAATGTGGCAGCGATCGCTAATCATACCTCCATAGAAGCGTTGCAGGTATCCCACTCGTTTAAACAACTGCTTACAGTTGCTGAGCAACTGCAAGATAGTGTAGGCAAGTTCAAGGTGAGTTAGTGTTCTTAGTCAATTGTTAATTTTTAATTCTTAATTCTTAATTCTTAATTCTTAATTCTTAATTGCCATTTTCAAAGCAACTGTGATCTCAACAAGATTGACTGGGAATTCTATGGCTGTAACTTCTGAAGTTTTTCAGTCACCCCGAGTTAGGCAATGGTGGCAGCGATGTCCAAACCCTGGGTGTCTTCACAACGAGAAACTACCTATTTTTAATTAATTGGGCGTATTCCATGACTCAAATTCCTCCTCAGAATAACTCCCTTAAGGATAACAATGGTCACAAGATTGATAATTATGATCTTAAATTTTCTGATAATTTAGCTTATAAATTATCAGAAAATGGTCATAATGGCAGCTACCAAGCTTTGGATCTGTCAAAATCTACCCTGAAAACTAAACTGGGGAAATCACTGCTACCACTACCTAAGTTAATCCAGTCAAAGCTTGCACCACCCCAAAGACTTCCATCTTTATTTTTGAAATGGTTTTATAACCTTCCTATACAAGGTAAACAGCTCTTAGCCCTGTTCACATCAGAAGTGATCTCCGTAGTTGGCTTAGCAGGTGTGGGGGCTTTTTTGATTGTTACAGGAGGTCGTGCTCAATTAATCAACCAAGCCAAATCAGAATTGGCGGTTATGGATATTATCTATAATATCAAAATTAATCAGATGGGGTTTGGTTTTCGGGGACAATCTGACAATAGCGCAATTATTCAAGCGGTTCAAACCTATGCTCAAGGTAAACCCTTAACCCCCGGGTTGCTTAAACAAGTGAAAGATATTCTTCAGCAAGAAATCCAGACTCGTCGGATTGAATATGCCACGTTGGTGGGAAAGGATCGGCGAATTCTTGTCAATGCTAATGCTGATCGAACTGCGGAGTTTTTCGATCCCAATGACTTAGTCAGTCAGGTTCTGGAAAATCCTCAGCAAATTAAAACCAGTGAACTGGTCAGCTGGTCTGAAGTTGCTCAAGAGTCTCCCTTCCTACCTGCTGGGATTGTCCAGCAAAACAATCTGTTGATTCGCTACACCGTCACACCGGTTAGAGCCACCGACACAGGGGCAGTTTTGGGAGTACTGGTTTCTGGGGATATTGTCAATGGCAAGCTGCCTATCGTCGAGGATACCCTAAAGTCTTTTGGGGGAGGTTATAGTGCGGTATATCTACGTCAACCGGATGGTCAATTTGTCTTGGCAACTGCCTTAGACCAGGGTAAAAGTACCAATTTAGCAGAAGCTCAACCGAAAGTCTTCTTGCCCGATACCCCTTTCCTGAATCAAGCGGTAACAGCTCAGGGTAATCCGATTACCAAACGCATCAAGATAGGGAGGGAAACCTATACAATCGCTGCCAGGACGCTAAATAATTTTAGTGGTAAGCCAGTTGCCCTTTTGGTAAGGGGAACCTCAGAAGCTCAACTCAACTTCCTCCTCAGCAACAAGCTACTCCTACAGTTGGTAGTAGTGATCTTGGCTGTGACTGCTGATATATTACTAGCTATTCTGCTAGGACGAGCCATTGCTAAACCTATCCAGCAGCTACAAAACTTAGCCGAGCAATTTGCTCAAGGGTCACGCCAAGTCCGAAGCAATCTGATCACTAACGATGAGATCGGTAAGCTAGCTAGGACCTTTAATGAAATGGCTGAGAGTGTTACCAGTCAGGAAAACGTGGTACGTCGAGAAGCAAATCGGACACAGGTCATTATTAACCTTGCTGCTACCCCCATCGACAAATCTCTCGACCTCAAAGCTCTCTTCCAAGAAGCGGTGGAAAAAGCCCTCAATCAATTGAATGCTGACCGGGTAGTTATCTACCGCCTGAATCCGGATGGTAGTGGCTACATTGAATTCGAGGCAATTCAACCGGGTTGGCCGAAAGCAGTTGAAAATATGGTTGAGGATAGGATTGAGAAGAAAATTGAAGATGCTTGTATTCCACAGCAACTGCTTGATGCCTACAAACATGGGCGTGTCATTGCCACCAATAATGTATTTGAAGCAGGTTTCCATCGTGACCACGAGAAGTTGATGGAACGATTGCAAATCAAAGCAAATTTAGTGACACCAATTGTCCACGCAGAAACACTCTACGGTTTACTTATTGCTCATCATTGTAGGGCCCCACACCAGTGGCAAGAGTCTGAAATCATTTTCCTGACGCAGTTATCTGTTCAGCTGGGCAATGTTATGCAGCGAGCCACATCCTTAGAACAAATGGAAGCAGCCCGCCAAGAAGCCGAAAATCTTGCTCAGGAACAGCGCCAGCTCAAAGAGGAGCTGCAAAAGCGTGCTCTAGAACTGTTGATGGAAGTAGAGCCAGTTAGTAAAGGAGACCTCACTATTCGAGCCCAAGTGACTGCCGATGAATTGGGAACTATTGCCGATTCCTACAATGCTACAATCGAAAGCTTGCGGAAACTTGTGGTGCAAGTGCAACAGGCAACTAAGCAAGTCACCACCACCACTACTCAAGATGAAGCAGCGATCCGAGAGCTATCCACAGAAGCTTTACGACAGGCGGAGGAAATTGCTAATGCTTTACAAAAAATTCATGACATGACAGTCTCAACTCGCTCTGTGGCTGCCAGTGCCTCTGAAGCCGAAGCTGCAGTTAAACAAGCAGCTCAAACGGTGGAAGCCGGAGATGCTGCTATGAACCGCACTGTAGAAGGTTTTATGGCGATTCGGGAAACTGTAGGTAGTACGGCTAAGAAGGTCAAACGCCTTGGGGAATCGTCCCAAAAGATTTCTAAGGTAGTCAACCTGATTAGTGGCTTTGCTGAGCAAACTAATATGTTAGCCCTCAATGCCGCTATTGAGGCGGCTCGTGCTGGGGAAGCCGGTCGAGGCTTTGCGGTAGTTGCTGATGAAGTACGAGCCTTGGCCCATCAATCGGCGGAGGCAACGGCGGAAATTGAAAAGCTGGTAGCAGACATTCAGGCGGAAACCAATGAGGTGGCAACCGCTATGGAAGAGGGAACTGAGCAAGTGGTAGTTGGGACTAAACTGGTGGATGATACCAGGCAGAGTTTGAATCAAATTACTGCCGTAACGGTCAAGATAAATGAGTTGGTCAAAGCAATTGCCATCACAGCTGTTGAGCAAACCCAAGCCAGCGAATCAGTGACTGACACTATGGCTGACGTAGCAGCGATCGCGAATAGAACCTCCACAGAAGTCAGCCAAGTATCTAACTCGTTCAAAGAACTGCTAACAGTGGCTGAGCAACTGCAAGATAGTGTGGGCAAGTTCAAGGTGAGTTAGTGTCATTGTAGTTATTAGTATTTTGTTAATGACCAATGACCAATGACCAATTTCCAATTTTCTCTTGACCAATGACCAATGAAGAACCATGGCAACTCACTCTGAGATCCAAGACCAAGCCTATCAGTTTTTTATCGAAGAGGCACCAGAGCTGTTGCAACTGATCGAGACAGGCTTACTGAATCTCCAGCAAGAACGAACCACGGCTAAGATCCACGATTTAATGCGAGCCGCTCACTCCATCAAGGGAGGTGCTGCCAGTGTTGGGCTAGAGGCAATTAAAACCTTGGCTCATCGTCTCGAAGATATCTTCAAGGCTTTCTACAGCGACGAGGTACAACTTGATACTGAGCTAGAAAGCTTGCTGCTCAAAGCTTATGACTGCCTCCGGAACCCCCTCATCCAGCAAATTGAGCAAGGCTATTTTGACCCAGAGCAAGCCCTAGCCAGGGCTCAATCCACTTATGCCCAGATTGAAGAACGACTCGGTGATGCCCTAACACAGGTTGATAACTACATTCCTAGTTCCGGTGACTTAGGTATTGATATTGTATCCTCTATTTTTGAGGTTGATGTGGCTCAGGGACTAGAACGTCTTGCTTCTGTCCTAGCCAATCCCCAAAATTATGAGGTGGTGGGGGAATTAAAGGCACAAGCAGACGTATTTGCTGGCTTTGCTGAGTTACTGAACTTGTCCGGATTTGGAGCGATTGCCCAAACGGCTGTAGCGGCAGTAGAGCAAAATCCCCACCAAGTCTTGAAAATTATTGAACTGGCCCTAGCTGATTTTACAACAGGACGAGCTGCTGTACTAGCAGGCGATCGCACTCAAGGGGGAAATCCCTCGACTGCTCTAGTTGCTTTAACAGAAGCCCCTGCTCCTCCGGCTAATGACATCACAAATAGTCTAAATACCACCTCTGAATTTGAAGATATCTTTAGTGACTTTAACCTAGGCGAAGCAACCAATGCCTTTGAAGACTTTACCTTATCCGAGCAAACCGCTACCCAACCATCCCAACTGAATCCACTAGTCGAAGAGACTTTCGAGACCTCACCCACTGTTGCCCATCAGGAAACTGACCTAGATCAAGCAACTGTTGAGCCACCATCTTGGAAGGTTACCGACTCAGTTGATGTTACTGATATTTTTAACAACTTTAACCAAGATCAACAGACCTTACTCTTTGAAGACATTGCTCTAGCCCAGGAAACTGAAACTACTGCCCAGCAACCCCAAGTGAACCTGCCAGCTCAGGAAGTTCCTCTGAGCCCACCGATTGTTGCTGATCTCAGAACTAGTGACTTGGGGCAAGTCAGTCAAGACATACCATCTGATCAATCTACCCCTTCAGAGGATCAAGTTAACCCAGTCCAAGAGGCAGAAGCATCTTTCCCAGAGGAAACCATTTCCCCGACAGCAGAAACTGTTCCACACTCGGAGCAAGACCAGCAAGACCTGAGTAAAGCTAAGGCTGACCCTAGCCCAGGATCTAAACCAGTAGCGAACTCGCCCAATCCATCAAGCACTGCTTCTGCTCCCCTCAAGAACTCATCCCTAGAGGTACCAAAAACCCTGGAAGCTGCAGTAGAAAAGATTGAACAAATCTTTGAAAGCCTGCCACCGCTCCAGGATATGCCTGCTTCAGATGTTCCATCACCACCAACCCTACCAGCAGCGGCATTCTTAGCCAATGAATTAGCTATCAACCCACCCACTCAATCGGCGAAATCCCAGCAGCATCAACCTACTCGATCTAATCAATCTACTCCTAAGCCGTCACAGCATCCCAGCCAAAGTCCAACCTCTATCTCCCCCGAGAGTTCAGTCCGGGTTAACTTAAAGCGACTAGAACGGATGAACAATCTGGTAGGGGAACTGGTGATCAACCGCAATAGTATTGGCCTGCAAAATGAACAATTACAAGCAGCAGTGCGGGAACTAACCCAAAGATTTGAACTTTGTCAAACCATTGTTAGTCAAATACAAGAGTTATCTGATCAGAGTCTAGCGAGTGCCTCAAGTGCTGGATCAATGGTGTCAAATCCTAGCTTTGCCTCCCTTAGTCAGAATGAGTTGAACCAGCAAGGGACGAATTCTGTCGGTGAGAGAAACTCACCCCAGCAATCGGTAACGTGGTCAGGCCAAAAGAGCCTAGAGAGTGAGTCAGACCCATTTAACAAACCCCTGTTTGATTCTTTGGAAATGGATAGCTATAGCAACGTCCATGCTTTGATCCAAGGACTACAGGAAGAAATGATGCTGCTTAAAGAAGCCGTGGGGGATATAACCCTATTTGCTCAGCAGTCTGATCAGACCTTGGAACAACAGCGGCAAATGCTTTCTCAGCTACGAGACGAGCTGATGTGGGCGCGGATGTTGCCTCTGGGTCAAGTACTCAACCGCTTTCCCCGGGCTTTACGGGATCTTTCTACCCAACACCACAAGCCAGCAAAACTCAAGCTTAGTGGTACAGGGGTTTTGGTAGATAGAGCAGTGCTGGAAAAACTTTATGACCCCTTACTACATTTACTCCGGAATGCTTTTGATCATGGCATTGAATCCCCTCAAATTCGGCGCAAACGAGGTAAATCAGAGGAAGGACAAATTGAAATTCGGGCTTACCATAAAGGCAATCAAACCATTATTCAAGTTAAGGATGACGGTGAAGGTCTTAATATTGAACGCATTCGTAAAAAAGTATTGGCCAAGGGATTGTTGTCAGCCAAACAAATTGCTAAAGCTCCCCCATCCCGACTGTTAAAGATGATTTTTGAGCCAGGATTTTCCACCGCAGCTAAAGTCAGTGAACTGTCTGGTAGGGGAGTAGGTTTAGATGTAGTACGCTCTCAAATTCGAGCTCTCAAAGGGAAAATATCTGTCACCTCATCTCCAGGTAAGGGTACAACCTTTACCCTACGCCTGCCGTTAACTCTCACCATTGCTAAATTACTAATTGCTACAGTCGGTCCAATTGTTATCGCTTTACCATCAGACAGTATTGAGGAAATTGTAGTTCCCAAGGGGGATCAGATGCAAAAATCTGGGACAAAACGGTTTTTGCTATGGCGCGGACAAATGGTTCCCACTTATACCATGTCTGATCTTTTGGAATATAACTGTCCAGTCAGGGAAACTACTCCTAGCAAAGCTTTAGTCTATGTCCCCACTCCTGAAGATTGGGCATTACCTCTGGTAGTAATGCGTCGAGAGCAGCAGGCTTTTGGGTTAGAAATCGATCGCGTGATCACAGAGCAAGAGCTAGTGATTAAACCCTTTGGCAAAGTGCTTGCGGCTCCCAGTTATACCTATGGTTGTACCATCTTGGGGGATGGTAGTTTAATTCCGGTGATGGATGGTAACGCCCTGCTAGAGCAATTTTTAGCTCAAAGCCAAGAAGAGACTAAACCGAGAAGCTTGTCTCATATACTCGAAGCTACCACTAAGAAAAAGTCATCGGTTAACCGGACTCAAACTCCTGCTAAAACTGCTCCACTTCCCACAATTTTAATTGTGGATGATTCGACAGGTTTACGACGAACCTTGGCTATGAGCTTGCAAAAAGCGGGTTACCGAGTTTTACAGGCTCGGGATGGACACGAAGCCTTGGAACAATTGCGGCAAAGTTCGAAAGTGCAGATGATAATTTGTGATATTGAAATGCCGAATATGAACGGTTTTGAGTTTCTTGGTCAACGTCGCCAAGACCCTCAGTTATCAAAAATTACTATAGCAATGCTTACCTCTCGTAGCAGTGAAAAACATCAGCGTTTAGCAATGCATTTGGGGGCTAACGCTTACTTTACTAAACCTTATATTGAACAAGATTTTATTGGAAAAATAAAAAACATTATTGAACAAAGTAAATCTGAAGTTTAAGTATTAATTGATCAGCTAATGCGCTACAGATGGTGCTACTTGATGTGCTATCAGCCATTCCTAATCAGCGTTTAGCTCAAAGCAATAAGCAATTAGCTTCTTGAGGGGTCTCCACTACTAATCATTTACTTGCACCCATAGCCTTGAATTATAGTGCATCATTATACTTTTAATCCTAACTTTACCAACTTAGTCTGGTGAGTTAATCTATTTAATTACCATTGCTTACAAATCCTGATTATAATAATTGTAATTTTTAATCATTCATACTTATTTGAACAAGATGAAGATGAATTCGATATTATGAAAAATAACTTAATTGACTCCCAGCTGAGTGATAGTAATCGATTGCAAAATCAGAATACTACATCATTCTTAAAATTAGTGGTCTTTAGAATAGACAGCATCAATTTCGCATTTCCGATTGAGTGTGTAAAAAAAGTAATTAATTATACAACTGTTTATAGCAGTGGACTCAATGATATTGGCATTGCCCATATCGATGATCAGGAAATTCCTATTATCGACTTGCATCGCCGGTTATTTAAATCTAGCAAAATCAGCACTTCTAACCCAGGACGCTTCCTGCTGATTGCTCAAAATACAATGGGTGAACGATTTGGTATCCCTGTACTCAAAACACCGAATTTGATAGAGGTTTCCGTGAGTGATATTCGTACCCTACCAGAGTCTTTTCGTCAAGCTGATACCCTAGGAATTGCTAGTCATGTTGCGGTGATTCCCCAAGAAAATACATCTTTGACAGTCTTTTTGCTAGATGTTAATCAATTGCTGCCTTGGGTTTCTCAAAGTGCGAAAAGGGGTTAAGCATTGAGCAATCAGCAATCAGCTATCTTTGCCCCTAGCTTGATGGGATGGGGATAGTCCCAGTGGATGAGATTTATGTTATACTTTAGATTATAAAATAGCTATCTGCCAGAATTAAAGGTTAGGGGAGAAGTCCCGCGCTCTATCCGTGCTTGATGAGCGTCGTATGGGAGAGCCTTTTTCTGGGAATTGTGCCAAAAAGTTGCTAGCATCAAAAACGCGCTTTGACGATAACCAAGTTAAAAAACCTTGTTGCCAAAAAACCAACCAAGCAGAATCATCGGTCTTAGAAATTAGGACTGCTGGTGAGGGCAGGAATATAAGACCTGGGTTTGGGGAACTAAATTTAGGCAATTCCTTGTGAAGTCCGAATCCATTGCTGTAGCGTAAGCTCAGGCTATTGTAGTTCACAGGTGTAGCTTCCACCTACGCTTTTATCTACGATCCTTAGCACTATAAGGGATAAGGGTCAAGTAGAAGCAATCGGAACAAGTATCCGACAATACCCATCTAGAGATTAAGATGTAGCATAATAAGTCTTATCTCTAGCAGTAGAACTTATGGCCAGTCCCTCTGATGTGAAACAAAACGTTTTTATTCAGTGTAGGTCGCCGGTTCGCCGATCAACCTGCCAGAATCCCCTAGCTTTAGCGATGGGGAGTCGTCAATTTCCAGCAGTACGACCTAAGAGTCTAGTCAACGGGTGCTGCTAAAGTTTAATATATGGTGTTTCCCAAAAAACTGATTAAGGGCGGCTCTAAAGTATCTAAAGTTATAGATTTACCTAAGTATGGTATACGCTCCATTCTTGCTAAAGGGGTGCAGATGGACTTCGAGTCAGGACAAAACCGTGTTCAAGTCCTCAAAGGAATAGACTGGGAAGTCAAACGTGGTGATATCCAACTTTTAATGGGACCGTCTGGCTCTGGCAAGACTACCCTTTTGTCAATATTGGCGGGATTACTGACCCCGACATTAGGAAAAGTCTATTTACTGGGTCAAGAAATTACCGGTATGTCTAGAACTAAGCTGGCAGAGTTTCGACGAGAACACATTGGCTTTATTTTCCAACACTTCAACCTATTTCCAGCTCTGACAGCAGCAGAGAATGTGGAAGTTGTGCTAAACATTAAGGGCATTCGGGGGGTCAACGCTCGACAGCAGGCAAAAACCTTATTAGAGCAGGTTGGTTTAGAGGGGAAAGGACATCTTAGACCGAGTGACTTGTCAGGGGGGCAGAAGCAACGGGTAGCGATCGCGCGGGCTTTAGCTAAAGAGCCACCCCTAATTATGGCAGATGAGCCAACGGCAGCCTTGGACTCTCACAGTGGTCATACAGTCATTGAGCTTCTGCGTCGTCTGGCTAAGGATAAAGGCTGCACAGTGCTGATGGTAACCCACGATCCTCGTATTATCGATGTAGCTGACCAAGTGTCTTATATGGAAGATGGTATGTTGAAGGTTGATGGTTGAAGGTTGATGGTTGAAGGTTGATGGTTGAAGGTTGATGGTTGAAGGTTGAAGGTTGAAAGTTGATGGTTGAAAGTTGATGCTTCACAGGTGAGTGTTAACGGTCAACCGTGAGCATGTTAGTTTCACTTCTACCTACCTACCTAATTATGATGTGAATGGGCAATTTGCCAACACGACAAATTACTGTTCACTCTAGGCATCATAATCATGTTTATGGTAAATTTCTGGCTAGCTATAGGGGTTTTGGGACTGGGTTCTATTCTGTGGGTAGAACTGGTGCGAGACTTCTATCACCTCCTGTCCCATCACTGGAAACCTCTGTATCGCTTGCATGTGTGGCATCATCGGGTCTTCCGTCAGGATTTAACTGCTGTCAGTGATACCATATATCGACAGGCGCACTGGCGTAATGATGTGCCAGAAGCCTTGGTCATGCTAATGTTAGGGTTGGTGCTATGGTGGTTGGCTTATACCTGGACACCAGATATGCATTGGGCAGCTTTGGCTGGTTCTGTGTACTCTATGGTATTTCTATTTGGTGCGATCGCTCGTGGCTATGGCATCAAGGGAGCTGATAAGTTGACTGATGGAACCCACCTTCCGGGTCCATTCCTCTGTCCTCCTTCCGGTTGGATGGTAAATCGCAGCTACCATTGGCGACATCACTTTGATAACCAAAAGGCTTACTATGGCGGCACATTGACTTTAGTAGACAAACTGATGGGGACAGCACTATCGCTCCAAGGGAAAACTATTGCAGTGACGGGAGCATCGGGAACTTTGGGACAGTCACTGTTGTACCATCTCCAGCAACGGGGAGCAAAAGTGATTGCTCTGACCTCCCAAGAACAAACTGTTACGTTAAGTGTCAATGGTGAAAGCTTGCCAGTAAAAACCTTCACTTGGCAAGTGAGTAAAGAGTCCGAACTAGCCCCACATTTGGAAAATTTGGATATTCTAATTCTCAATCACGGCATCAATGTTCATCAAGAACGGACAGCCGATGCGATCGCAAAATCCTACGAGGTCAACACATTATCAAGTTGGCGGTTGCTGGAGATGTTTTTATCCACTGTTCGGACGAACCAAGATATTGCTCGCAAGGAAGTTTGGGTTAATACTTCGGAAGCGGAAGTTAGTCCAGCGTTTAGTCCTTTGTATGAACTGAGCAAACGTACCCTAGGAGACCTAGTTACCCTCCGTCGTCTAGATGCTCCTTGTGTAGTACGTAAACTAATCCTCGGACCATTTAAAAGTAATCTCAATCCGATTGGGGTCATGTCAGCGGATTGGGTAGCCCAACAAATCCTTAATCTAGCCACTCGTGATGTGCGTAACATCATTGTGACGATTAATCCGATAACCTATTTAGCGTTTCCAGTCAAGGAATTTTTTGTCAGCCTGTACTATAGGCTGTTTAGTCATTAGTCCTTAGGAACTTGGGTTAATTATTAGTAATTAGTGGTACTACTTACTAAGGGTGGCGTAGCCATTCGCGTAGCGTGGCCGAAAGGCCAAGGTGACGTTGAATTTACGGCACCATATGACTACAGAGTTAAAGTCTTCTGGATTAACATCAGCAGGGATAAGGTACCCTTGAGTCCCACTGACCTGCTGAAGAGGACCAAGACTTTCATAATTTTCCTTACTGTAGGATTTGGGGACAGTTTGGCGGTGCAACAGCACCATTAAATCGGGTCCGTTATCGGTCTTAAAGGTTTCGTCAAACTTCAGGTAACGTTGTCCATTGTCTGTGAATAAACTTACCATGCCTTGAGTAGAATGGGCTGCTGTTACAAAATTTCCTGATCTACTTGTTGCCTGTGCCACTGTTCTAGCTGGTTCAGCAGCTGGAACAGTGGACACATCAATCTTGGTTGTCGTAGACCTAGAGGTAGAGGGTTTTGCCTGAACAGTACTCTTGATTCCCAGGTACTCCTGCTACACAACCTACGCTTAAAAAGGCAGTAGCACCAAAGATCGCTAAATAGTTAAGCTTCATCAGATTATCTATCTCGTGGAAACATTACTCTTTTTGCTATTATGTCTAGTCTTCGGTGGCATTAACCTGAGTTTTGGTTAAGAAATTTAGTGAATACTTCTCAACTCTAGCTCATTAAAAAATTTATCCATTAATATATCCCAAACTTGGTAAGTTAAGTAAATTTTAATATTTAGCTCAGGTTATATTAATATATTATCAATATTATCTAGATTAGTCACATACTATTTTATTAGTTTGGTTGAGTTTAAAATAACAAGTTATGATACAGCAATGGGTGTAATGGTGTTTCCAAATTCAAGGGGCAAATAATTGCTATAACCTTTATAATACCACACTTTTTAATGTCCTATTCCCTATTCCCTGCCCACAGCGCTATACCTGTTTTTAGACATGACAGTTCCCAAAGTGAGCTACCCAAACTCTAGGTGTTCTTCTAACAAACAAGTTTTTAGGTTACGAGCCGCAACGGTCGTGATGCTGATTCTATTTACTAGTTTTAGTGCGATCGCTTTAGCTTGGTTGACTGGTCAGGGGCAGATTACACAGCTATTTGCTCAGCTGCATGTCTGGCAAATAAACCCACCGATGTGGCTGGAAGCACCAATGGTGACTCAGCACCACTACTTATTACTGCCAACAATTATCTTAATGGTAGTTGTGCTGGGGGTCACGAAACTCTCTCCCCGTCCTCGCACTTGGTCTAGAAATTTAGTGGTGGGGATTTTGCTAGCACTATTGGGACGATATCTGCTCTGGCGAATCTTCTCTACCCTCAATTTAGTGGATCCCCTTAATGGTGTCTTTAGCCTAGGATTATTTTTACTGGAAATGTTGTTGCTAACCAGCAGTATTATCCAGCTATTTTTAATGTTAAGGGTCAAAAACCGTAGCGCTCAGGCTTCCCAGTTATCAATAGATGTGATTTCAGGAAGGTTTAATCCTTCTGTGGATATCTTCATCCCAACCTATAATGAACCCTGTTTTATTTTAAAGCGAACAATTATGGGTTGTCAAGGGATAGATTATGACAACAAAAACGTTTATTTACTAGATGATACCAAACGTCAAAATGTCAAAGATCTAGCTGCTGAATTGGGGTGTAACTATATCACTCGTCCAGATAATTCCTATGCCAAAGCGGGAAACTTAAACCATGCTATTCCAAAAACATCAGGGGATTTGATTGTATTCTTTGATGCTGATTTTGTCCCGAATAAAAATTTTCTGACTCGCACCGTAGGTTTTTTTAAAAATAGTAATGTCGGATTAGTCCAAACTCCTCAAAGCTTTTATAACCCTGACCCGATTGCCTACAATTTAGGTTTAGAAGATGTGCTACTGCCAGAAGAAGAGATATTTTATCGGCAAGTTCAGCCCATCAGGGATGGTGCTGGCGGTGTGGTTTGTTCCGGAACTTCCTTTGTTGTTAAACGTGATATTATAGAAGCGGCTGGTGGTTTTGTAACCGATTCTTTGTCTGAAGATTACTTTACTGGTATTCGGATAGCAGCAATGGGTTACCAAGTTATTTATTTAGATGAAAAACTTAGTGCTGGTTTAGCCGCAGAAAATATTGCTGCCCATGTAGCTCAACGATTGCGGTGGGCTCAAGGAACATTGCAGGCATTTTTTATTGATGCCAACCCTCTAACTATTCCGGGGTTAAAACCAATCCAAAGGCTAGCCCATTTAGATGGATTACTAAATTGGTTTACCGGTTTATCTCGCTTCGGATTCCTGTTAATGCCCCTAGCTTATTCATTTCTAGGGGTGATTCCCTTAAAAGCAACGGCTGCTGAATTGTTGTATTTCTTGCTACCTTATTATCTGATACAGCTCACAGTTTTTTCCTGGTTAAACCTTCGTTCCCGGTCAGGATTGTTGTCGGATATTTACTCATTGCCTTGGTGTGTTCCTCTGAGCTTGACAGTGATACAAGTCATGCTGAATCCCTTTGGCAAAGGATTTAAGGTCACACCCAAAGGCGTAAAACGCGATCGCTTTGTGTTTAACTCCAAGTTGGGATTGCCTTTGATTATCCTATTTATCGCTACAGCAGTTAGCCTATGGATGAATTTGAGTACTTCTGTGATGTATTGGGGAAGTGGGATATCAGCTACTGACGCTCAGATGATTCAAGGTCTGAGTCTAGGTTGGATTTGGAGTATCTATAACCTGATCATGTTGGGTATTGCTTTATTGATTGTAGTGGATGTCCCCAATCGGGACCTTTACCAGTGGTTCAAGTTGCGCCGAGTGGTGCGGCTTGAGATCTCAAATCAGACTGTCTGGGGTATGACCACCAAGATTTCAGAAGTTGGTGCTCAAGTGGCTTTGACCGAGGTGGCTGATTTACGATTAGATAGCCCAAACACTGCCACTGAACCGTTGCCAGTGGAACTAGAGATGATCGAGGAAAAGCTAGAGTTGTCAGGAGTAGTTACTGAAATTGACAACAGTGGTGAAGAAGCTAGTCTACGAATTATGTTTGACCCATTAACTCTCCAAGAGCATCGCACTTTGGTAGAGATACTCTTTTGCCGTCCGGGTCGATGGCAGCGACGGGAAACTCCATCAGAAATGCGATCGCTTTTACTGTTGTTTAAGATTTTGCTGAAACCGCGATTACTATTTGATCGCCAGGGTAGGAGTTGAGAAACTCTATTGATCTAAATCACTAGCAACAATTCGATAAATCCTTCCCAGTTAAGCTCTTTGCCTCCAATTCGCTGTTGCAAAAAGGTCACTTCATCTTCTGAAAGAGGAGGCTGATCCACACTGGCTAACACTACATTCATTTCATCTAGCTCAACCACTCCATTCTTATTCTTATCAATGGGAATAAAGTATGTGGCAAACTCATTAAGTCTCGACATCAGACGACGGTGGCGCAGCAACAATTCCCCAAATTCCTCGAAGTCTATTTCTCCGCTGTTATCGACATCCATGCTGGAAAAGACAAAGTTCAGTTCATCATCACTGATGCTATGCCCCGCTTGCTGGAAGTGATAGCTAAGTTCTGTCAAAGACAAGCTGCCGCTTTGATCCCGGTCGATAGCATCAAAGATATAACGCAGGTCACCTTTGAGTTCTTGGGGTGCTTTGTCAAATAATACCTTGTGATGCTGCCCAACCATGGCTCCTTGCAACTGCCGACGGAAGGCCGAAATCACTTCCTTGGCTGTGAGGTAGCGGAATCGATGCTCTTCGGGACTAGCAATGGAGTAGGGTGCAACAGGCACCAAGGAAGAAAGCGATCGCTGTAAGATTACGAAGCAGGCATAAGTACCCAGATGAAAGGACATCGCCAAAATCGGTAGTTTCAAGGGTGTCATTACCAGAGTCAGCAGCCAGCCAATCAGAGCTGCCCCAAAGGCTCCACCACTTGCAAACAAAAGGCTTCGTCGATTAGGGGTATAGAAAATGCCTCCAATAGCAATTGCGGTTAATGCTGAGTTGTATCCCCACAGTCCAGCGTACAGCACATTCAGATTTACCCCCAGTACAATGCCAGTGACCAAACCAATCACCGACCCTAGAACCGCAACCAGGGCTCCCATTGGGCTACACAAGGCTAAAGCAATTATAATTAACAAGGCAGATACTAAGCTGCCTGAAAAAAAGATTTGACCAATTCCGGTGATTAGGCCGGATAAAACGCTTACCCCATCTAGGGATTCAGCTGGGTTAGGGAAGGGCGGTGGTGCCCCTAATTCAAAGAAGGGTTGCGGAACGTAGAGGGCTATTACCAGAAAGCTGTAGGTAACAATGTGAAATGGCACTCCCATAGAGGGCAGCCCTAAATACACGGCCATCCATAGCCCGATATACTGCATCAATACTGTGCTCAGGGCTGCACAAATGATAACCGCCAGTACCCAAAGCAAGTTTCCAGTACCATTGCCCCAAGTGCCAAACGTTCCTAAAGCTAGCCCCACTAAGGCTCCGTTCAAACCAAAAATGCCATTGCGAATACTGGGGCGATCGAGACCCATCAAATAGGCGGTCCATGTAGCCACAACAACTCCGACAACTAGCATCAAGGCTACCCAGGGCGACTGAATAAAAACCGCAAGAGTAATGAGTAGTCCAGTGATAGGATTATTGGCAAACCCTACTTGACCGATACCCCGTAAACTAGCATTGATAAAATCTAACAGCGGACGCCGCTCCCAGGCTTGGTTGAGGTCTTGCAGAGTTCCCATGATGGGCAAGGGATGCCGATGAGACGTTTTCTCTGATTTCAATAAACGAGATAACAGCTCATGGAGCGGCAAAGGTTGAGGTTTATCTTGAGAAATTTCAGATGTTTGAGACATGGTAAATTGATGCTTTTGTTGGGTGAGATCGACTCCTGTGCGGCTATTTCTTGAACAGGGCTCAAACCTTAAGGATGTGGTTTTTACTCAGGACTGAATTGCTCTAAATCAGTTCATAAAACAGTTTGAGGAAACGATCGGTATCCACATCTAAACAGGCTTCTACATTGGGAGGATAGGCGGCTTCATCCCGACGATCACGCAGATCGGCCAGGGACATATCAGAGGTAAATTTTCCTTCAGTTTCTACCACCATATACACCGATTCTGTAGAAACCAGGTTCGGATCAATGGCAACACCGACAGCTAATGGGTCATGCAGGTAGCAGCCGTGGAAACCTTCGTTTTCTCTATAGAATGCCATATAAATGCCTGTGCAATCGGCAATGAACTGAGCCACTGCTGACGGATGTTTCTGAGCGTAATTCTCTACATCTTTCCGGGGAAGGGGTGCCTTCATGGCCACATCCAAAGCTACTAGGGTCAGGGGAATGCCTGATTCCATAACCATTTGAGCCGCATCAGGATCCACAAAGAAGTTAAACTCGGCAGCAGCTGAAATGTTGCCCGGAACCTTCACGGCTCCACCCATGATCACGATGCGGCCTACCTTTTGCAGGGTGGTGCGATCGCGCTGCAGAGCCGTTGCAATATTGGTCAATGGTCCTAGAGGCACAATGGTCAAGTCGCTGCCATATTCCTGGGCGGCTTTGAGCAATACATCAACAGCATCTTCTGAAGAAGGCTCCATGGTAAGTTGGGGATACTTGGGCTGCCATCAGCATTTTTAAACTGATGCAGTTCTCCCAGTCCATCGGAGCCATGAATACCTGCAGCATTGAAGGGAGGACGAACCAGAGGTTTTTCACAGCCTTTTGCCACTAGGGGAGGCTGGTTTGGTTGAACAATGTCAATCACCCGCAACACATTATTAGCAGCTTGATGAAATCAATATTGCCAGCTAACACGGTGACTGATTTGAGCTCAATTTGTTCACAATTCAGAGCCATGATAATCGCGAGAGCATCATCAACACCCCCATCAGTACCCCCATCAGTATCGATAAATGGGACGGGCTTGGGAATTAAGCATTGTGTTCTCCTTACATTGCTAACGATGCCAGCTCATCCATCGATACCATACCATCTTTATCGACATCCAAAACCTCAAACATCAGGCTGATTAATCCTTTCTGGGTGCGGCCTGTCCGTTCTGCCAATGCTGCCCGTAGTTCTGGCGGGGAAATATAGCCATCCTGATTTTGATCGAGAAAGGCAAAGGCATTTTTGACACCCTGTTTCAGCTCTTCTCTGGTGATTTGCCCATCGCCATCGGCGTCCCATTCCTCATAATTAATTAGGACTCTCCAGGCATCTTTCATACAGCTTTCTACGATCAAGTTTTGGCCTGGAAGACATTGCTCCAAAGGTGGAACACCTCCATTTGCGTTGACATAATCTACCAACGGTTTGATTTGATCGAGCCCCCTCAGCAAGAATTGGACAATACTGAGGGTGTAAATCTTTTGGGGGTCAAATGGGGCGTGGTTAATGCTGACAATTTTCAGACTGGGGTAGTCTTCAACTACTACATCAAGATCGGCATGGAGAAAATTGGAGGCTTCCCGCTCGGGCGTGCCGCGAGTTTCGGCGATCGCCTCTTGTAAGATGTAGCCAGGCACCTGAATCAAGGCCATTTCGGTATCCAATGGCATCTCTTCCAACAAATCCCTATATGTGAACGATTCTCCCTTCTCATAGTCTCGCTTACCCCGAAAGGATCCTCCCTGGATCATAACTATATCGACATTTTTAAAGCTTTTCTTGATATAAGAACATAGGGTTGAGGCCACTTTTTCGGGTTGGAATCGCATCCGTTTAGAGGACATGGGTTCTTTCACCTCAAAAATTTCCACATCCATCAGGGAACCTAGAAAATTTTGGGTACTTTCTACAAACTTTTGGACCTTGGGATCGGCATCAAAATGGCTGGCTGGCAACAGATGAACAGCACTATGCCACTGCTCGGAAGCATCCCACCAGACATCAACAACAACCACATTAGTAGCATCAGCACCAGCCTTAACAATCAGGCTCCGCTCAATTTTATCAATATAAATCTCATGCTCGTGCCCCCCAACAATTACAGGAACCTTACCACTAAGTTGGTCATCTTTCTGGATCCCCGTGGCTAGTTCCCGATCTTCGGCAATGGTCTGATGGGTCATCGGAATCAGCATGGTTGCGTCATTGGAACACTTAGACCAGGTTTCTTTTAACGCATCAAAGATGGGTTGAATGGTTAGGTTCGCCCCGGGTCGGAAAGTATTGATCTTACTAGTGCAAAATCCAGCAAAAGCAACTCTACGAGAACCTACTTCAACAATGTCATATTTCGGAAGCAGCTGACCACTGGCATCCACAATTGGCAAGTCCAAGATGTTGCTATTTAAGCATTTCCCTTCGTAGGTTTTAAAACGCTCACCTAGGACATCCACGCTGACATCGAATTCATGGTTGCCCAAGCAAATATAATCAATGTTGACTACCTTGAGCACGTCCAGCATGGCTTTACCGCCATCAAGGGAGGTAATTAAACAAGGAGAGAGAAAGTCCCCGCTGAGGCAGGCAATCACGATGGCATCTTCCGATGTTTCCTTCAGGGATTTAATCACTGTTTCCACGTAGGGATAATTCTTGATGTCGTAAACATCATTGATCGAAATGATTCTGAGATAGTTGCCCACCGCCTCTCGGGGTTTGGGCAGATACAATCGAGGAGTTGTCATTACAGGAAGTAATTTTTAGGAATATTTCAGTAATTTGATATAGAAAGAGGATAAACAAAGAGATAACCAAAAAATATAATTAAAATAGTTTCTTAAGAATTACACTGATGCCAGTGACGGCGTTACTGAATACACAGATGCATCCGGAGCAGGCACCGTAACATCCCAAGACTTGAGGTTTGGTCGTGATTTGGGACTACCTGTAGTCTAGAAATACTTATTTTTTTTACGTGCCTGTCCGGCTTATTCCCACCTGAGTTTTTTAAAAAAACTTAAAAATAATTACAATTAAAATTTGGTAACTACAATAACTAAATTTCCCTGGTCTGAAGTTCCCGACAACTGCAGCGAAGTCTACTGTAATTACCCATTAGCAGCCGACGGATAGGATAGCCATCCGTGTCGAAATTATGATAATTTTTGATTTGATCGGAAGTTCCCTACTCCCTACTCCCTACTCCCTACTCCCTACTCCCTGTTCCCTTTGCTAGATAACTAATCTAGCTGCATAAGTAATCTAACCAACTTGATCTAAAATGCAAGCAAGCTTAAGCAGCGGAAGCTCATGTCAGCTGATCGCGTGAGGCCGTTGTCTATCTAAAAAACAAGACCAAGAAAAAACTTATGCCTAAATGGAGTTCTCTGGTACTAGCCACTCTAGTATTAGTTGCACCCTTAACAGCCTGTGAAGGAGGTGGGACAAGCGCTACACAAAGCCGCTTAAATATAGTCAAGAGCCGTGGCAAGCTGATTTGTGGTGTTGACGGTGGCATTCCCGGATTTAGCTTTGTGGATGGGAGCGGAAACTACTCCGGGCTAGATGTGGATGTGTGTAAAGCAGTTGCTGCTGCTTTGTTTGATGACCCAGCAGCAGTAGAGTACCGTAACCTTGACTCCACGGAGCGATTTACCGCCGTCAAGACTGGTGAAGTGGATATGCTCTCGCGCAATACCACTTGGACTCTTAGCCGAGATAGCTCTACCAATAACTTAGAATTTGCCCCTACTACCTTTTATGATGGTCAGGGCATGATGGTGCGCAAAAACAGTGGGATTAAAACACTGAAAGATTTTCAAGGCAAATCCGTCTGTGTGGAAACTGGAACTACTACTGAGTTGAATTTAACCGACAAGATGCGGGAAGCAGGTGTTGAATTTGAGCCAGTGGTGTTTCAGAAAGCAGACCTTGCCTATACTGCCTATGACGAAGGACGTTGTGACGGCATGACTTCTGATAAATCCCAACTACTTGCCAAACGCAGCACTCTGCCTAAGCCTGAGGATCATATACTTCTAGATGTTACCATGTCCAAGGAACCCTTGGGACCAGTAACTGTTAATAATGACTCCGCTTGGTTTGATGTCGTTAAGTGGGTGACTTTCGCCTTGATTGAAGCAGAAGAGTTAGGCATTACTAAGGCGAATGTGGCACAAATGAGCAACAGTCCTAACCCGACTGTCAAACGCTTCCTGGGTGTTGAAGGTGACTTAGGCAAAGATCTCGGTTTAGAAAACGATTTTGCAGCGCGAGTGATTAAGCACGTGGGTAACTACGGCGAAGTCTATGACCGGAACTTGGGTAAAAGTTCTCAGTTCAAACTCAATCGGGGTCTGAATGACCTCTGGACTCGTGGGGGTATTTTGTATTCTCCACCCTTCCGTTAAGGGATTGTTAACTGTTTCAGGTTGAAGGTTGAAGGTTGGGGGTTGAAGGTTGAAGGTTGAAGGTTGAAGGTTGGAGGTTGAAGGTTCAAGGTTGGAGGTTGGTTGGTTGTTCGCCTTTGGCGTTCGAGAAGGGTAGGTTGAAGGTTGACTGTTGACTGTTAACGGTAAACCTAAAACGTGACATACTCCCGACGTTGCCCTAACGGGACAACGCGGGCTTCTTACCAACTCCACCCACTGGTTCGGATACTCGGTAAGCTTTATTAACGACACGGGATGCCCCTCCGCGCCGGAACAATACAATGAGTTCTGTCTCCAAAGTACTGCTGGAATTTTACCCACCCACAGACAGCTTAAATTGCTTTTTCTGAGTGGAACCCCATATTCCAGGTTGTTAAGGTTCGATAACGTAGGTGGCGGTTAGCTCTTAATTTGACTTGACCTACTATGTTAATTATAGACGCTGGTCAAAAATTAAAGTTCCAAATTGACAATTGAGCAGAGCGACCTTGTCGGGCTATCATCCCGACGCTAAAGAGCGAGATTATAGCGCGGGGCTTCTCGCGAGCCAGCTAAGATGATGTTTGAGAAGTACCAAATGTTTGCCATGAGCCACGATTATCCCCCAAATCTGGGATACTTTGAGCCAAATTACCCCCAAATTTGGGGGGCTAGGGAGCGGTTTCGAGTAGCATCCAACACTTTGAAAACTGCCTCTAAAACCTAAAATCTGTAACCTAAAACCTTTAACCTTTAACCAACCTACAACCTCCAACATTCAACCAACCAACCTTCAACCTTCAACCAACCAACCTTCAACCTTCAACCAACCAACCTTCAACATTCAACCAACCAACCTTCAACATTCAACCAACCAACCTTCAACCTTCAACCAACCAACCTTCAACCTTCAACCAACCAACCTTAAACCTTCAACCAACCAACCTGTAACCTGCAACCAAAACAACTAACTAATGACAAGCAATATAGGTCAAAAGCCTCCTTTGTGGCGAGATGACCGATTTTGGCGCATTGCCATACAAGTCCTATTTGTGCTAGTGGTGATTGCGGTCGTGGCATGGCTAGGCAGCAACTTAAGCCGAAATATTCAGCAACAAGCGATTAAATTGGGGTTTGATTTTCTGCAAGATGAAGCCAAATTTGGCATTGGCGATACCCCCATTCCCTACAAAGCCACTGACCCCTATAGCTATGCTTTATTGATCGGACTGGCTAATTCATTGCGGGTGATGGTGTTTGGGATTATCCTGACAACTATTGTTGGTATTACCGCCGGGATAGCTAGTTTTTCTGACAATTGGCTAGTGAGTAAGCTGAGTCTGCTTTATGTGGAAGTGGTGCGCAATACACCACTGCTGCTGCAATTGCTATTTTGGTACTTTGGGGTTTTCTTTCAACTCCCAAAACTGTCGGAAAAAATTCAGTTACCTGGGTCGATATTTTTGAGCAAGCGGGGAATTTATATTCCTTGGCCTCCCTTCACCACCCAGCTGTTTCTGTGGTTGGTGGTTTTGCTAGTCAGTGCGATCGCAGCAGTTTTAATCTGGCAGTGGCGCACTAAACTGATGGTAGAACAAGCACAATCCGGTCAGCCGCAGTTAATTGCTTTAATTGCGATCGCAATTGCTGCTGTCTTAATTATCATCATCGGTTTTGGTTGGCAAAGACCCCAAGTTCTCGACACAGGTAATATTGAAGGCGGACTCCGGCTAACTATTGAGTTCTTTGCCTTACTAGCTGGTCTAGTCTTTTACACAGGTGCATTTATCGCCGAAATTGTCCGAGCTGGAATACAGTCAGTACAGAAAGGACAGTGGGAAGCAGCAAGATCCTTGGGACTTAAGTCAGGCTTAGCTATGCGGTTAGTTATTTTTCCCCAAGCCTTGCGGGTGATTATCCCTTCCCTAAACAGCCAGTATATGAACCTCGCCAAAAACTCCAGTTTAGCATCTGCGATTGGCTACCCAGATATCTACTCCATTGCTCAAACCACCTTCAACCAAGCCGGTCATGAAATAGAAATAATCGTGGTGATCATACCCCTGACCTATCTAACCATTAACCTGATCATTTCTTTCGTGATGAATCTGTTGAATCGGACAGTTCAATTGCAGGAAAGATAATTGGTTAACTTAATTGGTTAACTTAATTGGTTAACTGTTGACTTATAACTAGATAATGACTACTGTTAATTCTCAACCTCCTGAACTAGCACCACCCCCTGAACTACAGGTTAATCCAATTACCTGGATAAAGAAAAATTTATTTAGTAATTGGTATAATAGCCTATTAACGGTTAGTGTTTTATGGTTTCTATTCGTAACCGTTAAAGGCTTGATAACATGGGCAACCACTGAAGCCCAGTGGGATGTTATTAAAGATAACTTTCGTCTGTTTTTTGTAGGAACCTATCCCGCCACCGAAAACTGGCGTCCATGGTTGATTCTGGGGATTATTGTATTCCTATCCGGGATAACGTGGGGAGTTTTAGCAAGAAATGTTATCACTCTATTTAGTCGCAATGTGTTAATAGCTCTAGTGATCAGTGGTGCTATCTTAGTGCTATTTCCAGTAGCAATTCCCTATCGCTTATTGCTTTTAGGAATAGTAGTCTTACTGGTAGCTAGTGCTTGGGGAGGGCAACAGGTTGCTAAAACTCAACCGAAATTGGGTAATTGGTTACCTTTAGCTTGGTTTATTGCTTTATTAATCTTCCTGTGGCTTCTCGGAGGAGGACTCGGACTAAAACAGGTATCCACTAATCAATGGGGTGGGTTACTGCTGAATGTCTTAGCCGCAGTTGTCAGTATTTTAATCTGTTTTCCCCTAGGTGTATTACTAGCCCTAGGACGACAAAGTACCTTACCAGTTGTGCGCGGCTTCTCTATCCTTTACATTGAACTAATCCGAGGATTACCGCTGATTGCGATTTTGTTCATAGGACAAGTAATTATTCCACTATTTCTACCATCAGGAATGCGACCAGACCGGGTGTTACGGGCAATAATCGGTCTGACTTTATTTAGTGCTGCTTACCTAGCTGAAAATGTGCGAGGAGGACTGCAATCCATACCTACGGGTCAAATCGAAGCTGCCAAAGCATTGGGTTTAAATACTCCCCTATCCGTAGGGCTGATTGTATTACCTCAAGCACTCAAAGCTGTTATTCCTGCCATTGTCGGTCAGTTTATTAGTCTGTTTCAAGACACCACTCTCCTATTTGTTGTAGGTCTAGTGGAGTTGCTTGGTATCGGTGATTCTATCTTCGCCCAAGCCAAATTTGAAACCCCCTATCAAGAAGTTTATCTATTCGACGGAGTCCTATTCTGGTTATTTTGTTACGCCATGTCCACAGCCAGCCGACGTCTGGAAAAACAATTGAATGTAGACCATTGAATGTAGATTATAGCAATTATCATAGCTATGAGGTACACAATTTCTGGATTTTAGGGAACAGGGAATAGGGAATAGGGAATAGGGAATAGGGAATAGCCCTGCGCTGCATGAAGACAGGGAATCAACGTCAAAGAATAAAATACCTCATAACTGCGATAAACGCTATATAACCTTAAACCTGTAACCTTAGAGGTTGTCTGAGAAGTATCATTTGCTACATCCAAGCCCCCTAAATCCCCCAATTTTGATACGGCTGGCGAAATTAATATTTGTTTACAAAAGGATGAGCAGATGTGGAAAAGATCCTTTGTTCGTAGTTGGTTTGGGAGTTACAGTTGAAACAATTGTATCAGTTATCAAACTGAGGAGTTGC
>NZ_JAAHHX010000559.1:0-1670 GCF_010672065.1 Moorena sp. SIO4A1 | reverse complement strand
TCTTTGGAAAAGCCAGAAGTGGAAGAAATTCCGCCAAAATCTTTTCCGCCTACAAAAACGTGTATACAAAGCGGTTCGAGCTGGTGACTTAAAGAAAGCCAGGTCTCTACAGAAACTGATTCTGAAATCCCGTGCAGCACAACTCCTGGCCGTCCGACAAGTGACTCAGCTAAATAAGGGTAAAAAGACCGCTGGAATTGATGGCAAGTCAAGCCTCAATTACAGACAACGCATGGAATTGGTGGAAGCACTGAACGACTATGGCCATGACTGGCATCATAATCGACTACGAGAAGTCCCCATTAAGAAAAAGAATGGGAAAACTCGGACGCTAAAGATACCAACCATAGCCGACAGAGCATGGCAATGTCTAATTCTATACGCACTAGAACCCGCACACGAAGCCACATTCAGTGGTGACAGTTACGGATTCAGGACAGGAAGATGCGCTCAAGATGTCCAGAAAAGATTGTTCACACACCTACAATCCAATCACAACGGCATCAACAAACGTATCATCGAATTAGACATCAAAAAATGTTTTGACCGCATCTCCCATAACTCCATCATGGATAGATTGCTAGCACCTGCATGTCTGAAACAGGGGATATTCAGATGTTTAAAAGCAGGCATCAATCTGGAATTCCCGGAGCAAGGAACTCCCCAAGGCGGTGTAGTCAGCCCCTTATTAGCCAACATTGCACTTAACGGAATAGAAGACATACACACTAGTCTTCGGTACGCCGACGACATGGTGTTCATCTTAAAGCCAAAGGACGATGCCAACAAAATCCTCCAGAAGGTCAAAGACTTCCTGGCGGACAGAGGGATGGAAATCAATGAAGAAAAGACCAAACTGACTAAAACGACAGACGGATTTAACTTCCTGGGGTGGAAATTCCGCGTCAGAAAAGACGGAAAGTTCTCATGTACTCCCTCAGAGGAAAACCACAGGAACATACGTAAGAAGATTAAAACCGTGGTCAACTGCTCGAATTATGGTGCCAAAGTAAAAGCGAAAAAGTTAGCCCCAATCGTACGCGGATGGCGTAACTATCACAGTAGTTGCGATATGAGTAGCTCAAGGGACAGCTTATGGTTCATGAACCAAACCGCAAACCTAAAATTCCGAAAGGAAAAGAAAGTAAACCGGTATCAGGCCAACGAACTATGTAAAAAGGCATTCCCAAAAGTGGGGTACAAACAGAATCAACACGTGAACGTGAGGGGAACTAAGTCACCCTATGACGGCGACCTAGTATATTGGAGCAAAAGGAATTCACGCCTATACTCTGATATTACCTCTGAGGCATTGAAAAGGCAAAACCATTCCTGTGGACACTGTGGATTGAAGTTTCTAGAATTCGAGGATGTACATCTCCATCACATCGATGGAAACCACGACAACTGGAAAACAAAGAACTTACTAGCAGTTCACCGGAGCTGCCACCAACAGATACACTGGAGCAAGCCAAAAGGCCGGTCAAAGACCGAGTTTACCCAGGAGCTGGGTGAGGTGAAAGTCTCACGCCCAGTTCTGAAGCGGAGGTGCTCCCCTTAATAGGGGACATCGACCGTAACAAAGTCAGGCATACCAGTAGTAAAGATAAATCCCAGGCATACGTCTCAAAAATGCCCAAAATGTCATCACATAAGTAAAGCCAACAGAA
>NZ_JAAHHX010000558.1:0-1671 GCF_010672065.1 Moorena sp. SIO4A1 | reverse complement strand
CTGATGAACTGATTATGTCAGTGATCAAGGTCTTGGAAGGGGAAGAGGAATTGGAGATCGTGCGCCATCTGCTGCGTCTATCCCGCTGCATCAGCCGTCAGGAGGAGGGGGTTCCCCTTGGTCCCCACGCAAAAATAATCCAATCAGAGATCATGAATATTGTCAACAATTTCTTCTACGAAAAGATGACAGCACTACCTACTATTAAGGCTTATATTGACGATCTCAAGAGTTGATACTGACGCTGGCTGCCCCTATCCCTTTCCATAGCCAGCCAGCTAAATCAATAGACCTCTTGCAAAAGTATTTTTCTGATAGTGTTTACGTCAATTCTTGTCCACTGTTCCGGTGATCCGCTGTTCCCTGTTCCCGACAACTGCCGCGAAGTCTAATGTTCACGCTGTAAGTTGTTTTGTAAGAGATTGCAAAACAACTTACCTTGTTGAATGGCATCATCAAGAGCAACATGGGTCAAGGGAATGTCCTCTAACCACTCAGGCGGTAGGTTTTTCTTGCCTGACTCGCTATAGTTTCGTTTTAGGAATGCCATGGCATAGGAGCGGATGTCTAGTGCAGAATGCTTAAAGGGACTATCCCCCACAAAGTTGATCAAATACCAATAGACAAACATAAAGTCGAAGGTGGCTGGATAGGCAACAAAGACCGGTTTACCGGGTAATGCTTGTAGCCAAGCGTGATATGCCTGCATCACCTGTGCTGGAGGCTTTGGGTTGACTCGTGATGCTTCCCAAGCTTCAGGGTTTTCTGACCACCATCTCATGGTGTTGGGATGACCTTGTGCCCCTGGCAAGGGTTCTAGGTTAGCCGTAAAGGTGGCGATTAATTCTTTGTTTGCCCTGAAAGCTGCTGATCCAATGCTGAGCATGGAGTGAGGTCCAGGGATAGGACCATCGGTTTCAATATCCGTGCTGACGTAGATTTCGATTGTCATTTGTTTGCCTATATCAAATATTAACAGGATATTGTTTTGACCTTAACATCTGAGAAAATTTAGGAAAAAAAATTGGTAGTAATGCATACTAAGGATTCAATCACAACTGTTGAACCTTGAAAACTTTGAACACTGATGGGGTGTTGCTAACGCGCAACAATTCTTCTCGTTATCTGTTGTCAGCTTGGGTTAATGTTAAATGCAGTCTACTGTTGACTTCTGAGTGGAAGAATGACTTTCTCATCCTTAACTGTTTCCCTCAAACCCGAAATCACCCTCACCCCTGTTGAGGGAAATATTCTGCTCCAATCTTCAAGCCGTAAGCTGACATTTCATCAACCGGAACCGGGATTAAAAACTGCTCTAGATGCTCTCAAACAGGGAACCCACACCCCCGGGCAACTTCAAACCTTAATCCTAGAAACCGATGGCACACAAGTGCGGGAAAAGTTCGATGCTTACCTGAATCGTCTGATTGAACTGGGCTGGATCTGCCACGCCATCCCCCCCTCATCCCCTGAGCTTTCCCCCCTTGCGATCGCTATTCCCATGGTAGGGGATTATTACTTCGATTGCCCTGAAATTGATTGGGATGCGTTCGCGAAGCGGTTCCAAAGGAACATCGCATTTACCCTCTCTCGCTTCGCCTTTTTCCATCAAGTCGCAGGGGAAATGGCATTAGAGTCTCCAGATCGGAAGAGAACACGCCTTAACTCCAG
>NZ_JAAHHX010000557.1:0-1672 GCF_010672065.1 Moorena sp. SIO4A1 | reverse complement strand
CAATAGAACCGATCGAGAGTATGCCATAATGGAAAATCACGGCAATAGTCTGCTGGGCAGGGCGGCTGAGATTGGTGAGGCGAAGAATCCGCGATCGCAAAACTTTTTTTACTACCTTAGCTAGGACTATCAGAGCAGCAAATAACCCAATCAAGGTTAATAACCCTAAGAAAGAATAGGGTTTATCTCCCACCCAAATGATTTCCCACGTCAAGCTTTGAACAAATGTGTCGTTAACTTGGCGGCTCAACTGGCGAGTTTGGGGAAATAGGTTACTAGTATAAATCAGGGTAAATACTAGGATAGTGACCCGGAAAAGGAGTATGAGAGTCCCGCCTGCAATTTCAGCACGTAAGGCAGGTTGGCGACGGTATCGATGGGTTGACTTAGTTAGCTTTTTGTGAAACAGCCATTTAATCTGGTGATCCCACAACGAGCCTACTCCCCAACTAGAGATGAGTCCCCATAACCCACATCCAACGGATAGGAATACCGCTTGCACGATATAGTCCTGGGTACGTTCGAGAAAAGCCCGTTCCATGGCATTCTGTACCAGTGTTTGCCAAAATCGGGCTTGTTCCTTGGGACTTCTTCCTGTTAAAGTGTCATTGGAGGTTACCGATAGCAAGTGGTTACCATTTACCTTAATCACTGGTAAGTTGTCAGTCCCAGCGATTTCTACGTCTATGGTTGGTGGTGCTGTCTCGATGATATGCTTGAGGGTATCACTGACGTAATCAGCCCGTTGTTGAGCAGTTAATGACCCAGCCGGTGCTACCTCAAACAGCGGACGCCCATCCAGGAAAATAGTTACCCGATTCAGATTGTCCTGAGCCACAATTGGCGCAGCTGCAATCAAGCAAGCGATCGCAATCGCTCCAATTACTACCAAGATTACTTGCGTCAGCCAATATCGGCAGCGAAAGAAGGGATTCATCAGCTACCAAAAATATTGCAGTTGAGAGCCAGGAGGCTTTAGCCCCGTCTAAGAGAAAGCCAAATAAAGGCAAGCCTAGTGTTAACTGTACTTTAGTGTTAACTAAAGTGCCTCTGTAGCATTACTGAAGACGGGTAATTAGTAATTGGTAATTAGTAATTGGTTGACTATTTTCCTCAGCGGTCAGCGGTCAGCGGTCAGCGGTCAGCGGTCAGCGGTCAGCTTATTTTATTCAAAAGCATCGATTGCGCTACACGCACGCTGCGCGAACAACAGTAGCTTGACCAATGGCTGAACGCGCACGCACCTCAAGTAGCGCATAAGCTGATAGCTGATAGCTGATTGCTAATAGCTGTTCGCGTAGCGTGGCCAAAGGCCTTTTGCTGATCCCTCAAACTATAGTGATCATACTATCCGTTTAAAGAAAGAGCATTCGAGGCATCTGGCTCAGAACCTGGCGAGATAGTAGCAGCATTTTGTTCCGCCTCCAGTTTCGGCTTCAAGTACAAATTTTCTAGTACCAGAGCTGCACCAGCTACCCAAGGGGGAACAATCAAAGCACCAAGAATCCCCAAAACCTTTGCACCACCTAGCACTGCCAACAACTGATATAAGGGGTGAACTCTCACAGAAGACCCCACCAGTAGGGGGTCAAGAATGTAGGTTTCCAGATTCTGAATAATCACAAATAGTAGCAATACCCAGGAGAAAGTCCATCCCCCTTGAGCAATTGCC
>NZ_JAAHHX010000556.1:0-1673 GCF_010672065.1 Moorena sp. SIO4A1 | reverse complement strand
TGCCATCAAAATATCTTAACACAAACCAGGTGAATGATAACTGTTAATTTACATAAACCCTGTCCCGGCTATCATCCCGACACCAAATCTTTGATTATGGTGCGGGGCTTCTCGCCGGGGTAGCTAAAAAAATTTCGCTTTTGCTGAACTCGTTCTCGGTCTTCTGGGTGGATTACCTCTAGCCAAAGATTTGAGTTACCTAAAAAATCGGATATACTATAACCATAAAGACTATCAACAGCGGAGTTGAGGTAAAGCAGTCTGGAGGTTTGGGGGCGCACGGACCAAACCACATCCTCAAGGGAACTCAAAATACTTTCAAGTCGATTTTGGCTTAACTGTAATGCCAATTCGTTTTTTCCGAGGGCTTCTTGAGCCAGAATGCGTCCGCGAATCTCCTTGGAGAGTCTAGAATTGGTGGTTAAGAGTTCAGCGGTGCGTTGTTCAATCCGTCGTTCTAGCTCAAGGCTGGCTTGTCGCAACTTTTGGATCAGCTTCTGATTCTGGTCTTTTATCCAGCCGAGCCGCACAGCCAGTAAGACCACAACTAGAATCCCCAAACTCACCTCTACTGAACCCCCGGTTAAACTCGGTGAACCAACGTGAACAGCAGAGGCATAGATCAGGTAAATTGCCCATACTGTGGCACTGGTAACTCCAGCAAGTAATCCGTCGATACTGGCAGTTAGGGCAACAGCAAAGAAAAGAAGTATAAAGGGAGTTGGAACAACAAACCCAAACTGCCGTAGGGTTTCAATCCAGAAAATCATGCCTAAAACCGCCACTCCACCAATCCAGAAAGGCGGTTGCAGTCTGGGTAAGGGGCTAGGCAAGCGCATTTAAAAGTTGTAGTTGTAACTCATTAGTTGAATCACTGACCCATCTTGGGATAAATCCCCTGAGCTAATCGTAATGGTATCGTTTTTGGCACGGCGTATGGGTGTGTCCTTCATCAATGTTAAGAACTCCTCCACTGGCAAAATATCACACTGTTCGGCATCAGCGGCCTTGGTTCGGAAATGAGTAGGAATCATGATCTTTGCCTTAAGGACATCAAATGCCTGTTTAGCTTCTTGAGGGGTGTAGGCTTTTGGTCCCCCTCCCACTGGAATCAACGCTAAATCAGGACGCCCGATCAGAATTTTCTGCTCAATATCTAGAGGGGCTGCTGCTCCTCCCAGGTGTAGGATATTGATACCATTTTGAGTCCATTTCCAAACCACGTTATTACCAAACCGACGTCCACCGACTCGGTCGTGAGGAATACTAATTCCCTCGAATTTTAGCCCATTTACTTGAAAAATACCCGGTTCAAATAGGAGCCGGGGACTCCCCGGTATTCCTTCCGCTGCTCCTTCATCTAGTAGTAGGCTACTGATTAGGACTAAATCTGCCTCTACTTTTGGTGAGTTGTATCTAGCCGTACACCCAATGGTTTGGAATGGGTTGACTAAAACTCGCACACCACCCCCAGTAAATAAAAAGCAGGTATGACCAAGCCACTTTACTGTCAATACATTGCGTGATGGCTGTGCTTGGTAAGAACTGAGTCCAGAAGCTAAGCCGGTTGAAAGAGTTGTGAGTACACCCGCACTCACATAGCGCATCAACTGTCGCCGTTTCATGGTTTCTTGGAAACAAGTTTATTTTCAGGGAGATATAGAGAGAGTAGC
>NZ_JAAHHX010000555.1:0-1675 GCF_010672065.1 Moorena sp. SIO4A1 | reverse complement strand
TCTGCCTTATGCCTTATGCCTTCTGCCTTCTACATTCTTAATTCTACATTCTGCATTCTGACAGAAAACCTTCAACATTAAACCTCTCGACTATCGGTGGATTTTCTGGGTAAATCCTGAAGGTATTCTGGAAAATCTGCCATCGGCTGCAACTGCCTTAACGGTAACTCATTAGTTGTAACATTTTCCACAAATCCCAGCAGTTTTGCTTCTGTCAAGGAGTCATTCAGTTGCACCGCTATATAACCAATTCTGTCTTGCAAAACTTCTTCTGGGACGTAAACAAACTCGGCATCTGGTGAGACTGGTTTACATTCGAGCTTGCCATAATTTTTAACCACTAAATCCCCCACATCTAGGAATGTCTGCATGATCGAATTATGGCTATCACTAGAGTATAAATCAGTTTCAAATTCTAGACCCTGTAAATAATCATTAACTGCATACACCGCCAAGGTATTGAGATAAACCTGTTCGGCTTTTTCCAGATTAGATTGCTGTTGGCAACGCTTTTCTGCTAGCTGATGGGCTGCTTCTGGTAGTGTGACCATAAGTAGTATGAGTATAAGTTGACAGGCTGGTGTGGCTGAGCAATCTCTCTAGTTTAGCCTTATCAATCAATTATCAACTCTATGGGTAGTAGAATATAGATAGTAATAATTTAATTTAACCCCTACAGTTGATGTAGGTTTATGTATGGCTAAGATTAAGCAGCGATTTTTTTTATATCACTTTTAGCTCATTTAGTCTTCTATATATCTCTTGATTTCAGGTGCTAATTTTATAAGATTACGTTGAAAGAAGTTATTAAGCGATGAAATTTTAATTCCTAAACAATCCGATATCTCTTGCCATTTTTTTCCGTCGAGGTAGGCTAACCCTATCACTTGTAAGGTAGCTTCAGGATGGTTTTTTATATGTTTCTGCAAGAGCTTTTCTGGGTCTTCTTTAAAATAGGATCTGACCTGGTCATACAACGTCAGTTCTGTTTGCGGTTGTGCCACAGTCTCTAGGGTAAGCGATTCCCCAGTGTTCTCAGACAAGTGTGAGGAAAAAGGGAGAGAGGCTTTAGCCATCTCAAACACTAATGAATTTCCTTTTTTCCGGTCTTTTAGGATTAACTGGCACAACAAAAATAATACTATCAGAATTTTAGTAATATTACTGGCCTGGGTCTTGTCTGTAATCCGGCCTTTGATGGTTAGTGTTATCCAAACAATCACATGATCTAGTTTGGTGCTTTTAATCAGAGCGCTCAACTGATATTTAATTCTGACAATTTTGCCAGATTGAGCTTGGATAAATGGGTCAGTCAGGTCTTGTTGAGCCTTTTTTAACATCTTATCGAGGCGATAATTGACCCAGGCTATAAATTTTCCTTTTTCTCGATTGTAGTGATTGAGGTTTTGATAGACATAATACAATGTCCGATTCACAGCATCATCATAGACCTCAGGGGAAAATTTGCCTCGATGGTAAAGCTTACCAGAAAGCTTAATGGCATTGAGCAATTCCGTTAAGGCATAAAATCGCTCTGGGGTATTGAGTTGGTGTCGTTGTGCTTCTAGGGCTAGCTGCTGAAGACGACCCTCGTCGAGTACCTTTTTAAAGACACTATCTCGCCAAGAGGCCCACTCCTGATCAGAAGTAATTTGTAGATATCGGCTATCAATAG
>NZ_JAAHHX010000554.1:0-1679 GCF_010672065.1 Moorena sp. SIO4A1 | reverse complement strand
TGTTGCGGTACTGGTTGGGCTGTTAGAGAAGCTGCCAAACAGCTCAAATCAGGTAAAGCCTGTGGCATCGACATTTCTCCAAAGATGATCGAGAATGCCCTAGCTCAAACTCGGAATGGACTAAATCAAACTATAGAGTTTCAGGTTGCTAATTCTGAGGAGATACCCTATCAAGACCAAGCCTTTAGCTCGATTATCTGTACCTTTTCTATTCATCATTATCAAAACCCCGTCCGTGCTTTGTCAGAGATGAAGCGAGTTCTGAAAGACGATGGCTCGATTGTAATTTTAGATTCAGCCAGAGATGTCTCCTTTCCCATCTGGCTGCAAGACCGGGGCAGGCGATACTTTGAAAAAAGCCACGTTAAATACTATACCACTAAAGAAATGAAGGCTCTGGTAGCAGAAGCTGAATTACAACTTGTTGGTGAAATCACGACCGTTAATAAATTTATGGATCATAACAAAGTGTTTACTGGTTTGATGCTACTCGAATGTAGGAAATGAAGAGTATTTTGCTGTAATTAATTGTTGCTACTGTTGCTAAAAATCAGGAGTTCATTCAGATGGAACAGGGTAATTTCAAGGTTAAGGAAGTCAGTAAGGGTAAAATTCCTCGCTGGCAACAGTATGCAGCATTGGTCGTGGGGAAGACCGAACTGCTGAGCTTCCTAAAGTATGAAATAATTACCTTCTTTTTGATGAACTTGCCTGGAGCATTAGGGCTCTATCTGCGGAGCAAGTTTTATCCCCTGATTTTGGGAGAAGTGGGGTCAAAGGTGGTCTTTGGACGGGGGGTAACCCTCCGCCATCCCCACAAAATTCGGATTGGTGAGAATGTGATTATTGACGACAACTGCGTATTGGATGCCAAAGGGCAGTCGAATTCAGGCATTTCCCTTGGGGATGGGGTCTTTGTTGGTCGCAATTCCATTATCTATTGCAAAGATGGGGATATTGAAATCCAACCTCAGGTCAATATTGGAACCAATTGCCAAATCTACTCCAAATGTCTAGTGAAAATTGGCAAAGGGACAATGATAGCAGCATACAACTGTATCTTGAGCGGCGGTCGATATGATTACAACTCCGAAGTCCCCTTAGCAGAGCAAAGTAGCTATACCAACGGACCAACCCTAATTGGAGAGGGCTGTTGGTTGGGTACTAAAGCTGTGGTTTTGGATGGTCTATCCATTGGCGATCGCACTGTAGTAGGGGCAGGAGCAGTAGTTACTAAGGATCTTCCCGCTGGTGTAGTGGCCATGGGGGTGCCTGCCAAAGTAAAAGAACAAGTTTGCTCATAACAGCTGTTAACAGTTTTTTGTCTTTTAAATAGCTTCAAACCTGATCCATTAACCAACAGAACTAGAAGTCACTATATTTTATTAAAATCACTATATTTTACGGTTTAACATGAAGCGAAACATTCAAAAATTAGCACAACAAGAATACGACCTCCTGATTGTTGGTGGTGGCATCAACGGCGCTGTATGTGCCTGGGACGCTACGCTTCGTGGTCTTAAAGTTGCCCTCCTGGAACGGGGGGATTTTGGAGGAGCTACTTCTTCTAATAGTGCCAAAATTGCTCACAGTGGGGTTAGATATTTACAGCACGCTGACTTTAAGCGGATGCGAGAATCCATTAGCGAACGTGCTACACTCATGCAGATTGCCCCCCA
>NZ_JAAHHX010000553.1:0-1681 GCF_010672065.1 Moorena sp. SIO4A1 | reverse complement strand
ACTCCCTTAAAGAAAGGCAAGGTAAGTCTTAGCTGTTCGCGTAGCGTGCGCGTAGCGCATTAGCTGAATGTTTATCTCTCTACTTCCTACTTCCTACTTCCTACTCCCTACTCCCTGCTCCCTGCTCCCGCGCAACCCAAGACGAAAGTACCTGATACCAATTACCCTTCCGATTAAATACACCAACTACTGACCAAACCTACCTTCGATTTGCTCTTCAAAAGACTTCCTTGGTTTAGAGTCAACTCGCAACGAGTTTCCATTGTCTGATAGCTCATAAGTCAGCGGCTTGCTCCCAAGTAGCTGGATACGACCTCGCCGTGCTAACTGCTTTGGAGGATTTTCCACCATCAGCGCTTCGATCGCCTCAATACGCTGAGAAATAGTTGGGTGCGTCTTGCTCTTAAGGCCGCCTCCGGGCAGTTCTGCTAAAGTATCAAGCCCTCGCACAGACCCTTCCGGATCAAACCCAGCACGAGCCAAATACTGATAAGCTATGCGATCAGCTTCCAATTCTAGATTGTGACTCAACTTTTGTATTCGCTCCTGCCACTCCCTCAGCCGTTTTTGAGCTTCTTGTTGATTGTCCGCAGAGGAAACATCAATAGACGCTTCATGGGCACTTTCAATTAGCTCAGAGATATGACCGTGACTATGGTGTGCCATTTCATGGGCAATCACAAAAGCCAAAGCCGAAACATCCCCTGCCATCAGATCCAACAAACTTTTATCAAGGGTAATCACATAAGCTGAATGGGCGTAGGCTTTTGTAGAATATTCAGGGACAATCCTCACTCGCCAGAAACGAGTATCTATGTCGTTGGTGCGAACGATGCGGTCTACGATCCTGTAAATTACGTACAAGTCTTGTGGGAGTTCGGCTTTAGCCTTTTCATAGGCAGTGGGAAGTTGATATCCCAAGGGTTGTTTTAGGGAAATGTCGGGCGCGGTCTGATCGGTTTGTGCAGCAGCAGCGGTTTGCATTGATAAAGACAGAGGAAGCATTAGTGCCAGCACAGAAGTGACAATCCTTGCCTGTGTTTTTACGCTTGTCAACATAATTTCTCCTTGCCCCTAGCTCAGGGCGTAAACTAATCAGAGGATAGATTTCTCTCTTCATTTACTTTCTATCAAAGTAGAATTTGGCTTGGATTTCCTAGTGTGCTACTCAATAATGTGTCCTAATCAATTGATAATAACTAATTTAGACTAAACTTTTAGTTTTGAACTCCAAGCCTTGTCAAAAGTAATCTCATGTCATCCAATCCTATAGCAAGTCTTATACCCATGAGGTACAAATCTCTGGTTTTTAGGGAGCAGGGAGCAGGGAGCAGGGAGCAGGGAAGAGGGAAGAGGGAAGAGGGAAGAGGGAAGAGGTAAAAAATAATGTGTACCTCATAGCTATGATAAACGCTATATATGTTGAACAGCTTAGCAGATTATAAATCAGCAATAACATCTGCAAGAACTGCCGCCATGGCATCAACACTATGGTACTTTACGCATAGCTCCCTGGCTTGAAGTCCTTTATGATTGGCAGCATCTAGATTCTGAAATACCTGTTGAATCGCCTCAGCTAGTTGTTGTGGCGAACTAGGCTCAACCAAATAACCGGTATCACCTAAAATTGTTGGGATATCCCCAACACGGGTAGACAAAACTGGTTTAGCCATTGCCATAC
>NZ_JAAHHX010000552.1:0-1682 GCF_010672065.1 Moorena sp. SIO4A1 | reverse complement strand
TAACCGGAGCAACCGTGCTATTGCCTCCGCAGAAGCTGAACTAGACCGCCGCCGCCGGGACTATCGAGACATGAAGATTACCACTGTGGCTGAAGTCTCTGAAGCCGAGGCTCAGTTAAGGCAAGCCCAGGAACAATGGCACGGAGCCCAGGCTAGGTTAAAGTCCACTAAGGCCAACTTGAGGTCAACTAAAGCTGGCTTAAATGCAGCCCGGTCGAAGCGAAACCGATATCAGCCCATTGCTGAAGTGGGAGCCCTGTCCCAGGATCGATTTGAGGAAGCACAACTGGTGGTCCAGCAGCAAGAACAAGCGGTCGAGGCCCAAAAAGGCCTAGTTGAAGAGCAAAAACAAACCATAAAACAGCTACAACAAGGGGTTAAGGCGGCTCTTGCCAGACTACAGCGGGCGAAAGCTGCTCTCAATCCCAGCAGCTCAGAAGTAGCGATCGCGTCTGAACGGATTGCCCAAGAAAAAGCCACTGGTGAAGCTACTCTGGCTAGGTTAAACAAAGAACGGGAAGCCCTGATCCAACAGCGGATTGAAATCAGCAAACACCTAGAGCGGGATTCCCGCGAACTTAAACAAGTAGAACTCGACCTCAGCCAAACTGTGATTACTGCCACAGCAGACGGGATTGTTTCTAAGCTAAATTTGCGCAACCCTGGTCAAACTGTGCGCTCTGGAGAGGAAATTGCCCAAATTGTTCCGGGTGATGCACCCTTGAAAATAAAGGCAGTGGTGTCACCAAGCGATATTGGCAAGTTGGCAGAAGGTCAAAAGGTTCACATGCGGGTATCTGCCTGTCCTTATCCAGATTATGGTACCCTCAAGGGTTTAGTCAGCCAAATTTCCGAAGATACTATTAAACCCCAAAGTAATGGTGCTAGGGCAAGTGCTTTAAGCCAGAAGGGGCGTGGTGCTAGTGCTTTCTACGAGGTGACGATCTCTCCAGAAAGCCATGTCCTCGGTAAAGGCAAAAACCAGTGTTCCCTTCAATTGGGAATGGAGGGCAGAGCCGATATTATTTCTAGAGAAGAGACTGTGCTAAGATTCCTGCTCAGGAAGGCAAGGCTGGTCACCGACTTGTAATGTAATCTCAAACCTGTTCCCTCTTAGAGGATATCTGAAAAGTTTTTTGATACTGAATTTTGCCCCCCTAGCCCCCCAAGCGAGCAATCCCTCGCTTGGGGGGAACAAGAGTCAATTTGCTTCTAAAAGTCCCCCAAAATTGGGGGACCAACGGGGGCTTGGATGTAGCAAATAATACTTCTCAGACAACCTCTTAAAAACTTCTGGCATGCATGCCTTTTGCGTGTTGATGTAGGTTGATGTCTTGAGCAGATTAAGGACCAATTTAGGCAAGCCTATATTTCTGTAATCATTCAGCCGTTGGCAAAAGGCTGAGGGAGCATCCCAATTTGGCAAATCCATTGCTCAAACTAACGAAAATACTAGGGATTAAAAGCATAATTTAAAGTGTTATGTGCAAAAATGGGATGCTCCCAAGGCTGATGGCTGATGGCTGATGACTTACATATTTTTTTTTACCATTTTCAGTCGAGCTCTTCCTCTATATATCTCTTGATTTCAGGGGCTAATTTCCTAAGATTACGTTGAAAGAAGTTATTCAGGGATGAAATTTTAATTCCTAAAGAATCCGATATCTCTTGCCATTTTTTTC
>NZ_JAAHHX010000551.1:0-1683 GCF_010672065.1 Moorena sp. SIO4A1 | reverse complement strand
ATGGATAATTGGAGTGTCTTGAGACTTGCTAAAGCTTCACGGATTTTCCCTATCACTCGTTGAAGATTAGCTTTAGACAGTTTCCAATAGATGTACTGAGAATAATCTGCATAGAACTTGAGTAACGTTTGAACTTGCCACGTTTTAGGAATACAGTCATAGCCTAGTTGACACTCCCATCACGCTCATCGAAGATTATAGTGAGGGATTCTTAAGAGTAGAAAACCCTTAACGGCTGAGCCAAACAGCCTCTACACCCTCCGATAAAATCATTAGGCTTACTTGTATGTTTGCGGATTATATTCAGTGCTCCGTTGCAATCAGCGTTGATCAGCCAACCTTTACTGGTTCGATATAATCCACGCTTTACTCTTTTCCCGCTGAATGTGTATTTTTTTGGGTTATCAGCATTCCAGACGGGTAATTCATCCTGATCCAGACTAGACGCTTTACTAGTGTAGGACTCTTCTTGCTCAGCTAGTTCAATCCCATACCGTTGACAGAGGCTTTCCAGCTTGTCCTTAAACATATAAATCGGAATTTGGGTGAATTTTTGATTGTTTCGCTTGCCCATATTGACCCTTTGTTTTAGGTCAGGGTTGTACCCGATAACAATCTTGCTGATCTTGTTTTCCCTACACCAATTTACGACATACCTAGCTGCTTTGTTAGCGAAATCCCTGATTTTGTGATTTCGCTAACAAAGCAATCTGGCTTGTCTATTAGTTAAGGCTTTGATACCTTGTAAGTCTTTGATAGATTGAAGTAGTGCATTGCGCTTATTGTAAAATTGATTGTCAGACTTAATCTTTTTTCCGTCAATAATAAATGACTTTTGGGTGGTACTAACACACGTGGCAAAATTATCAAGTCCTAAATCAATGCCCAAGATTTCACTAGTTTTTTCTACTTTTGTCTCAGGCTCATCCTCGTAGCAATAACAAACATCGAAATACCTGGCTTTGTATTTAGGTAGTATTCGTATTTCCTTGACAGTCTTAGATCTTATCCTCTCTGGGACAGTAAATTGAACTGCCCCGTACTCCTTTTTAAATTGACGAGACATAGGAACGGTAAATAACCAGTTCTTTCCGGGAAGTTTATCCCAGTCGCGCTTTCTTACTGGGATAACCAAAAGAAAATGACCATCCTTGGGTAAGTAATTGGGAAGCCTCACTTTTTCCTGGTAACCTCCACTCTTATTTAGCTTTAGCAAACCAAAGAAAGACTTAAAGGATCTATCTACAATTTTCAACGTTTGTTGAGCAATGTCCGTCGGCAATAATTTGTAGTTCTCATTCTCTTTAGAGTGATGATAATTACCCTCGTACCGCAGATGTTTGCGTTCCTGAAAGAAATACTGACGGACATTGTATAAACCTACATTGAACATGTTCTTGCTCAAATGACACATTTGCCTAAGAGCCAAGATCTGTTGTCTGTCTAAACGAAGATTATTAACTTGGGTTAGCATCGACCTTTCCGCTACCAATACCAATCTTATAGCGGAACGGCTGGAAAAGTGCAAGAGTTTCAGTCTCCAATTCCCAAGGGGCCTGTGGGTCACCTGCGTCCGCACTTTATAAGCCCCGTCTCCCGCGCTTCATGGGCGAGTATAACAGGAGTCCCCAAGGAGATATGATGGGTGTTTGGAAGGGAGAGGAAATGGGATTGACCTTGGCC
>NZ_JAAHHX010000550.1:0-1683 GCF_010672065.1 Moorena sp. SIO4A1 | reverse complement strand
ATGAGCTGGCTGGCTTGGTTATTTGTTAAAAGCATACTTTCCTCAAGTCTGAGAGTTACAGAAAAAGCAGAAATTGAAGGTCTAGATTTCCACGAACACCGTATGACTGCCTACAGTGGCTTTTTGTTTAAGGGAGATGTCAAGCAATTAGCCATGAGGGATCGGCAAAGACATAATTAGGGTTTGCTGAAAAAGTCTTTTGGTATGGGATTGAGTCAGCGAGTGTGGAGTCAGGAGTTAGGAGAAATGGGAATTATATCTGACGGGGTGACAAACAGCCTTAAAAGCCTTACTGGGTGTGGGGTGTGGGGTGAGGGCGAACGGGGAAGATCAGGAGCTGGCTACGTTGCTAGGGACGGTTGAATCAGGTATATGACCGATTGTTATTGCTGGGCTCACTCCAAATTCCCTGTCAGCCATGCTTTGCGCGAGTGGTTTGAAGTTACCGTAAGATAGTGGAGCCTTGTCTTGATGCAGTCGCTCATGGGGGAAACCACGGCAGTCGCTCATGGGGGAGACCACGGCAGTCGCTCATGGTTTGAAGTTACCGTAAGACAGTTGAGCCTTAATCAATAAGTTTTAACCCTTTTCTGCAGAGCCTACCAACCATAAAGGCTCAACTGTCTAAGGTTTCGTCTCCGGGGGAAACCCCCAAGACCGCGCTGCCTCCCCAAGACCGCGCTGCCTCCCCAAGACCGCGCTGCATCGCTATTCAAAAGTATTTAACCCTTTTCTGCATAACCTGCTAACTATAAAGGCTCCACAATAAACAGGTTTCGTCTCCGGGGGAAACCCCCTGTTCCGAAGCTGCATCGCTTCTATTTTCCCCACCCCCCACACCCGGTCACCCCACACCCTGTATACTTTTTAGCCTTGTTGTCACCACCTCAGGAATTATATAGGAGGTAGTCGGAAGAATTGTCCCTTGATTTTTATGCTGTTGTCTGCCCAAAAGGCTAAGTTATTGAGCTTTTTCGACCGAAAAGCTGGCACTTTTTTCGACCCAACAAGGCTAAAACCTTTATCTGTCAATGCTTTGAGAGTTAATCAGCAAGCCCTAATTAACACACTTTTCTGTAGATACAAGCCAACCCATGAAATTATAGGATTTATCCGGTTATGAAGTGAATAAGTAAAAAGATTTCCAAGCAAATCGGTTTAATTTGATACAGACAAACTAAGCCCAAAGATTAGAATCATAGAAGCAAATTAATTCAGGAATAATGTGATCATAGTTTTATCGGATGCCTCTCAAGACTATCAAGATAGCAATCCGTGTAGCAATTGAGATGATTTTGATCCCTATTCCCTATTCCCTATTCCCTGTTCCCTGTTTCCCTGTTCCCTGTTCCCTCTTCACTTTGCTAGAGTAGTTTAATCAAAATTAATCCCATGACCATAATCAATATGTCAAACAAACAACAAGATTACGATAGCGTTGTTAGGGATTTAGTAGCTGAATATGATGACATTTTAGGTGCAGTTATTCTCTATAAACAGTTACCAATTACTGAGTTAATAGGTAGATTAAATAAAACTGAAATTATAAAAATAGCCGATCAAATAATCGAGTTTCACAAATCTATTAACCGCTTACCTAGTCTGGTAAACAACGAAAAAATATTGATGGAATCTAGAGATACTTTGCTGATTGTTGTTTTTTATCCTAATCAGTGTTTGTTG
>NZ_JAAHHX010000055.1:12803-43141 GCF_010672065.1 Moorena sp. SIO4A1 | reverse complement strand
TTTTCCCATACTATCGGTCAGCTACTAGTGGGTAATCGGTAATCGGTAATCGGTAATCGGTAATTTGCCTTTTGCCCATTACCTACTCCCTACTCCCTACTCCCTACTCCCTACTCCCTACTCCCTACTCCCTACTCCCTACTCCCTACTCCCTACTCCCTACTCCCTACTCCCTACTCCCTACTCCCTACTCCCTACTCCCTACTCCCTAAAACTTAATAATCCTCATATTTACTATCCATTAAAAAATCCATAGAATAATGTTTAACATTACTAATACAAGCAACAGTAAGCCATTTATGATTAAATCATGACGACTTTCGTTGAGCTTTTTACCTAAAATTATGCTCCCGTGCTCAAGAAAGTATTTTTTCATAAACCCTGGAACTTTTTCATAGTATGGCTTGTACTTGAGCAGATTAATGATTAGCTGTATTAAGCCATAGGTAGTCAGAATAAATACGGTAATTCGGTATAAGGAATAGAGGTTAATCATGATGTATGACTTAGGATATATTTGACCAAAATAGCGAGAATGGCTGCTGCAATGCTGCCGATTAAACTGATTCTGACAATCCGATTGTACTTGCGGACTTCTATCTCCGCTATCTTTTCTGCCTGTCTTTCCATATAATTTTCTAGTTCCTGAGCTAGGGTGGAAACTACGGCAATGATCAAGGCTGCATCATCGGCTAATCCAACTACGGTAATTAGGTCTGGCACGGCATCAAAGGGGGATATTAAATAGATTAAGGCTGCGATCGCTAACGCTTTTCCCTTCCAAGCGGCATTAGGATCCCGGACCATTTTAGCTAAAGCTTGAATTTTCGGCCAAATTTCTTTAATTGCTCCCCGGTTCATCCGTTCTAAGTTCTTGTCAATTTTTTGGATGTCTTCTGGCTTGGTATTTTGGAGCAATTTGTGAAATATTTCTTTTATCCTCCCCCGGTTCATCTGATCCAGGCTCTGGTCAATTTTCTGGATGTCATTGGGGGAGATGTTTTTTTGTAATTTGTCCAGTAGTGTTCTAATCTTACCAGGGTTGCTTGGTGCTGAGTTTTCCGACCGTTGGGGGATGTCTTGTTCAGTGGTAGATTTTTTAAATTTGCTGAGTATCCCTCTAATCTTGCCTCTAACTTTGTCAGTATTGCTTGGTTCTGAGTTTTCGGACAGTTGGGGGATGTCTTGGTCAGTGGTAGATTTTTTAAATTTGCTGAGTATCCCTCTAATGTTACCTCTAACTTTGTCAGTATTGCTTGGTTCTGGATTGCTTACCGTTACTGAGGTGTCCTTAGGAGTTCCTGGTTTGGGTAATTTGCTCAGTAGTGACTGAATTCGCCCAGGGGGTTTTTGTTCTAAGGTCTGGTCGAGTTGTTCTAAGGTCTGGTCGAGGGAGTCGAGGGATTGGATATCCTCTGGTTTTTCCTCTGGTTTTTCCTGTTTTTGAAATCGCCGAAGTAGTCTTTCCCGTAAACCCATTACTATTAACCTTGTTATATCCGAGGATTTATCTGTTTTAGTTGTTATAGCAATTCTCTTTTCCATGAGGGACAAATGGATCCCCCTAAATCCCCCTTAAAAAGGGGGACTTTGAGCTTGATAAGCGTACCTCATAAATGCAATAAACACTATAACTAGTATAATGATATTTATGGTAAGCTTATTGCTAAATGGCTAGGGCGTGTCTTCAAACTCGGAGATACCCCATTATCCCCCTAAAAAAAGGGGGACGAGCGAGTATGGCTCCCCCTCGGAGATACCCCATTATCCCCCTAAAAAAAGGGGGACGAGCGAGTATGGCTCCCCCTCGGAGATACCCCATTATCCCCCTAAAAAAAGGGGGACGAGCGAGTATGGCTCCCCCTCGGAGATACCCCATTATCCCCCTTAAAAAAGGGGGACGAGCGAGTATGGCTCCCCCTCGGAGATACCCCATTATCCCCCTTAAAAAAGGGGGATGAGCGAGTATGGCTCCCCCTCGGAGATACCCCATTATCCCCCTTAAAAAAGGGGGATGAGCGAGTATGGCTCCCCCCTTATTAAGGGGGGCTGGGGGGGATCTAATATCTTGCGGAAAACTTTGAAAACACGCCCTAGTCCCCAGTTTTAGACCCATCTAGAATAACCAGCATGTTGTGCCATCAGGGTTTTGTGTTGGTTGTTCAGTTTCAGTTTGGTCTTGAGAGCTTTGTACATGTTTAATGATCTTGTCACAGGTTTTCCCTTAACTATTACCAACTCCCCTAGTCTTTCCCGAGCAGCTAAAGTGAGCACCCAATCCTTTCATTATAACCCACTGCGCCAGTGGTTAACTCGCTTTTCCCTATCCCTAGGCTTGAGTCTAGTATCTACATTCAGTGCAATTCCTGCTTTAGGAGCAGAGCGAATTACTTTCTTCGTTTCTCCCTTTGGACAATTTAATATTGGGATTGAAGACTTGGAAATTTTTGCTAAAGATGGCACAATGACCAGGCAATTTGCCTATTATGCCAACTTTGCTACACCAACACAATTAGCAGCACTGCGGATTCTACTAAATAGTCGATTTAATATTTCTCCCAGATATGTTTATTTGTTTACTCGCTTACCGGTGGGTAAAACCTTACTGCGCCGATTAGGGAATGTAATAAAAGCAGATTTTAATCGCAATGGTTTCTATCCCTTGCGGGGTGCTTTAGTTTCGGCAGCTTCGGATCCAGAAGGCTTGAGCGTTATTAATGTATTGCGTAAGTTTTCCCTAGAAACTATTTACCTGGATGTGGAACTAATTTCTGATGTTACTGATGAGCTATCAAGGCTATTTGTGGTAAATGATGTTGTCTTTAGTGCCATTAAAAATCGGGCAAAACTACAGGGAGAAGGCTCAAGATCGTTTAATTTCTCAGCACAAGCAGATCTTAGGAATTCTGGAGGAATAGGTTGGCGTAAAGAAACCTTTGAGGTTTATAACTCTGAGCGTCAAGCTTCGTTTCCCGTTGATATTTATCTACCTAACTATTCAGACCAAGGAGCAATAAGAGGCTCGATTCCAACTCTGGTTATTTCCCATGGTTTGGCTTCAGACCGCAATACCTTTGCCTATCTAGCGAAACATTTAGCATCTTACGGTTTTGCGGTTGCGGTCCCGGAGCATATTGGTACTAGTTCCGAACGCATTAATCAAATCTTTGCTGGCTTCGCAACTCCCCTCAATCCTACTGCGATCATCCATCGTCCTCTGGATGTGAAGTATTTGTTAGATGAACTTTCGGCTAAAGCTAATTCTGACCCGAGTAAGTTTGGTAGGCTCAATCTAGAAGAGGTGGGAGTAATTGGTCAATCCTTCGGAGGCTATACTGTTCTTGCTCTAGGAGGAGCTAAGCTCAATTTTGAACAGCTTACTAGTGAGTGTGATGCTGCTCGACAGAACAATTTATCCTTAGATGTATCCCTGCTACTCCAGTGTCGAGGTACTCAACTACCCCCAGAAGACTATAATTTGGGAGACGAACGGGTAAAAGCGGTGATTGCTGTTAATCCGCTCAGCAACCCGATCTTTGGTGAAGCCGGGATGTCACAAATTCAGGTTCCGGTCATGATGGTCTCTAGTATCAGAGACATCTTTGCGCCACCTGTAGAACAACAAATTACCCCTTTCAGCTGGCTAACTACCCCAGAAAACTATCTAGTGGTGACAGAAGCAGGTACTCACTTTTCCTACCTGGGTGGGGAAGGAGAGGGTGTCTTACCGGTTCCACCTGAATTGATTGGGCCAGATCCTGCGATCGCTCGTCCTTACCTGATGGCACTTAGTACCGCTTTTTTCAAAACCTATATTGCTAAACAACCTGAATATGCTTCCTATCTCAGTGAGTCTTATGTGAAAGAGATTAGTCAAGACCCATTGAATCTGTTTCTGATCCAGTCTTTGCAGGAAAATCAACTCAAGTAGGAACTGTGTGTTACAAATTGGTGATTTTACTACAGAGAATGATAATTCACCAATGACCGTCCATCCTTACTCTCTCACCAAAGAGAATTCATAATGGAGTGACAAGTTTTTGGTCAGGATGAGCCATACTATGAAGGAAGCTACCAACCTCACACAACAAATCAAGGTTAAGGTAGAAGATGACCGTACAGGTATGTCGGTGGAAACCCTTAAGCGAGCCTTTGCTGATAATCTTTATTATATCCAGGGTAAAAATCAGTTTTTGGCTACACCCTACGATTACTATATGGCTCTGGCTTATACGGTAAGAGACCGGCTACTTCAGCGGTGGATTAAAACCTTAGAAACCTATACTAGAAAAAATGCTAAGACGGTATATTACCTGTCAGCAGAATTTTTGATGGGTCGCCAGCTCACTAATAACTTGCTCAACTTGGGAATATATGATCGGCTCAGCCAAGCTCTCCACGAATCTGGGCTGGAGCTAGATGACCTGAAAATCCTGGAAGCTGAGCCTGGTCTAGGGAATGGCGGTTTAGGACGCTTGGCTGCTTGTTTCCTGGACTCCCTGGCAACTTTAGAAATTCCTGCTGTTGGGTACGGCATCCGTTATGAATTCGGTATCTTTGACCAGCGGATCATTGACGGTGCTCAAGTTGAACGTCCTGACAAATGGCTACGCTTCGGCAACCCTTGGGAAATCCGACGCCCAGAATTAACGGTTGAGGTTAATTTCGGGGGTAAGACAGAATCCTACAAGGATGATGAAGGGCGCTATCGGGTGCGTTGGGTTCCGGAGTGGCAGGTTTTGGGTACTCCCTACGATATACCAGTGCCTGGTTACAAGAAAAATACGGTCAATACCCTGCGTTTGTGGCGTGCTGGTGCCAGTGAGGAATTTGATTTTGAGGTGTTCGACAGCGGTGACTATGCTGGCTCTGTGACTGAAAAGATCTATTCCGAGAATATCTCGAAAGTTCTCTATCCCAATGATAACACTTCCCAAGGGAAGCAACTACGGCTAGAGCAGCAGTATTTCTTTGTTAGCTGTTCTCTTCAGGATATTATTAATAATTACCGACGAACTAATAGCAATTTTGACCTGTTCCATGAAAAAATTGCGATTCAGCTAAATGATACTCACCCATCGATTGGGGTGGCGGAGCTGATGCGGTTGTTCTTGGATAAGTACAAATTGAGCTGGAATCGAGCTTGGTATATCACTAGGAACACCTTTGGTTATACTAATCATACTTTGCTAGCAGAGGCTTTGGAACGCTGGCCAGTTAGCCTATTTGAGAAACTATTACCGAGGCATATAGAAATTATCTATGAAATCAACCGTCGCTTCTTGGATCATGTGCGTGCCAAGTATCCAGGTGATAATGACCGGCTCAGACGAATGTCCTTGATTGAAGAAGGACCTGATAAGTCTGTGCGGATGGCTCATTTAGCCTGCGTAGGTAGCCATGCTATTAATGGGGTGGCAGTACTGCACACGGAATTGCTGAAGAAGGATGTGCTCCGAGATTTCTATGAATTGTGGCCAAATAAATTTATTAATATGACCAATGGGGTCACACCCCGTCGGTGGCTATTGCTGAGTAATCCTCAATTGTCGGAACTGATTACTGAGAAAATTGGAGAGGGTTGGGTTACTAATCTAGACCAGTTCAAACAGTTAGAGCAGTTTGTTAATGATGCTGAGTTTTGCGATCGCTGGCGCAAGATTAAGCAGCTGCACAAGCAAAACCTCGCGGATTATATTCTGCTGCACAACAGTATTAAGGTTGATCCTAATTCCCTGTTTGATGTCCAAGTCAAGCGGATTCACGAGTACAAGCGTCAGTTGCTGAATGTACTCCATATCATTACTCTCTACAACCAGATCAAGGAAAATCCCTCTATCGATATCTTGCCCCGAACCTTTATTTTCGCTGGCAAAGCAGCACCGGGTTACTACATGGCTAAACTGGTGATTAAGTTGATTAACTCAGTAGCAGAGGTGATCAATGATGACCCTGATGTAAGCGATCGCATCAAGGTAGTTTTCTTAGAAGGCTTTTCGGTTTCCCTCGGAGAGCAGGTTTACCCAGCAGCCGACCTTTCAGAGCAAATCTCCACTGCTGGCAAGGAAGCCTCTGGAACTGGCAATATGAAATTTGCCATGAATGGAGCGTTAACGATTGGTACCTTGGATGGTGCTAATATTGAAATCCGAGAAGAAGCAGGAGCAGACAACTTCTTCCTGTTTGGTTTAACTACTGAGGAAGTATACGCTCTCAAGGCTGAGGGATATAACCCGCAAGAATACTATAACAACAATGAAGAGCTCAAGCAGGTAATCGATCAGATTGGCTCTAGGTACTTCTATCCCCGTAATCCTAACCTGTTTAAGCCAATTGTGGATTCCCTACTGTACGGCGATGAGTACCTGCTTTTGGCAGACTACCAGTCCTATGTGAATACCCAGAAGCAAGTAAGCCAAGCCTATCGGGATCAGCATCACTGGACTCGGATGTCGATTATTAATGCGGCGAATATGGGCAAATTCTCTTCAGACCGCACGATTCGGGAGTATGGTCAGAACATCTGGAATGTTGAGCCGATTTCCGTTGACCTAGACGAGTACGACCAGGACTCTGCTGGGTTGAAGCGAATAAGTGAACTACCTTAATTAGGGAGTCGGGAGGTGTGGGGAGATGGGGAGATGGGGAGATGGGGTGATGGGGTGATGGGGAGATGGGGTGATGGGGTGATGGGGTGATGGGGAGATGGGAAACATTTTTATAGGGTACGAGGTACATTAAATTTTATTACCCCTACTCCCTATTCCCTATTCCCTATTCCCTATTCCCTATTCCCTATTCCCTATTCCCTATGACCAGAAATAAAATGAAATTACCGACTTTTTTAATTATAGGTGTACAGAAGGCAGGAACAACATCGATTTATAACTACTTAACGCAACACCCTCAAGTTTATATGAGTCCGGTTAAGGAAACCAATTTTTTTGAAAAAGATTGGGGAAAGTTGCCTCCAGAACTAATAACTCCTAACAAAAATCGAATTGATACCTTTGAAAAATATTGTAAACTTTTCGAAGACGTTAAGGATGAAATAGCGATTGGTGAAGCATCCCCTAACTATTTGTTTCATTATAAATCATCTTCTGAACTAATATTGCGTTATTTGCCCGATGTTAAACTAATTGCTATTCTCCGAAATCCCATAGACCGAGCTTATTCGGATTATTTAATGCACGTTCGGGAAGCGACGGATGTAGCGGGTAAGGTTCAACCATTATCGGAACAGCTTAAGTTTCGCTCTAAGGGGTCGTTTACCCTAAAAAAAGGACTATATAATGATCAACTGAAACATTTTTTTGAAAAGTTTAATCGACATAAAATAAAAGTTTATCTGTACGATGATTTATGTAAAAATTCCGTGGCTTTGCTCCAGGATATGTATCGATTCATTGGAGTAGATGAAACGTTTATCCCGGATGTATCCAAAAAAGCTCAAGTGGCTCAAGTTCCTAAAGTAAAATTGGTTAATGATCTGTTGCGGAAACAAAATCCCTTCAGAACTATGGTGGCTTCTGGACTAAAGTACATCGTTCCGCTAGAGGTGAGGCAAACTGTTCGTTTGGCGCTAATTAACATGAACTCAACTGATAAGAAAAAAGCTGCTCTTTCTAAAGAGGAACGGCAACAGTTGCTGGAATTTTATCGTGATGATATCCTCAAACTCCAAGATTTGATTCAACGAGACCTTTCGGTTTGGTTAACTGTTTGAGTGTAAGTAGTCAGCTTAAGCGCTACGCGTACGCTACGCGAACAGCTATTGAAGAAAACAGGTCAGAATTCATTTAATCTGAGTTATGTCGCAGCGTTGAAGCCTGCGCCACAAACTAGCTAGAAGTCAGATAGGACTTACGCAAATCCCTCAATTTAACGCTACCTGTAGGGTGGGCAAGGTTTTGCCCACCCTACCCATGCATTCTGTGCGGGTGGAACAGGCTTCTAGCCTGTGATAAGTGCGCATATGCTTACCCATGGGCGATACTGGGTTCGAACCAGTGACCTCTTCCGTGTGAAGGAAGCGCGCTACCACTGTGCTAATCGCCCATACTTTTTTAGTCACTAGCTTTACAGTATACCACAAATTACGGTCACGTGACAACTAATGTTTGCGTTAAAAGCTGACTTTTCTGATATCCCTTGATGGTGAATCAGTCAGCTGTGGATCAAGCTAGATATCAATCTAGATATAAAATCTTAAAACTACACTATAGCATTTTTATACCACCAATTTAGGAGTTGACAAACACAAGTAAGTAATGTTACATTAGCATCGCAAGAGTTTTAATGGTTAGACCCCTATAAACAGTGGGTTGCCTAACTATCAGGTAGACAGGATTTTTTTCACTCTTTCCTCTTCCCTTTTCCCTGCTCCCTGCTCCCTAAAAACCCAGAACTTTGTACTTAATTGAATTGCAAACCGCTGTATCGATGAGTCAGTTAGTAGTCTTAAAACTGGGAAATGGAAATTGTCAGGAAGGTTTTCCTACTGTTATCGCTCAACTTTGGGAAACAGATCATCGTAATCCGATTCAGTTTACTGGATGTTTGCCTGCTGCACCGGAACTGCCTAAACTCTACAAACGCTGGCAATTAATGTATGCAGCACTCTACGGAGGCTTCAGGTGCGATCTCCGTCTGGAAATTCATGACGTTAGTATCACTAATGTTTCAGAAGCTGAGTTTAGGAATCTGTCTCAACAGTTAGAAGAGCAAATTAATACCTGGCTCAATGCTGAAGAATTTCACAAGATTGAACGGCGAGTGCGAACTAAACTAATGCCGTCTGAGGAAATTAGAGTGATTATCGAGGCGGAAGATGACCAAGTGCGACGATTGCCTTGGCATTTGTGGCGTTTATTTGAAGATTACCCGCTGACAGAAGTGGCGTTGAGTAGCCAAGAGTATGAGCGAGTCAGAACGCCAGCTCGAGAGTCAACGGGTCAGGTTAGGGTATTAGGAATTTTAGGAAATAGTGAAGGGATTGAGGTTGAAAAAGACCGCGCTTTACTTGAGCAGTTACCAGAGGCGGAAACTGTTTTTGTGGTGCAGCCACAACGCCAAGAGCTTAACCACCAGCTTTGGGATAAACAGGGATGGGATATCCTGTTTTTTGCGGGACATAGCGGGAGTGGGGCGGATGCTAAAACCGGTTACATAAGTATTAATCAAACTGATAGCTTAACGATTTCCCAGTTAAAGCATGCTCTGAGAACAGCTATTACCTGTGGTTTGAGACTGGCAATTTTCAACTCTTGCGATGGCTTGGGATTGGCACGGGAATTGGCTGATTTACATATTCCTCAGTTGATTGTGATGCGGGAGCCGGTGCCCGATCGAGTGGCACAGGAGTTTTTGAAGTCCTTTTTAACGGCATTTGCTGGTGGAAAATCCTTATATTTGGCAGTGCGGGAAGCTAGGGAACGGTTGCAAGGGTGGGAAGATAACTATCCTGGTGCTAGCTGGTTACCAGTGATTTGCCAAAATCCGGCTGTTGTTCCGCCGACTTGGCAACAGTTGCGCGATCGCAATCAATTCCCTTCTGTTTCAGGTAGCTCCAGTCAGGCTCATGGGTCACAAACCTCTTCAGAGGGTCAACACATGATGCGATCGGCTGTAACAAAGGGTCAAACTTCATTGCCCAGTACCTCCCCTACTCCTTCAGACCAAACTAGCTCCGACAAACCATCCCATTCGTTTCCGATTCGTTTACTATGGTGCGATCGCGTTTTGTTACTCAAGGCTAGTGTATTCGCCATGGCTTTGGTAATGGGATTGCGGTGGTTGGGACTATTGGAAGGGCTTGAACTAAAAGCTTTTGACAAACTGATGCGACAACGACCCTATGAAATGCGGGACGAGCGTCTGTTGATTGTTAAGGCTACCCCAGAGGATATTAAAAATCAGGAACAGCAACCCAAGCATGGGGCATCGTTATCAGACCATACTCTTACTCGGCTATTTGAGAAACTCCAGGAGTATGAACCAGTCACGATTGGCTTAGATATCTATCGTGATTTTCCGGTGGATCCAGCTTACCCTAAACTAGCAACTTACCTGGGACAAAAGAATTTATTTGGTATCTGTAAAGTTAAAGATGCTAAGGCTGGGGACACCGAAGGGATTTCTCCACCCCTGGAAATTCGGCCAGATCGGATTAGTTTTAGTGATGCTTTACCTGACAAAGGGGGAATCCTCCGTCGCCATCTGTTATCTCTGAACTCACCAGACCTGACTGATAAGTGTACTGCTAAGAATAACCTTAGCCTGCTACTAGCCCTATACTATCTAAATGCTAAGGGTATCCAATGGGGCTACACATCAAATCAGCAATTGTGGATTGATGCGCCACATTTGGGTAACGGTAAAACTGTTGTGCTGAAGGAATTAAATTCTGATACCGGTGGCTACCACAGAGTGGATGCAGCAGGTAGACAAATCTTGCTAAATTACCGTTCCCGTCGCTCTCCTGAAGATATTGCACTAACAGTCAATGTTGGCGATATTCTCAATGATAAGATTCCGCCCCAGCGCAGGTCCCAACTGAAGGGTCGGATTATTCTTGTTGGTATAGCCGGTCCAATTAATACCAGTAGTGATTACTGGCTCACCCCTTACAGTGCCAGTCAGTCCCTGAGCGAGAAGCGAACACCAGGAGTGGTGATTCAAGGACATATGGTAAGTCAAATCCTGAGTGCGGTTCTGGATAATCGACCTTTGTTGTGGGTTTGGTCAGAATCGGGAGAAGTGCTGTGGATTTGGGGTTGGTCTGTGGTAGGAAGTGTAATTGGTTTGGTAATGGGATTCCGCTCAGGCCAGGCTAGGGGTATGCATTTCCTAAGTGGCTTGGTAATCTCGACGGGAGTGGCACTTGGTGCTTTGTATGGCATTTGTTATCTGTTTATTTTGCAAGGGGGTTGGATACCGCTGGTGCCATCAGCAATGGTATTGGTGCTTACTTCGGTGGGTATGGTTTTGGTAGTACGTTATACACCATGTTCCAATCAGATGTGAAACTAGGATTGATGCAAAAAGGGAACTTCTGAGACCCAGCCAGCATCTTCCTTGGCAAAAGCATCGGAGTTGACAATGGTTAAAATTAAACTGCTTTATGGGATTGCGTTTGCTCTGACGACTCTCACTAGCTACCCAGCACAAGCGCAATTGATGGAATCCACTGGCAATAGGGCTGAATCTATAGCAGTAGAGTTTAAACAGCCAGATTATTCAGGTGATGCGCCGAGCGGACGTAGGCGAGGTACAGGTAATCGTGGATATTGTCCTATGGCTGTTTCTGAAATGGGAGGAAACCTTAGGATGACTCCTGTGATCGCTAAAGATAGTAGGGGATTGACAGTTAATGAGTCTCCGACTATCTGGGTTCATGTTTCCTATCAATCTGAACCTGTTGAGAGGGGGCTTTCTGGGGAATTTTCCTTGCAGGATTCAAAAACTAACACCAAGCTTGCTCCAAAATATCTCCCTGTTACTTTGCCAAGTCGGTCTGGTGTGTTTAGCATACCTATTCCCTACTCCTTAAAGGTTGGTAAGTGGTATCGCTGGTATCTGATCGTTGATTGTAATTCCCCAGACTCGTTTTACGATGACTCGGTTTTGTTTATTAGAGGACTGTTGAAACGGGTTGAATTGCCAGAGTTTAAGCATCGATTAGATACAACAAACTCACAGCAGAAGCTAATGACAGTTTATGCTGAAAATGGCATTTGGTATGATGCCTTGAATCAAGCAGCTAAACTTCGTTGTAGTAATCTACAAAATGCTACGTTTGCTGAGGCTTGGTCCCGATTGTTGAAAGCGGTTGAATTGGAAGAAATTACCCAGGCAAGCTTGATCTGTCGGGAGTAGTTTGGTTTAACTACAAGGGAGCAGGGAGTAGGGAGTAGGGAACAGGGGGATAGGGTTTGATGGTTTTTCAGCTATCAGCGTGTCGCGTATCAGCTATCAGCTATCATTAATGCTTACTTTTTTATAACTGAGTCTAAGTCAAATGCACAACAGCTTAGGCGATCACCTTAAAGTCAGAAATTGTCTCAATCCATACCCGTGCTCCACAATGTAGAGGCTCATCTGGGCGATACATCACCCGACAGGGGCCATTGACTTCGACAGTATGACCGTAAGTGTTTTTAGAGCCTCGTTTTACGGTAATCACCGGATTGCGTTCGCCAGTGTTGTGATTTTGGCGAATGACTTTTTGATTCACGTGGATGACGGCCTTAGTGTAATTTGTGCGCTTTGACCAATTCCGCTTTGGTCCGCGAGTACCAGGGGTGACCACTGGCATGCCATCAAATAAGGGAATTACCCAAGTTCTACCGACCTTATAAGCTCCTTTGACTCTGCCCTTGCTCAACAGGAAACGGACGCGAGTGGCAGAGATACCTAGTAATTCAGCGGCTTGTGCGGTAGAAATCATCATGGCGGTAAAACCATTGTGTTTACGATATTGTTATTTTAACACGATTTTTTAAAAGATGCAAGGGGTGGGTGAGAAGTATCGAAAGCATCATGAGTGTTATAAGGGTTATGAGGGTGGTCAGCCAGAAAAACTATTGCATTAACGTCAGGGGTTGTAAGGGCAATGAGGGTTATGAGGGTGGTCGGATAGAAAAACTATTGCATTAACACCAGGGGTGATATGAGTGTTTAACGTGGAGAGTTAGAAAAACTATTGCATTACCACTATGGGTGCTGTGGGTGATGTGAGTGCATGTCATTAAAGCTGCTTGACCCAGTGGTGCGTTACTGCCCGATTCCCGATTCCCGATTCCCGATTCCCGATTCCCGATTCCCGATTCCCGATTCCCGATTCCCGATTCCCTACTCCCTACTCCCTGTTCCCTGTTCCCTGTTCCCTCATCACAATAAAAAAATTCGGTCAAGTTCTGGTTAATTCCAATCCTTGACCGAATTATTTGTTGTAATTGTCAAGAGCCCTAGGGTTCTTGACTATGTGTTCACCAATTCATCGGGAAATTATCCCAATCAACAACATACAAACTTATGTTTTAGACTTCGTACTTTATCCTGAATTTTGACCTGTCTCCAGGGATTGGCATCCCTGGCAAGTTGCTATCTTAATCTACCAACAGATGTCGAATCAAAATACTGATCACTTCACCAGAATTTCCGATAGGTTGAGGAGTGCTCCACTCATCAACTTGGGCGTAGCCACGGCTATAAAGGCTATAGATTGTGACCCGCACAATTTTGGGAGAACCGATCAATATATGTTTGATTTGCTTCCGTCCTGGCTGGGGTTGGCCAAATGATTCAGGGAGATTAGGATTGTTGGGGTTATACTCGAAATTTTGGAGAAAGTTTTCGATGTCCATAAGTTGTTTTGCTGTTGTATTGGTGACATATTTATGTTAATAAATAATTATTTATTTTGTCAAGTATTTTTTATTTTTTTTATTTTTGGGGTATATATAAAAAATATTAATTTAGTTTTTTTTGGTTATTTTTGTATTAGTGATCGCGTAGCGGATCGTACCGAGCATCCCGTAGCGTAGCCTAAGGTAAATCCCATAGCGCCTATTTCAGAGTATCGCATTTTTTGATAAATTATAATTTATAATTTATAATTTATAATTTATAATTTATAATTTATAAATTCTATCGTTTATCATACTATTAGTGAGCTGCACAGGATTTTTTCCCGATTCCCGATTCCCGATTCCCGATTCCCGATTCCCTACTCCCTACTCCCTACTCCCTACTCCCTACTCCCTACTCCCTACTCCCTACTCCCTACTCCCTACTCCCTGCTCCCTAAATTGCTATAATTAATAGCATCGAACATAATTACCTATAAATTATGGAACCATTCTCCTTTTTAGCTGGTTTGGAACTATCGAAAATAGCGTCACCTTTGTTAGGTACTGTTGCGGGGGAAGCAGGGAAGCGTATAGTTAAAGCTCTGACTAAAAACGATGTAGAGAAGGCAATCAAAGCGGGAGAAGACGCAGTTAAGGAATGGGAAAAACAACTGGAACCGAGCCAGCTATTATTTTTTCACGCTCCCCCGGATGGATTGAATGGAGTTAAAAATTTTTTGGGGAGCTATTTTACTAATGCAGCAGTTTTAGCAGAATTACAGAAACCGTTAATTAATCAAGGGCAGCCTGATCGGGAGATTTTAATCAGAGTATTTCTACAAGAAGCAGAAACGACTAATATTAAACTAAATCAAGATAGTCTCACGACTTGGATAGAAAAATTTGTTAATGCTTATTTTGAGCATACTGTTACTTATCTAAAATTTCAGGTAGCTAAACAGGATTATTGTGAGCAGTTGGCTAACTGGTTTGATGATGTTAAATTTGCTGGCATTGCTGTGCCTGGGCAAGAAGTAGAGAAATCGGAGAAGTTAGCGCAAATTTTTGTAATGCCCGATGTGGTGGAAGAGGTATCAACTGCTGGCGCTTGGGAGCGGGAGTTTTTAGCAGCAGAAAGTGCCGAAAAACCGGAAAGGGCGCTGTCAAGAAAGACGACTGGTAGGAAATTCTTAGCTCAGCAGCTATTGAGCCAAAGTCAGTCGAGACGAGTGGTGATATTGGGTGCGCCTGGTTCTGGAAAAACCACGTTGATGAGTTATTTTGCAGTAATCTTGGCTGAGAGCAAGCCTGAGCTTTTAGGATTAGATCGTGATACGGACTGGTTACCGATTTTAATTAGGATGCGAGATTTTGGGATAAATCTCGATAAAAACCTGATCGACTATGCTCGTGGGTTTGCGGAAAACAGCATGTCAGTGCAACGGTTACCAGTGGGATTTTTTGAGCATTGGTTGTCTGATGGTAGGGCGTTGATATTGCTGGATGGTTTGGATGAAGTAGCAGAAGAGGCTAAACGCAATAATGTAGTCAGGCGCATCGAGAATTTTTTGGGACAGTTTGACAGAAATCGCGCTATTATTACCTCTAGACCGGCTGGTTATCGCCGGGATTTTTTCCGCACTGAGGAATTTCCCCACTATCAAATTGAACCCTTTGATGATAGCAAGATTTCCGCGTTTATTGATAACTGGTATAACAGTCGCTTTCAAGACCAAGCAGAAGCTCAAAGGCGCAAGGAGAGTTTACGAAAGGCTCTGGATGATAATGACCGGATTAAGCTATTGGCACGGAATCCGTTATTGTTGACAATTATTGCATTAATTCATCGGTATCAAGCGGTATTGCCCAAGGAACGGTATAAGCTTTATGACAAAGCAGTGGAAACCTTGTTAACCTCTTGGGATGCTAATAAAGAATTAAGTAGTGATAAGTGGTTGAGCTATTTGAGCTTGGATGATTTACGCCGATTGATGGAATGGTTGGCCTATTGGATTCATACTCAGGGAGATGCTGAAGATAACGACAGTGGCACGTTAATTGACAAAGATGAGTTGATTAAGCAATTGGCTGAGCAGATTAAAACCTTGAAGCAGGTGGATTTGTATAAAGCTAAGCAAGAGGCAAAACGGTTTGTAGAGTTGATCCAGAAGCGCACTGGTTTATTGAATGAACAAGGGCAAGATTGTTATGGTTTTGTCCATAAGACGTTTCAAGAATATTTGTGTGCTCAGGAGATTAACTATCAAGCCGAGAATGAGTATGATTTCGATATTGTTTTGAATCATATTCGGGAGCATTTACATGACTCCCATTGGCGCGAAGTGTTACTATTGCTGATAGCACAACAAAAACCGAAAAATGCGGCGAAGGCAATTCGGGCAGTTTTGACTAATAAGAGTAACTATGAGCAGTGGTTACATCGGGATTTGTTGTTTGCTGGTAATTGTTTGGCGGAAGACCCGAAAAATTTACGGAGTACTGATAGTGGCTTAGTGGAAGAAATTTTAGAGCGGTTGGTTGAGTTTGAGGTGAGTAGTGAGAAGCGGGTTGGCGAGAGGGTTTACCAACAAGTTTATCAGATAATTTGTAGTTTGTATGAAACGGATTTTGAGATACAAGCTCTAGAGATGTTGAAGGATCAATCGGATTTAATTGATGAGGAACGATTGCTGAAGTATCGACACGAGTTAGGGGAAAAAGATCAGGTAATTACAACATTGTTGACACGCCTAAAGGATGATGATGCTGTTGTGCGTGAGAAGGCAGTGGAAGCCTTGGGCAAATTGGGCAACAGCTCAGAAACTGTAATAAATGCCCTCCTAGCAAGGCTAATGGATGATGATTCTTCTGTGCGTGGGAGCGCAGCCATAGCTTTGGGCAATTTGGGCAACAACTCAGAAACTGTAATAAATGCCCTCCTAGGAAGGCTAATCGATGATGATTCTGATGTACTTGTGGTTGCAGGCATAGCCTTGGGCCAATTGGGCAACAGTTCAGAAACGGTAGTCAACGCCTTCCTAGCAAGGCTAATGGATGATAGTTATGTTGTGCGTCAGAAGACAGCCCATGCCTTGGCCTATTTGGGCAACAGCTCAGAAACGGTACTCAGCGCCTTAATAGCAAGGTTAATGGATGATAATTATTTTGTGCGTTGGAGGGCAGCCTATGCCTTGGGCCAATTGGGCAACAGCTCAGAAACGGTAGTCAGCACCCTCCTAGCAGGGCTAATGGATGATGATGATGGTGTGCGTGGGAACGCAGCCCTGACCTTGGGCTATTCGGGCAACAGCTCAGAAACGGTAGTCAATGCTCTCCTAGCAGGACTTCAGGATGATGAGTCTTATGTGCGTGTCAGGGCAGCGGAAGCCTTGGTCAATTTGGGCAATAGCTCAGAAACTGTAGTCAGCACCCTACTAGCAGAACTAATGGATGATAAGTCTTATGTGAGTCGGAGGGCAGCCTATGGCTTGGGCGATTTGGGCAAAACATCTAATCATGTTCTCCCTACTGTAATTGAATGGATTGAACAACACCAGGATTCAGAGTATGTGGGCAGTGGTATTGATGCGTTGTGGGATTTGGTGGTAGGTAGGGAATAGGGAGCAGGGAGTAGGGAACAGGGAATCGGGAATCGGGAATCGGGAGTCGGGAGTCGGGAGTCGGGAGTGTAATGGATCAAGAGGATAGTTTTTGTTGAATGCGATCGCGTAGCGTGACCAAAGGTCAATCCCATCAGCTAGATCCAACACAAGACCTAGGGTCTAGCAACTTCTGTTCCGAATACCTCGCTGTTTTGATACCATAGGGGGCTAAGGGGTCAGCAGTCAGCGGTCAGTGGTCAGCCCTCAGCCCTCAGCCCTCAGCCATTAGCTGATCACTGATAGCTAATGGCTAATAGCTGATCACTGATAGCTGATAGCTAGTTTTCTTAGTACTCAAAAGGTCCTAACGGCTCATCATCTTCTTCAGACAGGTCGATGGGTTTGTAATCCACATAATCACTTTGGTCTGAGTAGTTAGAGGATGTTTCTTCCCTTGGGGTGGTACGACGCTTTCTTTCCCTTGAGGCTATCTGTGAGTCATAGTTTTCTGAGTCATAGTTTCCTGAGTCATAGTTTTCTGTAGATTCACGACGAGAACGGTTACGGCGAACGGGTCTGTCTTCCCTATCCCTGTCTAGATCTCTGTCTAGATCTCTGTCTAGATCCCGATCTAACTTAGCTTCCCAAGTGTCTACAGATCGTTCTACAGGTCGTTCCACAGATTGTTCCGAAGGACGAGAACGTCTACTACGAGATGGTCTGTCTTCCCAATCACTATCTAACTGAGCCTGCCAGGTCTCTCTAGGTCGTTCTGAAAACTGACCATTAGAACGAGGGCGGCGTTTACGCGATCGCTCTTCTAGCCTGGATTCCTCTAAACTCCCTCGACTCCTTGAACGACGGGTTTCTACTTCATAACGGTCTGTGCGCCTTTCCCTGGAATCTGCTGTGGGCCGCAAGCGAGGGTTGGAGTATCGCTGCTCTACCGGCTCTAGTTCATCGTATTCATCATAAACATTAGCCTCTTGTGGTTCTTCCCGGTAATAGTTACGGCTAACTGGTCGCTGACGGTCTTCAAAACCAGCATCTTCCCGGGCTTTTTTGGTGGCAACGCCCCGTAACCGCAGACTTTCCACAGCAAAAAATATTGCTGTACCGCTCAACAACAGCTGACTCAACTGCAAAATCGGATCGAGTCGCCATCCCTGAGTCACCAGAATAAAGCCACAAACTACCCCGACCACAGTGAAAAAGATATCATGGTCTCTGGCTAGTTCTGGACGAACCGAGCGCAGGAAATAGAGTCCTGCTCCGGCAAGCATTAATAATATGCCCAAAAGGCTAGCTGAATTAAACCCAAAATTTACCATTGCTACTCTCCTATGGCCAGTCTTATGGTAGCGAGTTCTTGGTCTTACACTCTACTGTAACTGGAGAACAACCATTTTACTCCTGGATCAGGAGAGATTCTGAATACAAAAATTGAGCGGGTTGTGAACCCACTCAATTTCCTGCTATCAAAGCTCCGCCTTAGTTCGTTTAAGGCATAGATAGTAGAGATTTTGTTATGATCTTTTGATCTTATCGCTCTGGCTAAAGACGATTAGTGCCACAGTGGCAGGAATAACCACAATGGCAGTACCCCAAAGTAAACTCCACAAAAAGTTGGCTAATGAAGGTGTCATAAAAACTCCTAGTTAATTTGTAAACCTTGTTTTTGATTAAGCATTCAGCATTCAGCTATCAGCTTATGCGCTACGCCCACGCTACTTGAGGTGCTAGCAGGAGCCATAACTGCACGGGGTCGGATGAGTAAAACCAGCAGGGATTTTAAACCAGCCGTACCAGCACCCCCCAGCTGGTTTACTACCCGTTGATTAGCTGACGGCACCTCAAGTAGCGTGAGCCTTTGGCTCACGGCTGATAGCTGAATGCTTACAAGAACATGATACTATTATTGAGAAACTTTAAATTAAATTAACTACAATCACAAGGACACTGGTAAGCCACCTAGCCACCTAAGGCGGCAGGTAAGCATTCAGCTATCAGTTATCAGCGTGTCGCGTATCAGTTATCAGCTAATCCGCTAGGGCTCACAGGCTAGAAGCCTGTGCCACTGTACTTGAGGTGCTTTTGAATAAAATAAGCTGACCGCTGACCACTGACCACTGACCGCTGACCGCTGAAGGTGGCACCGGCAATACAATTGTGATCATTAGAATAAATAAGCCATGACTGCTGCTACGATTGCTATCTGGACTCTTGGTCCGTTACTAGGACTAATGATCTTCTTGTTTATCTTTCGCATTGTTCTGACCTGGTATCCTCAGGTAGACCTAAATCGTTTGCCATTTAATCTAGTAGCTTGGCCAACGGAACCCTTTTTAGTGCCAATGCGTAAAATTGTCCCTCCCATTGGTGGGGTTGATATTAGCCCAATTATTTGGGTAGGGATTTTCAGCCTGCTGCGGGAAATTCTTTTAGGTCAGCAGGGAATCCTGAGGATGATGATTTAGAAGGTTGAAGGTTGTTTGGTTGAAGGTTGAAGGTTGAAGGTTACATTCCAATTATTCATAGGAGCCGTAAAGCCAGTTACCAGGTGCATTAGGGTCATCACTTGTATGAAATTCCTTACTTCTTTCTAAGTATTCATCACTAGATATCACTCCATCTCCATTTTGATCTAACTTGGCAAAAGCTACTTCAGCAATATCTTCGTCGAGCTGTACTGCTTTACAAAATTGTTTGTATTCCGCCAGACTAATTGTACCATTACCATTGCTATCCAAGATACTGAAGATAATGTTTGCTTTAGCACTATGAGCTTCTTGAAGTTCTGCTGAATTAGGAAAATTAGCAATCGATTTGTCGGCCACCTTCAGATACTCTTCCAATTCTACTTTTCCGTCACCATTGATATCGGCAGGCTGGAATAATTTCTGCCAAATTGCCGCATATTTGGCACTAATATCTTCAAATTCTGGCATTCCAGCTTTCCAACCTCGTAGCAAAGCCAGATTACGAGCGCATTGCTCTAAGTCGGCTTTTTCCACATATCCATTCTTATCTGCATCGTATACCCAAAAATTCTTGGTGTGTTTTTTGTTCAATACTTCACTCAACATTTTTATACTTCCCTAGTAAAATCAAAATTTTGACAAGGGATATTTTATAAGATAATTAATTTATTTGAATTTAATTTAAACTTTATTTAACAAAAATTTTAATAATTTTATGCTGCTTGACTAGTTGACTAAGCTGTTGTGGAATTTAAATGCACAACAGCTTAATTCTGCTCTCTGCCTTCAGCATAGCTGCGGTTCAGTTCATCATCTCCTTCTCGACAAAATTGGTATAGACTTGACCCTCAAGAAAGGCTTGTGTCTCTAGGATTTTTTGATGGAAAGTCAGGGTGGTGGTGACTCCGGTAATGGCACACTCCCTTAAGGCTCGTTTCATGCGCTGAATGGCAGCATCACGGGTGGGACCCCAAACGATTAATTTGCCAATCAGAGAGTCGTAATAGGGGGGGATTTCGTAATCGGGGTAAACATGGGAATCCATGCGCACCCATGGTCCTCCTGGTGGTAGGTAAGCACTAATTCGTCCTGGTTGGGGACGGAAACTGTGGTCTGGGTCTTCGGCATTGATCCGACATTCGATGGCGTGACCTTTGAGAGTAACTTGGTCTTGGGTCAGGCTTAGTTTCTCCCCTTGAGCAATTTTAATTTGTTCGGCGATCAAGTCTAGACCGGTGATCATCTCGGTGACTGGGTGTTCTACCTGAATTCGGGTGTTCATTTCCATAAAGTAGAACTCACCAGAGGCATCTAAGAGAAACTCTACTGTGCCAACTCCAACGTAATTGATGGACTTAGCGGCCATTACCGCAGCATTACCCATCTTTTCCCGCAATTCTGGGTCAAGCACTGGGCTAGGGGCTTCTTCCAGTAGCTTTTGGTGACGGCGTTGGATCGAGCAGTCTCGCTCACCCAAGTGGATTACATTGCCGTGACTATCAGCTAAAATTTGAATCTCGATATGGCGAGGGCGTTGAATAAATTTTTCAATATATACCCCGCCATTACCAAAGGCAGCTTGGGCTTCTCCTTGAGCAGCTTGGAAGAGTTTAATCAATTGGCTGTCATCCTGTACCAGGCGCATACCCCTTCCTCCACCACCAGCAGTGGCTTTAATCATCACAGGATACCCAATTTGACATGCGATCGCATGAGCTTCAAGCTCAGAGCTGACTAATCCATCACTTCCGGGCACTGTGGGCACACCAGCTCGTTGCATGGTTTCTTTGGCCGTAGATTTATCCCCCATGGCTCGGATCGCTTCTGGGGTAGGGCCGATGAAAGAAATCTGATGATCAGCACAGATTTCAGCAAAACGGGCATTTTCTGATAGGAAACCATAGCCTGGATGAATGGCAGTGGCGTTGCGAGTGAGGGCTGCAGCAATAATATTAGGTATATTTAAATAACTTTTGTTGCTGGGGGGGTCCCCGATACAAACCGCTTCATCTGCGAGTTGGACATTAAGAGCGTGTTGGTCAATGGTGGAGTGAACTGCAACGGTGGGAATCCCCATCTCCTCACAGGTTCGGATAATCCGTAAGGCAATTTCCCCACGATTGGCAATTAAGATCTTTGAAAATTTCATAGAATAGCTTGGCTATATAGGGTTTTTATTTGAGATTTAAAACTAAGATTGATGGGGAGGTGTGGGGAGGGTGGGAAGTGTGGGAAGTGTGGGAAGTGTGGGGAGGAACATAGTTTATAAACTATCGCAATTGTCATCACGAGTGAGGTAGACAGGATTTTTACCCATTCCCCCCCTACCCACCTCCGAGACCCAGACTAAACAAACTCTTACCCTACTCCCTACTCCCTACTCCCTACTCCCTTCAATTTTGACAGCATTTTTTGAGCTAGGCTTTGCAGCTCAGTACTGTTGTATGTTATCCTACGAAATGAGTTATTAGCGGATGTGGTGGAATGGTAGACACGCACGCTTGAGGGGCGTGTGGCGAAAGCCATGCGAGTTCGAGTCTCGCCATCCGCATTGATCAGCCTGGAGTTGTGGAGAACTTCGGAACAGTAAACTCCCGCTCAGGGCAGAAAAATTGACGAAAACACTATCATAAAAGCGATGCAGCACTATGGGACAAGGGCGCACCATTGCCTCTTGCCTTCCCCTCCTGGGAGGGGTTAGGGGTGGGTTACTCTTGCCTCTTGTATTCCCCTCCTGGGAGGGGTTAGGGGTGGGTTACTCTTGCCTCTTGGCTATTCCCACACCTCCCACACCTCCCCCTCTCCCCACACTTCCCACCCTCCCAACCCTCCCGATTCCCGATTCCCGATTCCCGATTCCCGATTCCCGCCAGCCATCACCTCTTCGTTACATCAGGCTGCTGAAACCGATAGATATCCCGAATCACGTTTACCCAACCATCACAAAGAGAGGCTAATAAGCGATCGCCTTTTTCCTCAGTTGCTGCTGTGGCATCCCCGAGTACTCCACTCTGAGTCAACCCCTTGGTCAGCCAAGCAAAGGACAATTGTCCTTCCATACTCAATAGACTATCCTCGGGCAATCCCTGGGGATATTCCTTTACTGCCCGATCCATTTTCACTTGACCGGGGAGTAGACAGAGCATGAGACTAGTTTCTAAATCCCCCCCATGAATCCCTAATTCTAATTCTTTCTGGGTGGCTAATTCCTTGGCCATGTTAGGCACGCCCCAGGTAAACAAGGGGAAGACCATAAAGTCTTCATGCTTCTGGTGAATATCCCGTGCTGCAATTTCCATCACTTGGGGTTGTCCGCCATGGGAATTCATCAGTACTAACTTCCGAAACCCACACCGATAGATACTATCAGCCATTTCCATCAGCACCGCTAGCAAGGTTTGAGCACTAAGGGTAATGGTGCCAGGAAAATGCCAATGCTCATTAGATTTACCGTAATAAAGGGGAGGCAAAGCATAAGCCGGGATTTCTCGGTCTAAGCAGCCTAAGGCTTTGCCCAAGACTCCCACCCCAATCGCCGCATCTACAATCAGCGGTAAATGGGGGCCATGCTGCTCAATGGAAGCGACCGGCTGAATAATCACAACATTTTCTTTGTCTGGCATCTGTTCGATATCAGTCCAGGTCAGATAAGGGAAAAAGCGTTCTGGAGGAATGAAATTGTGCATAAGACTGGGGAGAGGGAACAGGGAGCAGGGAGCAGGGAGTAGGGAGTAGGCAGCAGGTAACAGGGAATAGGAGTAAGAAAATTAAATATACCTGATCAGGATGAGAAAGGCTATAGATTACTTTACACAAGTGGCTGATTAGGTTCAGAGACTCGTTCACGAGATTCAGAGACTCGTTCACGAGATTCAGAGGCTCAATCACCAGGTTCAGAGGCTGATGCGATCGCACTTGCTTAAATTAGCCTACCCTTAGTGCAATGGATTACTATAGACAAAAATTACCTATTAGTGTACCCAAAAACGAATTAGAACTCGCAGCATTACTTATGATACATATACAGTCTTGAACCCTTGATGATCTGACACCCCACACCCCACACCCCACACCCCACGCCTGATGACTCTAAATTTCACCCAGTTTTACAAAGCCACTAACCCAAGCAAAACCCTCGATCTCACCCAGGCAGAAGACCAGAAGCTCTATATCGATTTTTCTTCTGTCCGGGGGGGAGCACTGATTGAGCAACTGAAAGCGCAAATTACTCTATTCTCGGAAGACCAGCCCACCTGTCAATTATTTACCGGACATATTGGTTGTGGTAAGTCTACGGAATTATCTCGACTCAAGGCTGAGTTGCTAAAAGAAGACTTTCATGTGGTTTACTTCGAGTCGGATCAAGACTTGGAGATGAATGATGTGGATGTGGGGGATATTTTATTAGTTATTGCTCGCCAGGTCAGTGAAAGTTTGGAAGCTAGCCAGGTTAACTTACAACTAAAAGGCTTTAAAGCTTTCCTAGAGGAAATTACCACATTGTTGGGTTCCGATGTGACTGGGGTTGAGGTTAAGATTCCCAAGGTTGGTGAGTTTGGGGTCAAGGAAAAACAGGGAGAGTATTCTTTATCGGCAGGGATTGCCAAGATTACCACGAAAGCTAAAAATAGCCCAACCTTGCGTAATCGGTTGCGGGATTATATTGAACCTCGTACCAAAACCATTATTGATGTCATTAATACGGAGTTGATTGAACCTGCGATCGCTCAACTCCAACACCAGGGAAAACGGGGACTAGTGGTAATCGTGGATAACCTTGACCGGGTGGAAATTGTGCCGAAGTCTTGGGGGAGACCACAACCGGAATATTTATTTGTAGACCGGGGAGAACAGTTGCGCCAACTCCACTGTCATGTGATTTATACCATGCCCCTAGGGCTACGATTCTGTAATGATATCGTTCGGCTTACCAATCGTTTCGGGGTTGAGCCGAAGGTGTTGCCCATGGTGCCAGTGACGCAACGGAATGGTAAGCAGTGTGAGGAAGGAATGGCGCAGCTCAGAGCAATGGTAATGGCTAGAGCTTTCCCTAAGCTAGCACCAGCGCAACGGTTGCAGGGGATTCCGGAAGTGTTTGATGCACCAGAAACCCTTGACAAACTCTGTGCTATCAGTGGTGGTCATGTGCGGGAGTTACTGGCAATGCTTCGGGATTGGATTATGCTGGAGGGCAAGTTACCCCTATCCCGGGCAGGGTTAGACCAGGTTATTGGTAGTCGCTGCAATAAAATCCGATTAGCTATTGATGAAGAGGAGTGGAAATTATTGCGTCAGGTGCATCAGAACCAAGAAGTAAGTGGTGACGACCATTATCGAGTACTGGTGCGTAGTCTATTTGTGTATGAATACTATGACACTCAAGGGTCTTGGTTTACAGTCAATCCGATTTTGGTAGAAACGGGCAAGTTGTAGGAGAGGGAATCGGGAATCGGGAATCGGGAATCGGGAATCGGGAATTGGCAATTGGGTTAGCAAGAATGCGCTTTGAGATTGATATTGGTAATTATTGGTCTGTTGAATTTGGAAACACCATGACACCGATTGCCATAACTCAATGACTAATAGTAAGCCAGAGGATCATCACCAACAAGCTAATCATCAACAGCTATTGAAGCAGCTGGCTTGGGCAATGGAAATGGGAGCCAGTGAACAGGAATTTTCCTTAATCTTTGCCCATTGTAATTATACCCAGTGGCGAGACCAGTTGATTCAACAGCTGGCAGAGGTTTGTTCGGTAGAGATTTTACCGATTGGGTTAACTCCCGAGGTGACCCAGCTCTACAGGACTATATACAGCAAGATTCAATCCCAACTGGGACAACAACCGCCCCAAGGGATTATGGTGTATGGCTTTGAGGTGGTAAGGAACCTTGAGCAACTGCTGAGATTAGCCAATCGAGTCCGGGAAGAGTTTCGCAAACAGTTCCATGTCCCGGTTTTATTTTGGGTAGATGATCGAGTCTATTCCCAATTCCTGCGCTCTGCCAGGGATTTGGCCAGTTGGGGAACCGGTTCAACCCTGAACTTTCAAATCTCTACCGCTAAAGTAATTAAATTTATCAAACAGGTTACTGATCTTGGGTTTGCTCAAGTCTTAGCCGCTGGAGCCGCTGGGGGTCTTCACCATGGACAGAATATCAGTAACCAGCAGCTGGCTGACTTACGCCAAGCTTGGCAAGACTTGCAACATCGCCAGGTACCATTAGAGACAGACTTAGAAGCCAGTGTGGAATTTATCTTAGGTCGAGGAATTCCCGATGATCTCAACCAGTCCCAAGAGCATTATCAACGAAGTATAGAGCTGTGGAAAGGTATTCTGGAAGCTTACCCCTCTCACCGCTCTGCCGTTGGGAACCATTTCATTCGATACGGATGTGTTCTGTTCCATATGGGGCAATTGTACCATAGCTATGCCGATCAAGACCGGAATCAGGGTAAGGAAAATTGCCTACGGGCTAGGGAATATTTTATGCGATCGCATAAAGCCTTTGATCAAGCCAAGCGTTTCGACTTAGTAGCTAAGTTTATCAATCCCTTGGGGGAAATTCTACAAAGACTAGGGCTATGGCATGAGTTATATCAGTTAGCTAAAAAAGCCTTAACCCTCCATCAAAAATATCCCAACCCGGTCTGGCTTGCCCATGATTACGGCTTTCTAGCGGCACAAGTCGCCATTGCTCGCTCCCAATGGCCTCGGGTCAAGAAATTGGCCACTAAAGCACTGGACATCCTTACCGATGCCCAGCATTCTGTGCAACGCCCTGGTGACCTGACTCTCGAGCAGTTGGACTGGGCGTGGGGACTTCATCAAGGTTGGTATCGCTTATCCTTAGCCAGAGCCTACAACCATCTCGGTGAACCCGACTACGGGATTTGGCATCTAGAGGAAGCCCAATACCACACCAATCCTAACTTTAATCCCTATCTATATATTAAAATTCTCAGAGAATTGCGACAGCTCTACTTTGACCAAGGGGAGTATCAAAAAGCGTTCTCAGTTAAAGCATACCAGCAATCAATCGAGTATCAGTTCCGGTTTCGGGCATTTGTGGGGGTTGGTCAATTGTCCCTCAACCAACGCATCAGGGATACTCAAGTGGCTGATCGCATTGCTGCCTCTGGTCGAGAACAAGCGATTAATGACTTAGTTGAGCGTATTGCTCGCAAAGACCACAAACTAACGGTAATTTGTGGCTCCTCTGGCGTGGGTAAAAGTTTTCTACTTCAGTCTGGTTTAATTCCGAGATTACAGCAAGAGATTATTTCTGCTCGGGATGTGGAGCCAGTGTTGCTGACAGTTTATAAACGGTGGCAGCATAGCTTGGCTAAAAGGATAATTGGAACAGACCAGAGAGGAGATGGAAAAGAAATTCTGGGAAAAATTCTCCACCAGCTGGGATACAAGGCTGACACTAATCGACTGACTGTTCTAATTTTCGACCAGTTTGAAGAATTTTTCTTTCAGTATCCTCAGCCACAGCAGCGGCGAGTTTTTTATCAATTTTTAAAAGACTGTCTAGACCTTGAGGCCGTGAAGGTGATTCTGGCTTTGCGGCAAGATTATATCTATTATTTATTAGAATGTAACAACCGCCTGATTAGTTTAGATGTTGTCAATAATGATATCCTCAGCAAGGATGTCATCTATTACTTAGGGAATTTTACTCAATCCCAGGCCAAAGCGGTGATTGAACGGTTAACGGACCAGGCTAAGTTTCCCTTAGAACCAAAGTTAATTGAGCAATTGGTGAAAGATTTAGCAGCAGAAACGGGAGAAGTGCGACCGATTGAATTGCAGGTGGTGGGAGCACAATTAGAAACCGAGGGAATTGTCACCTTGGAGAGGTATAAGCAAGGGGGCGATAAGGAAAAACTAGTAGAGCGTTATCTGGACGCTGTGGTTACGGATTGTGGATCGAAATACCGAGAAATTACCTGGAAATTGTTGTTTATATTGACCGACAACAAGCAACTGAGACCCTTAATAACCGCGACTCAATTAGCTACTGGTTTGACCTTAAACCTAGAGCAGATCAGGATGATTTTGGAGATTATAGTAGCCTCGGGTTTAGTGTTTAATATTCCACTAGGAACAGAAGACTTATATCAGTTGGTTCATGATTATTTAGTAGACCCGATTCGTAAGAGATATGATGAAGCAGCAAAACTAGAAGCTGCCCAACAAGAAATTAACCGAGCCAGAGAAGCAACAAAACTAGAACGAGCAGGAGTTGAACATCTTAATCAATTTAAATTGAAGCATAGCCCGTTTGATGCCTTAATAGCAGCTATGGAGACCGGGAAAGCTTTGAAAGCAATGGTGACGAAAAATACTCCCTTGAAAGACTATCCCGCTGCTAGTCCAATACTCGCTTTACAACAGATTCTTGACCACATTCAGTATCCTAGACTATGGAAGCATCAGGGTAGGGTTAGGCAGTTGCAATTCAGCTGGGATGGTCAGCATCTGGCTAGCGCTGGAGAGGGCGGAATCGTGAGGTTGTGGGATTTCAAGACTGGACAAGTCCAGGAATTGAAGGGGCATCAGGGTTGGGTTAAGCAGTTGCAATTCAGCCGGGATGGTCAGCATCTGGCTAGCATTGGAGAGCACGGAATGGTGAGGTTGTGGGATCTCAACACTGCGCAAGTCCAGGAATTGAAGGGGCATCGGGATCGCGATCAGCAGTTGCAATTCAGCCGGGATGGTCAGCATCTGGCTATTGCTGGAGAGGATGGAATGGTGAGATTGTGGGATCTCAACACTGAGCAAGTCCAGGAATTGAAGGGACATCAGGGTTGGGTTAAGCAGTTGCAATTCAGCCGGGATGGTCAGCTGCTGGCTAGCATTGGACAGCACGGAATCCTGAGGTTGTGGGATCTCAACACTGCGCAAGTCCAGGAATTGAAGGGGCATCGGGGTTGGGTTTGGCAGATGGCATTAAGCTGGGATGGTCAGCTGCTGGCTAGCGCTGGAGTTGACGGAATCGTGAGGTTGTGGGATATCAAAACTAGGCAAGTCCAAGAATTGAAGGGGCATCAGGGTCAGGTTAGCCAGGTGGAATTTAGCCGGGATGGTCAGGTGCTGGCTAGCGCTGGAGAGGATGGAATGGTGAGATTGTGGGATGTCAACACTGGTCAAGTCCAAGCATTTACAGACCATCACAGTAAAGTTGACCAGGTAGAATTTAGCCCGGATGGTCAATTGCTTGCTAGCGCTGGAAATGACAGTACCGTGCGCCTGTGGGATTTAGCGGGTAGGCAAATTGCCCAATTCGAGGGGACTCGCCTGGTGTTCCACCCAGATGGGAGGCAACTGGCTACCATAGACGAGGATACCATCAACGAGGATACCATCAAGCTGTGGCGGGTGGACACCTTGGATGGACTCTTAGCTAGGGGTTGCGCTTGCTTAGGTAGTTATTTTAGGAATAGTTCTGTCAATCCGGAACTGAAGGCGTTTTGTGATGGCTTGCTGGAAGAATGAATGTAGAATGTAGAATGTAGAATGTAGAATGTAGAAGGCAAAATGTAGAATTACAAATTCTCAATTCTTAATTCTCAATTCTCAATTCTCAATTCTTAATTCTTAATTCTTAATTCTTAATTGATTCAATCTCTTCCCGAGAAAGTTGGGTGATTTTCATAATAGTCTCTACATCTAAACCTTGTTCCCGACAGGAACGGGCGATCGCTATTTTTTCTTCTTTTTTTCCTTGTTCAATACCTCGAATTTCTGCCTGTTCCACTTGCCATTTGGTCTCAAGCTCTTGGGTACTCAGGATACTGGCTTCGTCACGCTTGTTGTTGATATAACGCTCATAAGCTACTCGTTCTTGTTCTGATAAATTATTAACTCGTAGCGCCTCCTTGGCTTCGGCTATTCCTTTGGCAGAAAATTCCGCTTTGATGTCGCTGTTTTTCAGAAAATAAATCCATTCATCTAAGGGGTTTTTCGCTAAATCCTTAAAATTCCTTACTTTCAGCAGGTAGTATTCTGGGAAGATATCTGCTACTTTATTGATGTGAAATTTAAATTCCTGAGTTTTTGTCGGTTGCAGGATATCCCCGAGATTAGCCCCAATGAACTCTCCCCGATAGGAATAAATATAGTCATCTCCCATTCCCAGGTTAAAGTAGACTATATTGATTGAGTAGACTTTTTTAATTTGACCGTACTCTTGACCTTTGTCTAAGTATTCGGTGACTAACTTAGACGCACCGTAGAGCATACGGTGGAAATAATCGTGTTGAGGGTTGTTTTGTACTTCAATCAGGACAAGCTCGCCATCCGTGGTTTCAGCGAGAATATCAACTCGGTTAGTTTTATCATCGAGTGTCTCTTGATTAGCTTCGCTTTCCAGAAGGGTTTTGATGGTAATATCAAAATGCAACAACTCACTTATAAACCCTTCCAAAACACCAAAGTTAGCTTTATTCCGCAGCAGTTTTTTGATTGCCCAATCAAAGCGAATATGTGTGTCTGGCATTGTCTTGTGCTGGTGCTACTGTTCTCTATTATAGGTAAATTGTACTAAATCTAGCCCTGTACCCAGAGAACAGGGAATAGAGAATGGAGTTACAACGATTCAATCTCTTCCCGAGAAAGTTGGGTAATTTTCATAATAGTCTCCACATCTAAACCTTGTTCCCGGCAGGAACGGGCGACCGCTATTTTTTCTTCTTGTTTTCCTTGTTGCATCCCTTTTTCAATACCTCTAATTTCTGCCTGTTCCACTTGCCATTTGGTCTCAAACTCTTGGGTACTCAGGATACTGGCTTCGTCACGCTTGTTGTTGATATAACGCTCATAAGCTACTCGTTCTTGTTCTGATAAATTATTAACTCGTAGCGCCTCCTTGGCTTCGGCTATTCCTTTGGCA
>NZ_JAAHHX010000055.1:0-12793 GCF_010672065.1 Moorena sp. SIO4A1 | reverse complement strand
CTCTTGGGTACTCAGGATACTGGCTTCGTCACGCTTGTTGTTGATATAACGCTCATAAGCTACTCGTTCTTGTTCTGATAAATTATTAACTCGTAGCGCCTCCTTGGCTTCGGCTATTCCTTTGGCAGAAAATTCCGCTTTGATGTCGCTGTTTTTCAGAAAATAAATCCATTCATCTAAGGGGTTTTTCGCTAAATCCTTAAAATTCCTTACTTTCAGCAGGTAGTATTCTGGGAAGATATCTGCTACTTTATTGATGTGAAATTTAAATTCCTGAGTTTTTGTCGGTTGCAGGATATCCCCGAGATTAGCCCCAATGAACTCTCCCCGATAGGAATAAATATAGTCATCTCCCATTCCCAGGTTAAAGTAGACTATATTGATTGAGTAGACTTTTTTAATTTGACCGTACTCTTGACCTTTGTCTAAGTATTCGGTGACTAACTTAGACGCACCGTAGAGCATACGGTGGAAATAATCGTGTTGAGGGTTGTTTTGTACTTCAATCAGGATCAGCTCGCCATCAGTGGTTTCAGCGAGAATATCAACCCGGTTAGTTTTATCATCGAGGGTCTCTTGATTAGCTTCGCTTTCGAGAAGGGTTTTGATGGTAATATCAAAATGCAACAACTCGCTTAAAAACCCTTCCAAAACACCAAAGTTAGCTTTATTCCGCAGCAGTTTTTTGATTGCCCAATCAAAGCGAATATGTGTATCTGGCATTGTCTTGTGCTGGTGCTACTGTTCTCAATTATCTCGATTATAGGTAAATTTTACTAAAAAATACCCTGTGCCCAGGGAATCGGGAAGAGGTAAATCTTGAACGTCATTCACCCAAATCTGGCCAGGGGAACCCCATTAAGGAAGAAAGAGTGAATGGTGAATGGTGAATTACAAATCCGCGCATTCTAAATTCGCGCATTCTAAATTCTAAATTGATTCAATCTCTTCCCGAGAAAGTTGGGTGATTTTCATAATAGTCTCCACATCTAAACCTTGTTCCCGGCAGGAACGGGCGACTGCTATTTTTTCTTCTTTTTTTCCTTGTTGTTTTCCTTGTTGGATACCTTGTTGAATACCTTCTTGTTTTCCTTGTTGGATACCTTGTTGCATCCCTTTTTCCATCCCTCGAATTTCTGCCTGTTCCACTTGCCATTTGGTCTCAAGCTCTTGGGTACTCAGGATACTGGCTTCGTCACGCTTGTTGTTGATATAACGCTCATAAGCTACTCGTTCTTGTTCTGATAAATTATTAACTCGTAGCGCCTCCTTGGCTTCGGCTATTCCTTTGGCAGAAAATTCCGCTTTGATGTCGCTGTTTTTCAGAAAATAAATCCATTCATCTAAGGGGTTTTTCGCTAAATCCTTAAAATTCCTTACTTTCAGCAGGTAGTATTCTGGGAAGATATCTGCTACTTTATTGATGTGAAATTTAAATTCCTGAGTTTTTGTCGGTTGCAGGATATCCCCGAGATTAGCCCCAATGAACTCTCCCCGATAGGAATAAATATAGTCATCTCCCATTCCCAGGTTAAAGTAGACTATATTGATTGAGTAGACTTTTTTAATTTGACCGTACTCTTGACCTTTGTCTAAGTATTCGGTGACTAACTTAGACGCACCGTAGAGCATACGGTGGAAATAATCGTGTTGAGGGTTGTTTTGTACTTCAATCAGGACAAGCTCGCCATCCGTGGTTTCAGCGAGAATATCAACTCGGTTAGTTTTATCATCGAGTGTCTCTTGATTAGCTTCGCTTTCCAGAAGGGTTTTGATGGTAATATCAAAATGCAACAACTCACTTATAAACCCTTCCAAAACACCAAAGTTAGCTTTATTCCGCAGCAGTTTTTTGATTGCCCAATCAAAGCGAATATGTGTATCTGGCATTGTCTTGTGCTGGTGCTACTGTTCTCGATTATCTCGATTATATGTAAATTTTACTAATTGACTAAATTGGTAATTTTTATCATAATCGGCATAATCTTGGATTCCTTTCACAAAAATCAACGGATTAAGCATTTTACCTAGAGGATGTTCCGATGACTTACCCAAACCCACCCTGGACACTACAAGGCTACGCCATCCAAACCTTGCAGCTGATTGATATTGAGCGAGTGCGATCGCTAATTCCCCCAGAATTTGACATCGTCTCCCTCTGGCCAGGAAAGACTCTAGGTGGGGTGTATCTATCCCTGTACGGCTCAGGGTCAGTCCTAGAATACAGTGAATTAATTGTAGTTGCTGGCAGAGTGCGCTATTCCCGCAAAACTGGCGGCTGGATTTCCCACATCTACGTCGATAACCACGATTCTGTCGCAGGTGGTCGAGAAATTTGGGGATTACCAAAAGAGATAGCTGAGTTCACCTGGGAAAAATGCGAACGACCAAAGGTCACGCTACGCGAACGCCCTACCAGATATCAACATCGGGTCACCGTCCGTCAAGGAGAGAATACCCTGTGCCGCTTCAGCTACAATCACGCTAAGTTTGGCTGGCAAGTCCCTCTAAATGACAATGTCTTAAGCACCCTCTCAGGCAATATTCTCTACTTCAACGGTGATTTTAAATCCCGCTTAGGCTTAGTGGGTAGCCAGTTAGAGGTCCCACCTGAGAGTCCCTTTGCCAATCTAGCGCTCAAGCAACCATGGTTAACCCTTGATATGGATAAGCTGTGCTTAATCGCTGGTGTACCAGAAGTAGTAGGACAACTAAATTCATCCTTGATAATTCATGCTTGATACTTGATACTTCTGACTTTATTCAAGCTGGTGTAACCAAGCGTTTCCGGAGAGATTCTGCTCGACGCTTAGCGGTAGAATTCTTGGGGTCATACTTGAGCGCCTCATCATAAGCTTCTAAGGCTTGAGCTGTTAATTGCTTGCGCTCGTAAACATGACCGAGATTGTTGAGGGCTGTGACATATCCAGGCTCTTGCTTCAAGGCTTCTTTGTACTGGCGAATAGCCAGATCATACTGTTCTTTGGCACAATAGGCGAAACCCAAAGCATTATAGACAGGAGCAAGGTTTTCGTCCTCAGCATCAGTCCCTTTCAAGGCTTTTTGAAATAGTAGGATAGCTTGACCAAAGAGCTTCTTGTCCGCATAAATACTGCCCAATTCATAATACTCTATAACCGTCCCCCGGTCTTTTTGCAGCTTTTTTTCCAACCGAGAGAGAGTGGTTTCAATTTTACGAGTTTTGAGAACTTGGCGCAGCACAGCGACAGTAACACCAGCAAGTAGGACTAGCAAAACTGAGAGATAAATAGTTGGCAGTGTATCATTCATAAGGCTTGACAGTTTTTCTTCTTAATGGTAATCCCCAAACAGTTGCTCGTTGAGCTAACCAACCATCTGCTTGCCAGCGTGCGATCGCATTATTCACGCGCTGCTTTAGCTTGGTGTATTGTAACCCCTTAGGCATCACCACACACAAGGCTTCACCCGAGAGCCACACTGGTAGCATCCGATACTCAGGATAGTCTTGTACCCAGCCACTGAGAATGCTCTTATCGGCAGCAAAAGCATCAGCCCTACCATTTTCTAAAAGCGATCGCGCTTCTTGGTAGGAATCTACTCCCACCACCCTAGATTCCGGTAAAGCATACTGCACGACGGCAATTGTGCTAGAATGATTGAGTATGGCGATGGTTCTGCTATGGAGATCACCCAATCTGGTAATTAAGGGGTCTTTAGTAATCAAACCCGTGCCATCCAGGTAGTAGGGGATACTAAAATCCACTAATCGGCGGCGAGGTGCTGTGGCTGTGACTCTAGCAATTGTCAGGTCAACTTCACCGTCCAAAACCACCTTAAGTCGGTCAAGATTTCCCACCTGCTGCAACACCACCGCATCAGAATTACCTAACAGTTCTTCTGCTAGACGTCGTGCTAAGTCAATTTCCAATCCTTGTAACTTGCCATCGGCATCCCTATATCCCAAAGGGCGCAGATTATCTTTGACAGCAACTATCAACTGACCCCGCTGCTCTATTTCCTCAAGTTGAGCACTCCCAACCCGTAACGGTGTCAAAAAAGACATCGCCGTCAATCCGAATACCATACCAAAGTTGAAGAATTTTTGCTTAAGCATCGGTTGGGGAATCAAAATTGGTAAAGAAATTGGTAAAAATGTAAGGTATTCCCTGTGAATTCAGGAACTTAACTGAACAAGAAATACCCAATTAAATACCAATTAAATACCAATTAAAGATACTAAGTGAAGAGGGGTGAGCTAACTATTATAATCTATAATAATCAAAATAACCAAAGTTTTTTGATCACCCGACAACTTAATCCTTTACGGATTACCTATTTACCCAAAACCCAAGTTTTTCAGCTTGCTAAGCATTCAGCCGTCAGCGATTGGCCTTGGCCTATGGCCACGCTACGCGAATGGCCAAAAGCTGAAGGCTGACCGCAGACGCGCGTAGGGTGCGCGTAGCGCATATGCTTACTCAGCTTTAGCCGCTAATTCCACCACTTTGTTAAAGCTATCTGGATCCAGCACTGCCAGCTGTGCCAACATCTTGCGGTTAATTTGGATATTGGCTTTTTTCATTTGACCCATCAGCTGGCTGTAGCTAATGCCATTTTGACGTGCTGCTGCGTTAATGCGAGTAATCCACAGACGTCGAAAATCCCGCTTGCGCTTGCGGCGATCACGATAGGCATTCCGCAGCGCTTTCATCACTTGTTGGTTAGCAATGCGGAAGAGTTTCGAGTGGGAACCTCTGAACCCCTTAGCAAGTTTGAGAATTTTTTTGCGCCGCTTACGAGCGACATTACCGCGTTTTACCCGTGTCATGGTTAATTCTAGCTAGTTTGTTTACTTTAGTAGTAGTGTTAGCAGTAATGGTCTACTGTTAAGATTTACATATAAGGCAACATCAGGCGAACATTATCCGCATCCCGTTCGTCTACCAAGCTCAGCTTAGACAAGCGTCCCTTCCTTTCTGAGGTCTTGTGTTCTAGTAAGTGATTTTTAAACGCTTTGCGGCGTCTTATTTTACCACTGCCAGTAGCTCTAAAACGCTTGGCAGCTGATTTGCGGCTTTTTAGTTTAGGCATTGACGGATTATAATAATGGCACAATTTATTATTGTATACCAATTGCTGCGTAATTAAGTGACCGGCTTATTCCTCTTCTGGTAAATTCTTGGGCAAGGTGATGGTAAAGGTTGTTCCGACACCCACTTCACTTTCCAAGTGAATCTTACCACCGTGGGAGTCTACACAACTTTTGACAATTGATAACCCTAGTCCTGTTCCTGGGATTATACCCACATTACTGGCACGACTAAAAGACTCAAACAATTTTGGTTGGTCTTCTTTAGGGATGCCAATACCTTGATCAATTATCTGTAATATGACTTTCTCTTCATCTCCGTTTAGTTGTACTAAAATAGTCCCACCATCGGGAGAATATTTAATGGCATTGGAGATGATGTTAGTCAGAATTTGTCGAAGGATTTTGGGGTCTCCTAATATTGGCTCCCAGTCTCTTTCACTACTAAATATTAGCCGATGTTTAGCCCCAAGGCTTGATTTAATTGGGCAGAATAACTCCTGACAAAATGTTACTAAGTTCAAAGCAACTGGTTTCAATTCTAACTTATCGAATTCTGCTTGATTAATGAATAATAAATCATTGACTAGGGTAGTCATATGTTTGACCGCAGCTTGGATCCGCCAAAAATGTTTAAGTTGCTGAGAATCAGTAAATTTATGACGGTACTTTTCTAGGAGTTCCACAGAGGATAGAATTGTCATTAAAGGTGTACGGTACTCATGGGATATGGTAAAAATAATCCGAGATTTAAGATCACTGACTTCTTTTTCACGCTCCAGTGATTGACGCAATTGCGATTCCAAGTTCCGTAGCTGTTCTAAGTAATCTCTTAGTTCCACTGTGCGAGCTTGGATTCTGGTTTCAAGTTCTTGATTGAGGGCTTCTAAAGCAGCTTGAGCGGAAATGCGATCGCGAATTTCCTGTTGCAGCAGTTGATTTTGCTCAATCAGTTGTGTTTGTAGCTTGTGCAGAGTCAATTGATTCTCCACACGGGCTAAAACTTCCTCAACCTGGAATGGCTTGGTGATATAGTCAGCACCACCAACAGCAAAGGCTTTCACCTTGTCCCAAGTTTCATCCAAAGCACTGATAAAGATTACTGGAACTCCCTGAGTTTTTTGATTAGATTTCAGCTGTTTACAGACCTCATAGCCATCGATCTTTGGCATTATAATGTCGAGTAAAATCAAATCCGGTGGATCAGACAATGCTGATTCCAAGGCAAGTAGTCCATCGATCATGCTCCTAACCTGATAGCCTTCCTCAATCAGGATGGAAGATAGCAGCTGCAAATTGGTTGGTGTGTCATCCACAACCATAATTTCTGCCTGAGTTGCCTCAGCTTGATGGTTATTCATGCTTTAATTAGGTAGAGCGAACCATAGGGGAGAAGCAAATTGGGCAGGAGCATACAGACCAGTAGCCCGCTGATCTGATTGAATCAGAAGGCGGTTTGGCTACCAGTGTTCCTACTCCACGATTCCTTAAACATCATCACGGCGAAAGAACAACATTCGGTACACAGGTTCACCACGAGCGAGGGTGGAAATTTCCCGTTCAGTAGCCACTGGCAGGGGGTTGGTTGGCAGCCAAGCAGTCTCTGGCCGGTAGAAGACTGGATGAGCATCGAAACGCGATCGCATTTCCACTGCCACTTCCTCCACATCGGATTGTAGAAAGACCTCCCCTCCACTGGTCAAATAAGCCCCTAGAGTATCAACCAAGGTGGGCTGCACTATACGTCGTTTGGCTTGTCGCTTCTTGAACCAAGGATCAGGAAATTGAATAGTGACGCGCTGCAAGGCACCAGGGTGCCAAGAGCTAAAGAGTGAATCTATAGAACTATTAGCATTACAGAACAAAAATAGGAGATTGCTCAACCCTAAATCCACCACCTTACTGTTGGCTTGTTTTACCAATGGTTCCCGAATTTCTAACCCCAAAAAATTCCAGTGGGGTTGTTGTGTTGCCATCTGCAATAAAAATTCCCCTCTCCCGCAGCCAATATCCAGATGTAATGGAAGAGCCGTTTGGGCATAAACTTGATTCCAATCCGGAGGACTCACCGGCATCTGATATTGCTTGCTAAGTGGATTAACGTGTTGTCGCACTCGGACTCTAGCCAACCTTAGCACCTCCTTACTTTACTCAGGGGATGGGGGATCAGGGATTAGGGGTTATATCCCTAATCTAGTTGTAAATGTGATATCTAGGTGCGCGCCTTAAGCGGGCGAGTAAATCGCCCTTGGGTCGCACCTCAATGAAGGCAATTCCGACTCATCTGTATTTATCCTAAATGTAATCTTTAAAGTTTTTTATAGACTAAAGCCTAATTATGTCAGGCTAAATTAAAGATTATCCATTATTGTTTAGGTGAGCAGTTAAATGTAACCTAAACAAGGAGTTGTAATGGTATAACAGCAAACGTCATGAGCGATAATTTTAATAATAATTAATCTAGGGTTTAATCAAGAAAAGTTTTAGCTATGAGTTTAAATTTTCGCTTTGCCGTGGTAAGTGACCTACATATCGGGTTACCCCAAACCATCTGGGATCATCCCAATCGGTTTCATTTGGTAGAAGTTAGTATTCCAGTCCTAGAAAGGATTCTGGAGGATTTAGAGCAGAAAGCCTTGGATTTCCTCCTCCTACCAGGAGACTTAACCCAGCATGGTGAACCAGACAATCATGCCTGGTTACAAAAGCGATTGAGCCAGTTGCCTTTTCCAGTGTACGTCGTACCTGGAAATCATGATGTCCCCAATATCTTACCCAATGAACACTCGATTGGACTAAAGGAATTTCCTTACTACTATCGCCAATTTGGTTATGAAAATCCCGAGCAGTTGTACTATACCTGTGAAGTTTTGCCTGGAGTACAGCTGATTGGGTTAAATTCTAACCAGTTCGATACCGGTGGTAAACAGGTAGGGCGTCTTGATCAGCAACAGCTGATCTGGCTTGAGCAAGTGCTTTCCCAGTGCCAGGATAAATTGGTGCTGGTGATGGTGCATCACAATGTGATCGAGCATTTGCCCGATCAAGCTAACCATTCCTTGGGACATCGGTATATCTTGGAAAATGGTCCAATATTACACAATATTCTCAAAACTGCTGGGGTCAATCTACTCTTTACAGGTCACTTGCATGTACAGGATATCGCCTATCAAGAGGGAGTCTACGAAATCACCACAGGTTCATTAGTTAGCTATCCTCACCCCTACCGGATATTGCAGTTGTGTACCGATAATCAAGGAAAAAGATGGTTACAAATTGAATCTCATCGAGTGGAGTCAGTCCCTGGTTGGGAAAACCTACCCCAGATATCTAGAGAATGGATGAGCGATCGCTCTTATCCATTCATGGTGAAACTCCTGACTTCTCCCCCCTTAAATTTACCGTTACCAGATGCCCAGAAACTTGCTCCGAGTCTACGCTACTTCTGGGCTAATATTGCTGATGGTGATGCTGTATTCAACTTTCCTGAGTTTCCTACCCCAGTTCGTCGCTATTTTGAGTCATTTAGCTGCCATACCAGTGATGGTAAACCTGCTCTGATTGATAATCAGACCACTCTGTTGCTGACAAAAAACTAATGACTAAGACGGCTTTTCTTGAATAAATTCAAGCACTACAACTAACCTGATAAGCTCAGGGATTTCCTCAACCAGGGAAGCCATCCTCTACTCCTTGACCTTGACCAGGGAAGCCATCCTCTACTCCTTGACCTTGACCAGGGAAGCCATCCTCTACTCCTTGACCTTGACCAGGGAAGCCATCCTCTACTCCTTGACCTCGACCAGGGAAGCCATCCTCTACTCCTTGACCTTGACCAGGGAAGCCATCCTCTACTCCTTGACCTTGACCAGGGAAGTCATCCTCTACTCCTTGACCTTGATCCGGTAGCTGAACAGGAATTTCCGGTTCACGCTCACGCTCCGGCTCCGGTTCCGGTTCTGGCTCGGGCTCGGGCTCGGGCTCAGGCTCAGGTTCCGGTTCCGGTTCCGGTTCCGGTTCTGGTTCTGGTTCTGGTTCCGGCTCAGGTTCCGGTTCCGGCTCGGGCTCGGGTTCTGGTTCTGGTTCTGGTTCCGGCTCTAGTGGTTTGTCAACGTCTTCGGGATCCAGTTCAACAGTTTCATCCTCCTGCTCAGTGTTAAGAAACTCACCGGTTTCCAAGGTAGACCTGATATCTAACTGGTTAACCTGATCAGTGATATCGGCATTGGAATTCTCAGAACCCACATCTTGATCGAAGACATCAACACCACCATCAATCACACTAAAATCAGCACTGGGAAACTCGTCCGATTCACTCCCCCGAAGACGAATGAAAGTAGGATTAACAATTATGTTGTTGCCAATAATAGGAACTTGCGCCTCTAGAGCATCTGCAATTTCCCCTCGCACTAAATCCAAAGCTTGATCTGGACTATCCGCCGGTCCTGTCTGGGTCAAATTCAGCCCTTTGACTAATTCACTGGTTTCATAAAACTCTCTGAGGTCAAATTCATAAACCTGCTCAATTTGATCCTCGGTTATAACCACGATCTGCCCAGCTTTTAATTCCTGAACTTGAGAACGAGTGCGATTATAGACCACAATACCGCTATTGGTCAGAGCTCCAACAATTGTTGTATTGGTATCAGATATATATCGCATGAACAGAGCTGACCCCCTAATCCCAGCCACGGCATTGGGTGTACGCACTCGAGTTTTACCCCGATCTGGAGGAATTAACAGCAGTAGTGTGCCATTAGATAGCTCAAAGGTACGACTTCTAGGTATAAATCGAAAGACAGCTAACTCTCCTTGTCGGGCTAGGGAACCATCATTGAAGCGCAGTTGAGCCATGGAGGAGCGAGCTGTTACCAGTGCATCTCCTATCGTCATGGCATCAGATGGACGGGCTGGTCGAGCTGACTGATTTTGAGGAATCAATCGCACTCGGTTACGTAGCTTCTGTAGCACAGCACTAGTTAAGGGAATTTCGGCACTGACTGGTTTAGAACAAATTAGTGAATTAACGCTCCATAGAGAGATGGAAAGTAGTAGGACTGTCTTGCGAAACACGGGGCAACTCCAATAGCTCAAAGGTCAGTATTGTCAGGTAGTTGAGAGGTCAGCATTCAGCTAATGCGCTACAGATGGTGCTACTTGAGGTGCTATCAGCTGATTTAACAGAGATTAAACGAATGCTTAGCTCTTTTCTTGATGCAGTCGCGCTTTAGACCCTGGAACTTTCCCGATCAGAACCTCAAGTAGCGTGGGTGGCACAGGCTTTGGCCTTGGCCTTTAGGCCACGCGGGGCGCGTTTGGCCACGCTGTGCGAACGACGCGCTTGAGGTAGCGCATTAGCTGATAGCTTACGGGGCTTTGGCGTTGCCTTCTCGAAGAGTAGGTACAAAACTCTCCTATACGACATTCTGTAGGCTCTAAGTCAAGTCAGGATATTTTTTCTTCAGAGTAGTATGAAATACAGGTTAGTCAATCCTGAAAACACCGCTGGTGGTTAGTAATTATTAGCTGGGAGAAAAATACCCTACCTGCATTGATCAATTTTGGTAAGCTGTTGCTCATTTAACTTGTCTATTTTTTAGTCAGGGAGCAGAAATCCCCCCTAACCCCCCTTAGTAAGGGGGGAAGGGAGCCTCGGAGCAGGGAGCAGGCCAAAAATACTGTGTACCTCATTGTTAGGAAAAACCCTGTAGACCGCTCACAGCTTAGCAACGACTATTCTAGAGTAATGAGTATTAAACTATCATGATTGAACTTTATTATTTTTTTTAAAAAAAAATTAATGTTTATTATCTTAATTTGTTATTAATTTAACGATATTTTTTTAAATTAAATATGGTTTCAAAAAATAAAAAACATCACGACAACTCTGAGGATGATCATCCTCCCCAGCACCAGATTAAAAAAACCTATTTAGCTACTTTGGGACATCTGATTTTCTTAAGTACACTGACCATCAGTAAACCCGCTTGGTCTGGATGTTACCCCATAGACAGTATTTCCCATCAGCCAGCAGTCAGTTTAGTTTTTAGTGGTACAGAACACCAAGCTAATACTGATCAGGTAAAACAGCATTGTACTCCTAAGTTATCTCAGGTTAAAATCGGGAGTGGTGGAGAACTATTATCTTCCTTTGTTGTCAGTGAGCATTCATCGAGTTCTAGCTCAACTGAGGTAGTTGACAGGTCACAGATATCTCAAGGTAAACCTGCTTCTGGAGATAATAGTTCAAACTCAGATTCCAACGCTAATGATGGAGACCCGGAACTGGGGGTGCTCCGTTTGCGGCTCCAAGAAAAACCACCGACTCCCCCTAAACCTACAGTATATTTACAGGGTAGAGTCAGTTATTTCAGAAGCGATAATATTTTCGCTGGAGTCGATCCAGTTGATGATGGTCTGTTGAGACCAGGACTAACCCTATTAGCTGTACCATCCCTCGGACCTGACACTAAGCTCATAACCTCAGTAAGTGGTAATATAGTGCGTTATGGAGATAGATCCCAACTTGATTATAATCAACTGAAAGTTAACCTAGGAGTTCGTCAGAAGTTATTGAAAAGAACCTATGGGGAGTTAGGATGGAGCAATCAACAGTTATTCAAGCAAGAGGGAGGCGATCGCTTCGCTCATTATAATTCTGTATATCTTAGACTCAGCCGACGGGATTGGTTAGCAAAGGACTTAGCCTTAGATACGTCCTATAAGTTAAACCTACGTTTTGCTGATCCAGAGACACGCTCTAAGATTAGTAATGTTTTCAGAGCATCTTTAGCCTATTACCCCTATCCCCGATTTAAAGCAGCTCTTAGTTACCAACTTGCCTTATCTGATTATACCGAAAGGGAACGGTATGATAACTATCATCAGTTAATTGGTCGTGTCAGTTATAAGATTTCTAGTAATAGTCAAATTTATTTGTATGCTGGACAAAGCTTTGGTTCTTCTTCCAACTCCAGAATTAATTTTGATGGGACAGTTTTCGGTACAGGTATGAGTTTTAATGTACCTCTGTTTTGATAAAGTCAGGTTGTACGCTTTTCAGCAGTCAGCAGTCAGCAGTCAGCAGTCAGCTGAATTCTTACCTCCAAAGCGCCCCTATTCACAATTTAAATGTCTTACAACATTCGCTAAGTTGTATATGGTATACTCAGTTATACTGAAAACGTAGTCGTTATGAGTTTGTTTATCAGATGTCCAACTCCTCTGTAGAAAATCTTGTCATCATCGGTTCTGGTCCTGCCGGTTACACAGCAGCGATTTATGGGGCACGAGCTAACCTGAAACCCTTAATGTTTGAAGGCTTTCAAGCTGGGGGAATCCCTGGTGGACAGCTGATGACTACTACAGAAGTAGAAAACTTCCCTGGCTTCCCAGAGGGAATCACCGGACCTCAATTAATGGAACGGATGAAGGCTCAAGCAGAACGCTGGGGCACTGAATGCTATACCGAAGATGTGATCGTTGTAGACTTAAGTCAGCGTCCCTTTACTGTCCGCTCTGAGGAACGGGAAGTAAAAACCCATAGTATTGTGATTGCTACCGGGGCGACAGCGAAACGGTTGCATTTACCCAGCGAAGCTCAGTACTGGAGTAATGGGATCTCAGCTTGTGCCATCTGTGATGGTGCATCTCCCCTTTTCAGTGGTAAGGAAGTGGCGGTAGTCGGGGGGGGTGACTCAGCGGCAGAGGAAGCTGTATATT
>NZ_JAAHHX010000549.1:0-1686 GCF_010672065.1 Moorena sp. SIO4A1 | reverse complement strand
CTAAATGAAATGGGTTTGGAACTGAAGCCAAGCAAAACAAAAATAGTCCATACCTATGATGGATTTGACTTCTTAGGATTTCAAATCAAACAATATAAGGTAGGAAAAAACCACTCAAAGCAAGGCTTCAAGACCATTATAGAACCATCCAAAAAGAAAGTGACAGAGCATTACAAAAAGTTAGAGCAAATCATTGACAAAAATAAATCAGCATCCCAAGCTAACTTAATTTACAAATTAAAACCGCAAATAGTGGGATGGTGCAACTACTACAGGTCAGTGTGCAGCAAAGACACGTTCAGTGATTTGGACAGTATGCTATGGAACAAACTCAGAAGATGGGGGAAAAGGAGACACTCCAAAAAAACGGCCACATGGATTAGAGACAAATATTGGGGAACAACCGAAGGAGATAACTGGGTATTCAAAGACAAAGAGGTGAGCTTACCAAAGCACGCCAAGACACCTATAATAAGGCACGTGAAAGTCAAAGAAACCCGAAGTATATACGACGGAGACCTCATATACTGGGGAAACAGAATGGGAAAGCACCCTACGATGTCTCAGGTGAAAGGAAAACTATTCACCAGACAAAAAGGATTATGCCCAGAATGTAGACTCAAGTTCAAGCCAGGTGACCAAATAGAAGTACATCATAGAAAACCACGCGCACTAGGGGGAAATAATAAGTTAGAAAACTTAGAAATACTCCATTTACATTGCCACGATAGAAAACATGGAAAGAAAATCGAAACCTCCGAGTTAGATTTCAACCCATTTTAGAGGTACCAATGAAAATGGTTCGCTATAATGAGGAGCCGTATGATGCGAAAGTATCACGTACGGTTTTGAAGACGAGTCGGCGGGGTGACCCCTCGGCTTAGTTTAATCTTAAGTCGTTTTTGATTAAGTCTGATGGTACTGAGGTAGAAATTCCTCAATATTACCGAAAAGCTCAAAAACGGCTCAAGAAAATTCAGAAAGCCGTTAGCCGAACGAGAATTGGTAGCAATAACCGAAAAAAGGCTGTAACCAAACTAGGGAAGGCTCATAAAAAGGTAGCTGATACCCGAAAAGACTTTCATTTTAAGACGGCGTGCGGTCTGCTAGATGACCACGATCTAGTAGCCCATGAAAAGCTCAACATTAAAGGTCTAGCCAGGACTAAAATGGCTAAATCAGTTTTGGACGCTGGATGGGGTCAATTCCTGTCAATCCTCTCAGTCAAAGCCGAGAATGCTGGGCTGTTAACGGTTGCAGTTAATCCCAAGAATACTAGCCAGAACTGTTCAAACTGCGGGAAGAAAGTACCCAAAAAACTAAAAGACCGCACCCATTCCTGTCACCATTGTGGTTATATCGCAGATAGGGATGTTAATGCGGCTAAAAATATCTTGAAATTGGCGGTGGGGCATCCCGTCAGAAGTAAAGCTTACCGAGTAACCCAGGCAATGGCCGGTGTTGGTAAGAAGCCCGCGTTGTCCCGTTAGGGCAACGTCGGGAGTATGTCACGAAGCACAGTCTCCTGTTATGCACCAATGACCAATGAATAATTACCAATAACTCATTGCTCAACCATCCAATTGAATCGGAGAGCAGCTTAACATTAGAATGAAGACCACACTTCGAACCCAATTGTCCCTGAATCCGTCATGAATCCAAAACTCTTAAACAATCGCTACCGTG
>NZ_JAAHHX010000548.1:0-1686 GCF_010672065.1 Moorena sp. SIO4A1 | reverse complement strand
GTTAACTAACTTATTAAATACTTAATTTCCTCAAGGGCATTTTACTGGTAGGGAAGGTAAGGACAATAACTCAGGGGTAGCATCGATCTTGCTCCTGAATACTTCTATTATTAATACCTCATTTGTTTAAGGGCTTAATCTCTTGATTACCGACCCTTTCCCCAGAAGGGAAGGAGATATGGTTGGGTTGGGCAGAGTCTTCTGCATTCTTTGGTAATTGGTTTTCTGTGCTTTGACACTCCCCGTCCTAGAAGAACGGGGATTCTTACTTCAATGAGCCGACTTGCTCAACCAGACCGGAATCAGGAAGAGTAGAGGCCGATTCTCCATAAGCGTTTTGGGAGACCCGAACGCGCCCCGCGTGGCCTACGGCCTCCGCTGCGCGAACGGATCTAAGATCCAGGTTCCTGTATGCCCTACAGTACCCAAGGCTATTTTTAGAATATTGATAGCTGCATTATGGTCGCGATCCAACACACACCCGCATAAACATGCATGAGTTCTAGTAGATAGCGATTTTTTGACAACTTCACCGCAGTTTGAGCAATTTTGGCTAGTATAGGCAGGATTAACTGCTACAGTTTCCCTGCCAAACTTTTGTCCGAAATACTCTAACCATTTTCTAAATTGATACCAACCTGCATCATTAATAGATTTGGCAAGACAATGATTTTTTACAAAATTTCTCACTCTTAAATCTTCGTAAGCGACCACGTCGTTAGAGTGGATTACGCAACGGGCGAGTCTCTTCGCGTGTTCTTCACGTTGCCTACTTATATTAAGGTGTGTCCTGCCTAATCTATTAATGGCTTTTCTTCGGTTAGCTGAGCCTTTCTTTTTACGAGAAACTCGGCGTTGATAAAATTTCAACCGTTTCTCGCCCTTACGATAAAATCTTGGATTTGCTTCTGTGTTTCCCTTTGAATCGGTGTAGAATTCTTTTAAACCCACATCAATTCCCACATTGGTATGGGACGGTTCTAGAGATTCTTTAATCTCAACTTTTACACAAAATTGAACATAATAGCCATCTGCGCGACGAACCAACCTAACTCGTTTAATCAAATTTTTGTCGTAACGCCATAACTCCCAGGTTCCCTTAAGCTTTAGTTTCCCGATACCTTTTTTGTCTAAGAATTTTATAGACTTGGTATCAGGTGAAAGTTTCCAGCCTGATGTCTTATACTCAACTGACCGAGAAAACTTTTTAAACTTGGGATAACCCTTTTTGCCAGGGACTTGTTTTTTACACTTATCGTAAAACCTAGAAATTGAACTATAAGCTCTTTCCACCGAAGCTTGACAGGCATGAGAGTTTAAGTCTTTGACAAAAGGATATTCAGCTCTGATCCACGTGTTATAGCGATACAGGTCTTTTTGTCCTATACCTTTGTTGTCCATCCAGTAACGGATGCACTTATTTCGTACAAACTGACCAGTCCGTATCGCCTCATCAATGGCGGCATATTGAGTTTTATTCCCTTTGACCTTAAATTCTAAGACGATCATTTTGACGTGGAATAACTCTACGTAATATTATAGCACAAAAAAAGCCGTCCTAGAAGGACGGGGCTTGAGACCCAAATTTTTGGTCAACTCAAAGGGATAGAACCGGAAAAGCCTTTCAAGGGAAGCGTTAACATCAGACCTGGAACCGACCTTCATCGACGTGCTGCATACGCAGCA
>NZ_JAAHHX010000547.1:0-1687 GCF_010672065.1 Moorena sp. SIO4A1 | reverse complement strand
TTACCGAAGAGCTCAACTTTCTCAGTTCCCTGAACGAAACGCAGTCTATCCTCTAGTTCCTGACTCCAACGGCGCAGAATGGCATAGTTAGTGGGACTGTCCTGTTCCCAGGTCAGAGCCACAATCATTGCATTGGCTTTTGGTTGTGAGTCCTCGAATTTTGGGGTACTTGCTCCCGCTGGTAACTGTGGCGCTATATCAGTAATTTTATCCCGCACCCGTGACCAAATCTGGTCAACATTTTTAACCTGCTCCTTCAGCTGTATTGAAACAGTAGAAAAGCCCAAGCGAGAAGTAGATTCAATGGTCTCGATTGCTTTAATTTCAAATAATTCTTGTTCGATTTTGTCTGTAACCAGAAATTCCACCCGTTCTGCACTGGCTCCAGGAAAAACGGTTGTAATAAAAGCATTGCGCTGAGTTAATTCTGGATCTTCTAGGCGAGGAAGACTAAAGAAAGACGAAAGTCCCCACACCACAATTAAGCAGATAGTTAAAATTAGTAATTGGAGATTGCGATAAAATAAATTCGACATACTGACACCCCTCACTGTTTAATAGGACGGACGAATTGACCAGGAACAATGCGATGCATACCGCTAATAATCACCTGGTCACCGGGCTGGAGAGTTCCTCGCACTAATACCCGTTGGCCATGGGTGCCGGAAGGATCGTCTTCTTGATACAGAATTTCCACATCAGTTCGTTCCACCCGGAAAGTGGTTTTACCCTGAGCAATAGGGGATTTCAATGGCACTGCTTCACCCAAGACGTAGCACGACCATAAACCCCGAACTCCTGGTACTAGGGCTGTAGTTGGCAACCAATAACCAGAAGTGGTAATGGATTGAGCGAGTTCTAACTGGGCTAATTGTCCTGGAGCAACTGTTCTAGCTGCTGCGGGATCTAGCTTCAGCACAACGGTTACAGTGCGAGTGTCAGAGTCTAGTTCGGGCAGAATTGATGAAACTTGGGCGGTATAGGTTTTCTGTCCAATTTTTAACGGCAAAGTGCTACCGAGTTGGAGTTGGGAAGCGGCTGAGACAGGAATACCAATATTAGCTTCAACAGCTCCATCTTCCACAATGCTAAAAATCGGTTGAGAGCCAGCAGTAGAGACGACTGTTCCTTCATCAACCCAACGCCTGGAGATGGTTCCAGAGAAAGGAGCTTTGAGAGTAGTTTTTTTAAGATCCAGTTTGAGCTTCCCTAAGCTAGCATCCAGTTGGTCAACCCGAGCTTTTTGGGCTTCAATCCGTTCCGGACGGGTTCCAGCCAGTAACTCATCTAGCTGCTTTTGAGCTTGGTCAACCCGAGCTTTTTGGGCTTCAATCCGTTCCGGACGAGTTCCAGCTAATAACTCATTGAGTTGGCTTTGTGCTTGGTCAAGGCGAGCCTTTTGGGCGCTAACTTCAGTAATTGCTTCGTCGAGTTGCTCCCGGGAAATTGCTCCCTCGCTGTACAGGGATTGTCGTCGATTTTGTTTCTTGCGAGACAGTTCCAGTTGTTTGTCGAGTTCTGTGACATTAGCCCGAGCAGCAGCAATGGTTTCCGCTCTAGGCCCAGCTTGTCTTTCCTTGAGCTCAGCCACAGCTTGAGCTAGGTTAGCTCGCGCAGCCGCAATAGTTTCCGGGCGAGAACCAGCTTGCATTTCCTTGAGTTCAGCTACCGCTTGAGCTCGCTGGGA
>NZ_JAAHHX010000546.1:0-1687 GCF_010672065.1 Moorena sp. SIO4A1 | reverse complement strand
GCCCGGAGGTGTGTTAGTCTATGCTACCTGTACCTTAAATCCTCAAGAAAATGAGGGGGTAATACAATGGTTTCTGGAAGGTCATTCTCAGTGGCAAATTGAACCCCCTACTCTTTCGTTTCTTAAAGCGTTTTCAACACCGGAAGGTTGGCTCAAAGTTGTGCCCTATCGAGACCAGATGGATGGTTTTTTTATGGTGCGGTTGAAGCGGATGATATAGGAAAGGGAATAGGGAACAGGGAATAGGGAGTAGGGAATAGGGAGTCGGGAGTCGGGAGCTTGTAGGGTGGGCAAAAAAATTTTTTTTTGAGTGTTAATGATTAAATTACTTTGCCCACCTTACTTTATAATCTTTACTATAATAGCAATATCCATATAATCCACGTTCTACATGCCTGCCAAGGATTTTTACCACGATACTGTCAAAACCGCCTTAATAAAAGACGGTTGGAGTATTAAAGACGAGCCCTTCACTTTAGAGGTTGGCGGTCGTGATCTCTTTGTAGACCTTGGTGCAGAAAAGCTACTCATTGCCCAGCGTAAAAACCAAAAAATCGCCGTAGAAGTTAAAAGCTTTATCAGTGCCTCACCTGTCAGGGATTTTGAGCAAGCATTAGGACAGTATTTCCTCTACGAAGACCTGATTGAAAAACTTTACCCAGAACGGGAACTTTATCTGGCAGTGCGTCACAGCATATACAACAGTTTTTTCAAAGAGGAGCTTGTCCAAATTGTTATAGAAAGTCGTCATCTTAAATTACTAATCTTTGATGAAAACCAGGAGACAATTACGCTATGGAAACCTTCACTGGAGTAACCAATTGTGCTACAGCTCTTCTTCAGATACTGAACAACTATTGTAATATCCTGAATCGTCACAAAAATAATTCTATCAATAATACCGTGATCAGTAAAATTATTGTTAGCGATGATAAAACTCGCTATCTAGTTATTAGGGAAGGTTGGAACGATACACAACGAATTCATTCACTCATCTTTGATGCTGAGATACGTAACAATAAAATTTGGCTACACCATGATGGTCTAGATCACGGCATTACAGAAGAGCTACTGGCGGCGGGAATACCCAAAGAACAAATTGTTTTAGCTTTTCATCCTCCCCATATCCGACAACACACTGGCTATGCTATTTCCTAGAGATTGTCGGGTGGGCAAAAACAGTTTGGTTTTGTTGAGTATTAATGATTATATTATTTTGCCCACCCTACGTTAATTGGTATTTTTTTAACTTTTTATTACTCTCTTAGGACAACTGATTAATTTCATCGATAGTCAACCCCGTATATTGAGCAATATCATTCAGGGGTAACCCAGCGGCCTTCATCTGTTTAGCAATCTGCTGTTTTTCTTCAAGTCTACCTTCTTCTCGTCCTTCTAGTCTGCCTTGTTCTCGTCCTTCTTCTCGTCCTTCCCTTTTCGCGAAACTCCATGCACGTCGCGCGTCCTCCAAGGCCATCTCCTGTTTGCGGAGTTTTTCCACTTCTGAGACACTCAACCCCGCTTGATTCGCTATTGTTAAAGCTTGTTCTAGCTGTGGGATTTCCCTGAGTTTGTCAGGAATAATTTCTAAGTTGGGCGCTTCTTTGATAAAAAATATCCACTTATCTATCACACTTTCCAACTCTTCCAGTTGCTTAGTAAATTTGGGGAGTTCCACAAACACCAA
>NZ_JAAHHX010000545.1:0-1687 GCF_010672065.1 Moorena sp. SIO4A1 | reverse complement strand
TGAATATTGACACTGCTACTAGGATGCTCTAAAATAGCCCACGCAATGGGAACAGCCCGTCCTCTATAGACTACGGCGTTCCCGTTTCAGGCAATACTGATTCCATAACATGGAAGTGTCTAAGCTCCTGGTTGACTGACAAAACTCAACAAGCATAGTCAAAAGACCTTACTGTAAACTCCAACCGATACCTCTTTTTCTCATCCTGTTTTCGAGAGGCGATTCTGCGTAGCAGACGCTTTGCGAACGCTGGAGATGGATCGGGTCTACCATTTAAAATGAGGGTTTGAAACAACTCCCAACCAAGAGTCAGAGCAGCTCTTTTCCCATGACCAACCAATTTTTAGATAGCTGCTGCCTCGTGCGCCAGTGAGGGTCAACCATACGGCGTTTTCCTTGAGCGACTACCTCCGTTCCTTGAGCGGTTAAATATAAAGTAGTGATCGCGCTATACCAAGCACAACCGGGATAAGGCAGGTGAGTTGCGAATCTGAGAGCTAAGAAGTTCAAAACCATTGGACTTATCACCCTTGAAAACTTTCCTCAATATCAAAGCGCAAGCCATATTCACGAAAAGTCGTATGGGGTGGTGGCTTCATTACTGACGATGTACCAAAGTTCTCCACTGACTCCAACACATTCCAAGGCAAGATTGACTGGGCCATAGGGGTTCGTTTTATGAATACGAACATTTTGGAGCAGTAGAGCTTGTCGGAGTCCCAAGTGAAAATCAATGACAGGACACCAACGGTTACCAGGTCGCCAAATCCAGAAATCGCTCAGAAGTGCGGATGCGATAATTCCAACCAAGCTGTTGACAGGCATACTTCATCCAATTTGGTATCGATAAACCCTCGTCTGCCTACGCAAAATTACTTTGACCCCAACTGGCATCAGGCTCCCAACCCGCTTAAGCAGGGCAAGGCACGGCTTGAATATTGACACTGCTACTAGGATGCTCTAAAATAGCCCACGCAATGGGAACAGCCCGTCCTCTATAGACTACGGCGTTCCCGTTTCAGGCAATACTGATTCCATAACATGGAAGTGTCTAAGCTCAGCAAACTTCAATGATTCTGACCACCCCTTCAATGCCCCTTGAATCAGCGGTCTGTATAACCGTTGTGGATTAATCCGGGGACCCAAGCAACCATCGACTAAATCGGCGTTGCTTGCTCTGAGCAAACACAGCTCTTGAGTGGATGTACATAGTCCATTTTGTCAAATTTACGCTACCTGAGTGAATTAGCCCCAAAACCCATCCAAACCAGGGTATATAGATGCCTGATATCAGCCCATTCTTTGGATTGACCCAATAGAGTTACAAGGGCATCATATAGACGGGAGGTGTTTTCGCTTGTCATCCTGTCTGAGTTTAGTCACCAGTCAGAATATGGCATTTGTAGCCAATTTGAGAAGGTAACACCTTCCATCACTGGAAAAGAAGGACTCTTCCTAGGGTAGCGATCGCCCTTTCTGGACTTTTGTCAGTCAACCAGGACGAGCCGATCAAAATGTTTAGCATAGTGGCGACCAAGTTCGTTTTCATGTCGCCAGGGCTCGCGCATCACAAAAAGATAGTGATTATCCCTGAGTGTATTGTTTTGTGCCGTGAGCAGAAATAGACGCTCTTGATCTGGAAAAATAGCTTGGGCATATCCCAAATAGTGAAGTGGTCGATATTGGG
>NZ_JAAHHX010000544.1:0-1661 GCF_010672065.1 Moorena sp. SIO4A1 | reverse complement strand
TCGCCGTTTAATTTAACTTGACCAGGTGCATATTTAAAACTTCTAAACCGCGACCTTCTCTTAGGTTTTGGGTATCCAGTTTCTCATGCAAAAAAATTTGGAGAAAGCAACATCTAACTGCCTCAAGGTTTGCTGTAAAACAGTTGAATGGATTGCCTTATACCAGGGTCTCTGCTTCTTGAGAGTGGGCAAACTTGAACTTTGTGCTTCGTAGGCATTTCTCCTTGGATTCTTCTGGCTATTCTTCCAGGGGTAGCCCACAGAGTAATTTTTGCTTACAGAACAGGTCAACGGACACGCCTCTCCACCACTCCTTAAATCACAATAACTACCTAGCCTTGGGGCTTTTGCTTGGTCGTAAGAATCGTTTCTATCTCTTAGCAAGTAATTGTACTGCGATCTCAACATGTCAAGCCACCTGTTCATGGTCACTTCTTGTTGTCGGTTTGGTTTTAGCTTGTAAACGTATCCTAGTTGCATTTGTTCGACCTTTTTTCTGTGCTACCTTAATTATAGACCCCCATTACTTAAATATCAAGGTGATGACTGAACAAATTAGACGAAAAGTAGGAAGACCCAGATGGCACGAAGAAGCCAAGAAAAGTTACAGTATTAAAGCCACTGAGACTGGTTGGCAGGGATTAAAACGTCTAGCCGCTCGTTCGGGTTTAAGCCTTTCTGAATATATAGAATCCTTGGGGAGAACTGGGACTTTGCCTGATTGAGGGAAAAATTCATCCCCACTTTAAGAAGGATGGGGTATTCTTTTTCCCTCAAACTCCCTTGCTTGATAAAGATGCTGCTTCAGTAGTACCAACACACTTGTTCATCTGTTCTCTCCCCTTTAACTCTTCCTATAATACTAGTATAATGGTAAAAATAAAAATTGACAACTTGAAGGAATTTAGAATTTAGAATTTAGAATTTAGAATTTAGAATTTAGAATTTAGAATTTAGAATTTAGAATTTAGAATTTAGAATTTAGAATTTAGAATTGGGAATCGGAAAGAAACGGAAGAGTTGAGGATACGGTCGGTGGATGCGTTCGCGTAGCGTGACCTTCGTGTAGCGTGACCGTTCGCGTAGCGTGGCCTTTTGGCCAAGGTCGTTCGCGTAGCAGCTCCAAGCTCCCATCGCACATAGTCACTTAGTTAATTTATTAGTTAATTTATACTTGGGGACACAGGATTTTTTCCCACTCCACAACTCTCCCTACTCCCGACTCCACTACTCCCTGTTTGCTGCTCCCTATTCCCTATTCCCTATTCCCTGTTCCCTGATTCCAAAAATTGTTACAAAAATTTAAAAAATATGTTATAATTAAAGATTATTTGTGTTAGTATAAAAATACCGTGGGCACTAAAACGCTCCACGGTAAGAGCCAGCCGAGAGTTTCTCCAGGACCTAAGGCTGGCTCTAGAACCCCAGTTAAAGGATATATCTTGATTATGTCGTACTCTCAACGCCTACACCCATGGGTGGTTGTTCGCCTATTGCCGAAAATGCAGCGGGTGGTTGTTGCTCGTTTCCGCAACCGTTCTGATGCGGAAGGTCACTTGCAGGCTCTTAAACGGCTGATGCCTGATGGGAAATTTATCATTATCTTCGATATTGGTCAGCCTATAGACGCCCAGCCTATAGACGGCGAGCCTATAGACGAA
>NZ_JAAHHX010000543.1:0-1697 GCF_010672065.1 Moorena sp. SIO4A1 | reverse complement strand
TGCCATCCTCTGTCCCATCCCGATGAATCCAGATTTTGCCATCGATAATTTCCACATGAATGATACAGCCGTGAACTTGACGTACTCCCTCCCAACCAACTATCATTAATAGGTAGCGATCGCGATCACAATCAAAAACGCTATTCCGTTCAATTTTTCCGTAAGAATAAGGAATTTTTGCGTAGTCAGAGATTATTTTTTGAATAATCTCCCGGTCTCGCTCTAAAGTGTCCATTTAAGAATATCCTCCGTTTCAGGATCAAAAACCAAAAGACGAACCCCCTATGAATTTAGCGATCGCTCTTCAGAGCGCGCCAAAGGCGATCGCACTCCTTGTGATCAATGCCGATATACTAGGAAACCTTCTTTCCTCTGTTTATGTAATTGTGCCGAAACAAGATTATTTTAAACAAATTCCCATTAATAGCAAAATTTTAGTTCAGCGATCGCAATACCTTCTTCCCCTGCTACTGAATAGAGTAAGTACGTTTTTTCTCCTTCGGTGTAGATAGCTGGGTCGTGCAGTTCTCGCACCGGTTCTTCTGCAACACCAACTTCCGAAGAGACAATAGGTAAAGCAACTCCCTCATAATCCATTTCTGGTTCGAGAACTGTAACTGGTTCTGAAGGAATCCACTTGTCCCAATCCTTGGTTAAATCCACGTAGCTCATTAAAACACGTTCGGGAGCATCGCCATATCTGGAGTAGAATACGAGCAATCGGTCACCTTTTACCAATACAGCACCGTGTCGTAGGTTAAGTATAAAATCTTGTCCTGGCTCAAACGCCGTCACACCGTCTTTCGACCGGAGTACAATTCCAGCTATGGGACGGTTGTTCATCACTGTACCATACCAGTTGTTGGCAATAGCATAGTGGAATCCGTTGTGCTGGAAAACTCGAAAATAGTATGGTCCAAGTATCTCTGGCAAAGCAGTAAAATGCAGACCATCTTGAGATTTTGCTAGCATTGTCACCTGATCGTACTTATGTCTCCCCTGATAGTAGCCATGAAAGTACATCCGTATTTCTTTGGCTTCATTGTCAACATGGACATCTGGAGAGGCAATATGATCCGAGCAAGCTGTTTCATCCAAGTGTAGCGTTCCCTGCTCATAGATCTTCCACTCTCCTTCTAGAGAGTCGGCATAGGCAAGACGAATATATTTACCCAAGTGATGAGCAAAATAAAGATAATAGCGTCCTAGGGGATTTTCAATCCAGTCAGGAACGCGAATCAGGGATGGACCATTAATGTTAGTACCACGATCGTCTTCTAATCCTGGCATTCCCGGTTTAATAATTGGATTTATTGGGAAACGTACAGCTTTAATTGGGAATTTAATCTATCTTCGCCGGGGTTTTCAAGGAGATTGGGTAATAGTTTTTAGGACTACCCAAATTTAAGTTCAGCGATCGCCACGGGGCACTGATATCAGTCTAAAGTCTGGGTTCGCGACTAAAAATCGATTCGAGCATCGGTCGGAAACAGGAAATAGAAAGTGTGTCATAATTTGGATCGAAAGACAGTTGATCCCAGCGATCGCAGAAAATAATTGTTTGTTCAAAAGCGGGATGCTCTTTGAACTTATCGCGCTCATTGCGATCTTGACCGATAAAGTTGTTAAAGTAATAACCTTGAAAGACCTCATGATTTTCTATCATCCAGGCATTTTCTGGGGACACATAAGGTCGA
>NZ_JAAHHX010000542.1:0-1697 GCF_010672065.1 Moorena sp. SIO4A1 | reverse complement strand
TAAGCCATCCTTCTGGGCGAATCCGATTCAGGAACCTTCGCTTGCGATACCTTAGTTTCCGGTTACGTCGCCCTCGTCTTAAGGCTCTGCGAGAGTCGAGAGCCTTCTTGATTTGTTCTGTTCGGTGTTCGATCTCTAAGGCATGGGTCACCCGGTAGGATTGTTCCTGGACTACTGCCATTCCCGTGACCTTGGAGCCTGGATCAATTTTAAGTCGGTGGGGATGGGTAACTGAATCCTCCACCGTCCTGTCTAGCAGTACGATGGTGAACGGGTAGCGCTTAAACACCCTGGCGCGTCCGTTATTGAGCAGCTTTCTTGCCCGTGCTGGATGACAAGGATCAAGGGGTTTAAGGTTTTTATCTAGAACAAAGGCGTACATTACTGCACCTCTCAATTTCTTGGTAAGGTTTGCCTCGACGTTGTTAGTACTCGGTACTTTCCTGATCACACTGGCTTTTCCGAATGACCTGTTTAATGACCCGGTTGTAGAGCTTGGAACTGGCACGCATCCCAAGGTACGAACTTTAACCCTTGCTACTAACGGCTGCCTGAGGCGAGGCCAGAAATCCTCGTCTCGTCTCAGGCCATCTGGTCAACAGGCTTGATTCAAGCCCACACTGTACCCAGTAGGGTCAGTGTGCGGTAGTTGACCCATATTCAGTTCTAAGTTATTTCTTTAAATACTTTCTGGATAATTATACCAGTGATTGCTGCTTTTTATTGGAACTATGGGAATTTTAAGACGTGTGGTAAAATGGGGACAGATCACCCTATATTTATGAAATATCTAGGGTTTTTATATAGGTTTTAAACAGGCTTATGGTAGTCATTTATATGTATGGAAAATGGTAAATCTAAGAGGGGAAATAGCTTCGGAGTTTTATGGTTAAAGAAATAAATACTGCCTAATTTTACATCTCATTTATAAATGCTATAACGCCTTCAAGCTAGTAAGGTGCAAATTTATAGATTTTAGGGAGCAGGGAGCAGGGAGCAGGGAGCAGGGAGCAGGGAGCATAGAATACAAAAGTCGAAAGAGGGAAGAGGTAAAAAATAATCTGTACCTCATAGCTACGATAAACCCTATAACTTCATTATTTAAGAATTTCATCATACTGATTGCTGTCATCTTGTTGTTCCTTGATTGAGTTTATAATCTCGTTTAATGGCTTTTGGTTTAGCCACTGATGGCGTTCTTTGGTATAATCACCTTGACCCCAGTTAAAATATTGAATAAACCGAATTGCATCAACCATTCCTAAAGCATCAACTAAGGCTTGATATCCTTGTTTGATAATTTCCTGTTGGGGTTTAATCATCATCGTTATTATCCATTTGTGTAGATTATATTAGCCAACGCACAGGATTATCAACAGCTACATTGATTGCCCTAATATTTCGTTTAGCTTTGTTAATAAGTCTGTCATCTGTAGCTCAGGGGGTGGCAAAAATGCTAAAAATTAGGCGTTGCTTAATAATGGAATGATTTTAAGAGTTTTTAGGTGCGCTTGACCTTGGCGAATTTAATTCTTCATGGGTCAAGCGCACCTTTGACTAAAATAAGCTGACGGCTGTTCGCGTAGCGTGAGCCTTTGGCTCACGGCTGACGGCTGATAGCTGATAGCTGAACGCGCACGCGTGCGCGTAGCGCTTAAGCTGATAGCTTAGATTGCTGTTACCCAAAAGGAACATTC
>NZ_JAAHHX010000541.1:0-1698 GCF_010672065.1 Moorena sp. SIO4A1 | reverse complement strand
TGAAAATCCCCCACAAAACCGAAATCCATCTAAGTACAGGACAAAAAATGTAAAGATTGCCGAAAGTCGAACTGATGAAGGGATTGAGGATTAAGGATAAGATGACGCAGATGGTCAAAACCTAGACGGAAAAGACTCTTGGCCCTACGTCCGTGATTCTTAATGGGAATAGGTTGAAACTGATGAAGTACGCTTTCCGGTGAGCATCGACCAACACAAAGCTAAGGTTAAAAGAGCAAAAAGTTTTCGCTTTCGTTCTGGCACGGTCATTTGAGTAGATTCGAGACAAAAGCCACGAGTCTTGAAAATGCCAAAAAGAGTCTCAATGCCCCAACGGGAAGCATAATCTTTTACAAGCTCTTCACTCGCATCAGGACTGATGACAACGAGCAACTTGCCATCATCAAGACGTAGAGCTTCCACACTAACGGGGCACCCCCAAACTCGACAGAATCCCTTGAGTCTTTGAGATTGACCCTTCTGTAGATGAGCAAAAACCACTCGAGCAGCCAAGGATACCCCATTGCGTTCAATCCGATCTGTAGCTCGAATCCTCAATCGGAAAGCCATTGATGGTTCTAGTAGCAGGTATCGCACCCAGGCTTGTCCCACGAACTCGCGATCCCCACACACAAAGGAAATCCTAGCATCAGGAAAGATTTGGCAAAATTCCTCAATGAACCTCATCCTCTCGTCACTATTACTGTTCCCTTTCTTATCAAGAATCCACCACAGCACCGGAAATGCCACTCCTTGATGGACTATCCCTAAGGTCAGAATATTGTAGCAATGTTTGCCCAACTCCCAAGTGGTACGGTCATTACTCAATATCCAAGGCTCGGGGATTTGCATCCAACTGACCACGATTTTCCCAATCGCCTTGTAGTCCAAGTCAAACCCACGAAAAAATCGTTGCAGTCGTTTGTAATTTGACTGAGGTCGAACCAATACTCGAAACCCAATGCTAGTTCACGCTCGGTTGACCGTTTTCACTTTCAGCAATGCTAACAAGAACAGAGCAAGAAACGAAACTCTTGCTCCGTGCCATCCCAAATGGGGTTGGAGAGCTTTCTTTAATTCGCGCTTCTTGGTTCATGGGGTTTCTGATGGCTATCCTCAATTCTGATGAAACCCCATCCTGTTCTTCTTTTCAACTTTTTTGTCCTGTACTGAGGAGCAGGATATCCCTTTCAAAGGGGGAGAGAAGGAATTTGTTACAAAGTTGAGCCAGGGCAGAAGTATCGTCAACAATTTCAGTAACGGTTTGTAGATTTTTTTTACCTTCTATGTAGTTTTATAAATAGTTACGAACTCGCTCGATTTCTTGAAACAGAGAACTAATATTAGAGTGATACCAGTTGGTTTGAGAAAGGGGTGCCATGTCGCGCTCCATTAAGACGGTGGGTACGACTGATATTGTTTACTTCAAGGGTACATGGGAAATAGAACTAGCTATGCGCACTACTCATACCTATAAACCGAAATATTCTCACTCTACTTCTAGGACAAGTGCTCAAAAAAAGAAAGACTCCAGAGTGATGGGTTCTAGAAGAAGATTGGATGCAGAGGACAGGGATTGGAACGCCGAAGAGGCGGTTGGGGAATGGGGAAGTAGAATGGCTAATGTGATGCACTCCCTTGAAACGGGACAATACGTGCCCGACACGGGATGGTATGAAATGGGGCTGCAAGCAAAGC
>NZ_JAAHHX010000540.1:0-1700 GCF_010672065.1 Moorena sp. SIO4A1 | reverse complement strand
ATTTTTTTATCGGTCTGGCTCACAAGTTCAAGACCAATATTTTTCTACTATCAATTCCTGAAAATCTCAATCTGGTTGGGTTTTCACGGAGTTGTTATAGCGCTACGCGCAAGTCAGAAGTTAGAAGTCAGAAGTCAAAAGTAAGCTACGACCAGTTTTCGGAGTTTAGAAATGTCCTAATCTTAATGCGTAGTGCTATACCCTGTGAGGCGTAATCCACTATCTACGGTGGATTACTAGAAATCTAAACACTGAAAGCCCCGCACCTTTCGGGCTTTGCCCAACGCTACGCGAACAGGTCGGGGATGAAAGTGAATAGCGACTTTAGTCGCCGTGGAAAAGATTGAATTACGACTTGACAGTTTTAGCTAAACGTGTTAGCGTAATAGTACAACAGAAGAGGTCGATTTCTGATGAACATAATAGAGTTTAAAGCATACGGGAAATCCCTTCAATATCAAGCTATAGACGAAGCAATTCGGACAGTTAAATTTATCCGCAATAGCTGCATTCGTTTATGGATGGACAATAAAGTAACAGGTAAATACGACCTTAGTAAATATTGCAAGATACTAGCGAAAGAATTCCCTTTTGCTAACGAACTAAACTCTACTGCTCGGCAAGCTGCGGCTGAAAGGGCATGGTCATCAATTTCTCGCTTCTTTGAAAACTGCAAAAAAAAGGTACCTGGAAAGAAAGGTTATCCCCGCTTTCAAAAGCACTGTAGGTCGGTTGAGTATAAGCAATCAGGATGGAAGCTTTCCCCTGACAAGAAATCAATTACCTTCAGTGACAAGAAAGGAATCGGGAAGCTAAAACTCAAAGGTACCTGGGACTTGTGGCGCTTCGACAAGAAGCAAATTAAACGGGTTCGCATTGTTAAGAGGGCTGATGGTTACTATGTTCAGTTTTGCATCTCTGTGACGAACGAAGAACAATTAGACCCGGTTGACGCTACTGTAGGATTGGACGTAGGACTAAAAGAATTCTATACCGATTCTAGGGGAAATACTGAACCCAATCCCAGATTTTACCGTAAGGGAGAAAAGCGTCTAAAGTTTTATCAACGCCGGGTTTACCGGAAGAAGAAAGGCTCATCTAACCGTAAGAAGGCCGTTAATAGATTAGGTAGACAGCACCTTAAAATAAGTAGGCAGCGTGAAGAACATGCCAAGAGACTGGCACGTTGCGTAATCCGGTCTAACGACCTGGTCGCCTATGAAGACTTGAGGGTAAAAAATCTGGTTAAAAACCACTGTCTTGCCAAGTCTATTAATGATGCAGGTTGGTATCAATTTAGAAAATGGTTAGAGCATTTTGGCAAGAAGTTTGGCAGGGTCACCGTTGCGGTAAATCCTGCCTATACAAGCCAAAACTGTTCTGAGTGCGGCGAGGTTGTGAAAAAGTCACTATCAACTAGGACTCACGTCTGCAAGTGTGGTTGTAGATTAGACCGAGACCACAACGCCGCAGTCAATATCTTGAAAAGAGCCTTGGGTACGGTGGGGCACACCGGAACCTGGATCATAGATCCGAACGTTTCAGGAGATTTGACCTCTACTGTTCTTGGTTCCGGCCAGGTTCAGCAAGTCGAATCGCTGAGTGAAGAATCCCCGCGCCTAAAGGCGCGGGGAGTGTCAATCTTTGGATACCAGTAATGGTGCAACTAAGGCGTCAAGGGAAAAGCGTCCACCACCACA
>NZ_JAAHHX010000054.1:0-43551 GCF_010672065.1 Moorena sp. SIO4A1 | reverse complement strand
TAGGGAGATAGGGAGATAGGGAGATAGGGAGATAGGGAGATAGGGAGATAGGGAGATAGGGAGATAGGGAGATAGGGAGATAGGGAGATAGGGAGATAGGGAGATAGGGAGATAGGGAGATAGGGAGCAGGAAAAAAAACTTATCACAATTTATTACTTTCCCGATTTAATGTTTCCGTGGCTATCGATAAAATTACTCCCAAAAAAATGCGATTATCTGAAATATATCTATGGGATTGACCATAGGTCACGCTACGCGAACGCTAACTAATATTTACGATTTTACCTGTTACCTGTTCCTTTAAAAAAAACGCGATTGACCAAAGGTCACGCTAAAAGCGATCGCATTCCATAATCCGTACATTTTCTTTCAATTACCCCTCTCGAAAAAAATCCTAAAATCCCTTGACAAAATAAGTAATAATCGTTATGATTATAGTTATTAACCTGAAAACGTTTTTTTTACTATGTCTGACAACTTCCGCCCTAACCCAGAAAACAATCCTGAGGAAATTACTCCTAGTAATACTCCTCAGGAACGGTCTCCAAAAAAATACCCCATTAAGCACATTTTGAAGGGCTCCCGCCAGGCAATAACCAACACCATGCATACCCTTTATGCACGGGGTTACGCCCAAATTGATGAGTGGAGCCCCCTTCAGGCGACTGGCATTCCTGGCGAATTCATTACCATGATGACGAAGTATTTAACTCTGGGTTAAGGGCTTAAATTTCAGGGGGCTTTGCCCCCTGGCCAAAGCATCAGGTCTGATGTTAGCGGTCAGTGGTCAGTGGTCATTGGTCAGCCGTTGGCTGATAGCTGAAAACTGAAAACGGATAGCTGAAAGCTGATAGCTGAAAGCTGATAGCTTACGGTCTGATCGGATTATGTTTGATTAGGTTTACAAAGTTGAGACATAAGTAAAAATTGCTAGCCGTGGAACGTATTTCTGCGGCTACTTTTTTTTGGTTAGCAGGTTGAAGGTTAGTAAGTTGAAGGTTATGATGTTGAAGGTTATTAGGTTTAAGGTTAGTACGTTGTTCGCGTAGCGTGGCCTATTGGCCAAGGTTTAAGGTTAGTACGTTGTTCGCGTAGCGTGGCCTATTGGCCAAGGTTATTAACAGGCTTAGTTCATCAACACAAAACCTCTTGAGGTGATCAACAACTGTTCTATTGTGATTAATCCTTGGTGGGCAGTGCCTCGCAACCTGATGGTAAGCACATCAATCTGTCTGATGCAGTGCTTACCCTACATCTACTACTATTGTGATTAATCCTTGGTGGGCAGTGCCTCGCAACCTGATGGTAAGCACATCAATCTGTCTGATGCAGTGCCCACCCTACATCTACTACTATTGTGATTAATCCTTGGTGGGCAGTGCCTCGCAACCTGATGGTAAGCACATCAATCTGTCTGATGCAGTGCCCACCCTACATCTACTACTATTGTGATTAATCCTTGGTGGGCAGTGCCTCGCAACCCGATGGTAAGCACATCAATCTGTCTGCTGCACTGCCCACCCTACATCTCTCCCCATCTCCCCATCTCCCCATCTCCCCATCTCCCCATCTCCCCATCTCCCCATCTCCCCACACTCCCTACTCCCTACTCCCTACTCCCTATTCCCTTAATAACCAATTCAAGTAATCACAATATCCAATTCCGAAACCCCACACTCCCGGGCTTTAACACACCGTTCAATATAAAGTTCAACCACCCGGTCTTGGTGATTACTCTCTAAAAGTTCCTCAAAAATCCGTTGCGCCTGAGCAAACTTTTTTTCTACATAATAGGCAACTGCTTCCTCAAACCGAGGAGTTGTTTTGGACTTGAAAGCAATCAAATCCTCAGGATTAGCATCATACACTTCAAAGATTTCCACCGGTTTACTTTTACCCTTCACCTTAACTCGCCCTAGACACCGATAATGATAACTTTCTCGATTATCCAGATCATTCAAGGTTGGTTTACTAATCAAAATCTCTGCTCCATAAATCTTGGTTAAACTTTCCAAACGGGAGGCCAAATTTACAGTATCAGCAATCACGGTTGTATCCATCCGTTGAGATTCCCCCACTGTTCCTAAAATTAAACTCCCCTTGTGCAAACCAATACCACTCGCAATCGGTTCATAACCACTATTGTTCCGATGGGAGTTATAACTATAAACTTGCTTTTGCATCTCAATGGCTGCCTTTAGGGCATGATCAGCCTTTTCGGGAAACAACGCCATCACCGCATCACCAATATATTTATCAATGAAGCCGTTATAATTACGAATCACTGGGCTGACTCGACTTAAATAGTCATTGATAAAATTAAAATTGTCTTGCGGTGACATCTTCTCTGATAAACTAGTAAAGGAGCGAATATCAGAAAAAAGTACTGTCATCTCTTTTTGGACATTGTCCCCTAATTGGACATCAATAATACTGTCCCTTTCTAAAAATTGCAGAAACTCCCGAGGCACAAAGCGTCCATAAGCTACATTAATTTTGGCTAACTGAAGATGGGTCTTAATTCGTGCTAGCAATTCATTTTTGGATATGGGCTTAGTTAAATAATCATTCGCTCCTGCTGCAAATCCTGCTACCAAATCTGAGATCTGATTTTTAGCGGTTAACAAGACTACGGGTAGTTCATTCGGTAGATATTTCTCACGGATTTTTTTACAGAACTCATAGCCGGTCATTTTCGGCATCATAATATCCAGTAAAATCAAGTCTGGTTTGTATCCTTGGGTAATTTTTGTGAATGCATCTTCGCCATTAACTGCTTTAGTAATCTTATAGTTTTGCAGATAAAGATGGTTGACCAAAACCTGAAGATTTACTGGTTCATCATCTACAATCAAGATTTTCAAGGCTTTCATAGTTGGTGGTGATAAGTTCTGATCAGACATCAGGTGATCAGACATCAGGTGATCAGATATCAGGTGATCAGATATCAGGTGATCAGACATCAGGTGATCAGATATCAGGTGATCAGATATCAGGTGATCAGACATCAGGTAATCAGATATCAGGTGATCAGATATCAAGTGTTCAGAGTCACTTGCCATCGCCAAATAATTCTGAACCTGGGAAACTTCCTCTCGCTGTTTCCTCTCTACTTTACCCTTTGATATCGGTAGAGTGAAACTAAACCGTGAGCCAAGGTTTGGCGTAGACTCCACATCAATATTTCCGCCGTGGAGCTGCACCAGTTTTTTAGTAACAGCTAAACCTAACCCCACTCCTCCATATTTCCTATTAATGGAGCCATTCCCTTGTTCAAAAGCTTCAAAAATTCGGTCTACTTTATCAGGTGGGATACCAATCCCTGTATCATAAACGGTAATTTTAAGATAAGAATTGACCACCTCTGCTGATACTTTAATGGTACCACGTTCAGTAAATTTAATGGCATTACCCACCAAATTATAGAGAATCTGTTGGAGTCGGTTTTCATCAGCATCCACAGGGGGACTCGATGAGGAAACTTGATTAATCAGTTGTAGGTTTTTATTACCCACAAGGGGACGGGATAGCAATAAAACAACTTCTGTGATTTCTCGCATCCCCACTGGCTTGATTCTCAGGTTGATTTGTTTATGCTTGAGGGCAGAAAAATCCAGTAAATCGTTAACAAGCTGAGTTAACCGTTTGCCACTAGAGACAATCAGAGAAAGATTAGATGCTGTTGACTGGGATAACTCACCTGTTGCTCCATCAATCAGAGATTCAGCGATGCCGATAATGCCATTCAGAGGTGTTTTCAGTTCATGAGATGTATTAGCTAAGAATTCATTTTTGAGCTGATCCATTTCCTGAAGAGCAGCATTCTTGGTTTCTAGTTTCTGGTTATATTCCTTTAGCAGTCGCCTGGTTTCAGCAAATCGTCGTTCTAAAATTAATCCTAAGGATAGGATAAAAAGCAACATTCCCCAAGGATAGAATCGCTGATACCAATTTTCCGGTTCAAAGCGATAAACTAAAATATCATGCATTGCTGTTATAGCCAGGATAGATAATCCTAAACTAAATATTTTCGCATAATAGTTTCTCTTATTAATAGCTATAGGAATAGCATGGATCAATAAAATTATTGTACTAGCCAGGAGCAGGTAGTGATCAATATATATCTCATACAACCAGGAACTGTTGTAGATAAAAATTAATCCTAAAGAAATTACGGAATAAATTATGTGAATTTGCCATAACCGCTGGATGATGGAAAAATACCCTGAACCAAATATTTGTTCAAAACCAATCAGGCTCAGAATAGGAAGAAAACAAAAAGCCGTATATCGACTATACTCCCAATTCATTGAATCCTTAAATAATAAGGGAACAATGGTTGATTGGCTAAGGTTGTAAATGCCACCAGCTATGGCTAATAATGCAAAGGCTAGAATCAATCGTTTATCTTGAGACCGGAATAGACAGGTTAAACTAAACCACAGCCCAATTAAAATAAAAATGCAGCCTAAAATAGTGCTTATTTCGTCTTTGAATAAACACCGAATTACGTTAAATTTAGAACCAATAACTATCCGGTCGAAAAAACCGATGTAAATAGACTGATCACCACCGACATAAACATTAATGAACAATGATTTGCCGGAAAAATTTGAATCAAGAGGAACAATTGGCCATTGATACCCTTCACCATGACCTGGAGGCAATGAGTTAGGGGATAATCGGGTATAAATCAGTTGCTCATCTAAATAAGCTTCTAGTATATTCGGAACTGCTCCGAGATAAAGAGTGGGAGATTGCAATTTACCCTCTGGTAACCTAACCCCTAACCAAACATTGTTTTGCTGTTGATCTTGCGGTGACTTCCATAGTCTTTCTGGAAACGTAAATTCTTTCCAGCAAGGGTCGCCGTTGGAAATCTCGAGCTTAGGACAAAGCTTGGCATTATGGAGGTTATTGATAGAAACATCACCCCAGAGATAGTGCCATCCTTGGGTAATCTCCAATCGCGGCAAGGTTTTAGTTGCCTGAGATTGTGCTTGACTAGGTGCTATGGTTAATAGGCTAATCAGTACTGATATCAAAAAAGCACCCAAACACAAGGGGATTTGGGCACGTTTCCAACTAAACATACGTTTCACTGGTATCTCCTGGAGGGGCTATGGGTCACACCCCCCTCTACTAGTTTAAGTTGGATTTTGGAGCTTGGAAACTGTTTGTTAAACTTTGCTTAGCTCCTGGCATCGGTTAAGTTAGGCAACGAGACTGTAGGAGCTATCTCCGGTAACCCACCAATAGTCAGGGACTAATCAGTGTTTTAATATCTACTTTCTGAACAGTCTCTGATTATTCGGCGTTGCTTAATAATGGAATGATTTTAAGACTTTTGTGGAACGGGCATCTTGGTGGAACGGGCATCTTGGTGGAACGGGCATCTTGGTGGAACGGGCATCTTGGTGGAACGGGCATCTTGGTGGAACGGGCATCTTGGTGGAACTGGCATCTTGCCAGTTTCAATATATTCCCAGGCGGGCAGGATGCCCACTCTACTCCTATTCAAAAGAAGATTCACCAACGCCGATTGTTCAATGTTCAAATACATCTCGATAGTGCAACAAATCGAGAGATACCATAGTCGGTAACGCCTCAAAGCACTGTTGAGCTAATTCCCACCGGTCTTCCCGTTCCAGCATATTGATCAGTTTTTGCCGCACATTTAACAAGTAGCGTACATCATTAGCAGCGTATTCCAACTGCTCATCGGAGAGGTTAGCGACATTACCCCAGTCAGAACTCTGAGCACTTTTATCCAAATCTATCCGTTCTAGCTCTTTGACCAATTCTTTGAGACCATGGCTACTAGTATAGGTGCGGGCTAACTTACTAGCAATCTTGGTGCAGAATACAGGATTGACTTCAATACCGAGATTTTGCCTGAGCATAGCGACATCAAACCGAGCAAAGTGAAACACTTTGAGCACATTAGTCGCTTCTAACAACTGTTTTAATCGGGGTGCTTCTGTTTGTCCTTTGTCAATGCGGACAAAGGTGACTCGTCCTTGTGGATCACACAGCTGTACAAGACATAAGCGATCGCGTTGGTAAATCAGTCCCATGGTTTCCGTATCCACGGCGAGGGAATCTGCCCTTAGATACTCTTGGCATATAGATTCGGGTAAATCGCGATCGCAAACTTGAAAATCCTTCAATTCTTCAATTACAGTTGTGTTGGTCATTGGTTCAAAGGTTATAGGTTGTAGGTTCTAGAAGTTTGTTGGATGGGATAATGTTTGATGCGATAGTATTGATGCGATAGTATTGTTAGGGATAACTCCCAGGATTTGGTTTATTCGATGCTCCTATGGGGTACCGTTTCTGTTCCCATGATCAGAAGGTCTACGGCATAGTTATTCGTTAAGATGACAGTAACCACTGAGACTAACCACTACCGGTAGTGTTAGTTAGTAGTGTCAGTTAGTAGTGTCAGTTAGTAGTTTTAGTTATCGCTGTAAAGCGATGTTATAGCACCATAACTAGCAAATAAATCACAGTGGTTACTAGAGTTAACCACCCTTGATAAAAACTTGGGTTAATTCCACAGCAAAGATCAGCATTCCCAAACTAATCTTGAGCAATGGTGTTGGCATGAGCAGGCTGGCTAAAAGCTGGGCTCTAATTTCTAGGAATTACTGTATCGTAGTTTACAATTTACCCTTGACAGTCCACATTTCCTATGTATTTTTTATTTTCTTAATCTTTCGAGGTCTGAGCTGACATAAATTTAGCAACAGTTTGCACATCCTTATCACCGCGACCGGAACAGTTAATCACGATCTGGGGATTACCACTTAGTTGGGGACATAGAGTTTCGAGATATGCGATCGCATGAGATGTTTCCAGTGCCGGTATAATTCCCTCCAGCTGAGACAAGCGTTGAAACGCAGCCACCGCTTCTTTGTCTGTAACACTATAATACTCTGCCCGACTGCTATCCTTCAAATAGCTATGCTCTGGACCAACACCAGGATAGTCCAATCCAGCACTAATCGAGTGAGCTTCGAGCACCTGACCATCCTGATCTTGGAGCAAATAACTCATTGCCCCGTGCAACACTCCTGGTCGTCCCTTAGTTAGAGTAGCCGCATGTTTAGCAGAATCTACACCAGCGCCTGCTGCTTCTACTCCAATCAGCCGCACAGAGGGTTCATTAACAAACTCATGGAACAGGCCCATGGCATTGGAGCCACCTCCGACACAAGCTAACAAAATATCCGGCAAACCGCCCCACTTTTCCAAGCATTGAGCGCGAGTTTCCTGGCCAATCACAGCATGGAAATCCCGTACCATTTTTGGGTAAGGATGAGGACCTGCCACTGACCCAAGGATATAGTGAGTAGTTTCCACATTTGTCACCCAATCTCGAATCGCTTCCGAGGTAGCATCCTTGAGAGTACCAGTCCCAGCCGATACCGGTTGCACCGTTGCTCCCAGTAGCCGCATCCGAAACACATTCAGGGATTGCCGTTCCATGTCCTGAACGCCCATATAAATGACGCATTCGAGACCAAATCGAGCACATACTGTTGCGGTAGCCACACCATGCTGACCCGCTCCCGTTTCAGCAATGATGCGCCGCTTACCCATGCGCTGGGCTAGCAATACCTGAGCCAGAGCATTATTAATCTTGTGAGCACCGGTGTGATTTAAATCTTCCCGTTTTAAATAAATCCGTGGTCCACTACCATCAGATTTGGTATAGTAGTTACTCAGACGTTCAGCAAAATACAGAGGACTAGGACGTCCCACATAGTCTCGCAGCAGTTGTTGTAGTTCCTGTTGGAAATCCGGGTCATTACGGTATTGCTCAAAAGACTGCTCTAGTTCACTTAGAGCAGGCATCAAGGTTTCTGGAACATACTTGCCACCAAATTTACCAAAACGTCCCAAAGCGTCCGGTTGTTGGGTCGCTTGGTCCCTCTGGTCGCCGATACTAAGGGGTAGGGGGGTTTTAGTCACAGCGGTGTCAAACAATTATAGAACGAACATCTCGAATATATATTATAAAACCCAAAATGCTTTACCACCAGTCTTCTAGCATTTTGTATCAACACTAACAATTATTTTCGAGCTAATGTAGAAAAGTAATGACCATAATTACCAAGCCGGTGCCTTAGCAGCTTACCATGAATGAACCAACTGATCAACAAATTAACAATCACTCCAATTCCGTAGAGGCAGATGTTCAACCAAAGGTCAGTGTCGAAGAATTCAGTATTAGTGGTAATGACCTGATTGACAAAGTTAAAGACCTAATTAATCAGGGGAATATTCGCCGAATTATGATCAAAAATGAGCAGGATCGGATTTTGTTGGAGATTCCGCTAACTTTTGGCGTATTAGGAGGAGTTACTGCTATTTTCTTGGCTCCTTGGTTACTCCCCCTGGGAGCGATCGGGGCATTGGCGGCTCGATTGAAAGTAGTGGTAGAACGAAAGGAATAGCAGTCTAGATATCTACGAGATCTACCCTAACCCCTAAACAGGTATGGGACATCCTAGAGAAAGATTGCCCGCGATCGCTAAAAATATCTTAAGATATACTTAAGATATACCTTGAGCGGTCAACTTTGAGTGATCAGCTTTGAGTGATCAGCTTTGAGTGATCAGCTTTGAGTGATCAGCTTTGAGTGATCAGCAGTCAGCCAAAAGCCTATAAGTCACCCTGGACAACTAAACTAATTATGCCAGTGTGACTTACATAATCATGGGTTTCTTGCTCTGTAGCTGGGCGGTTAAGAGAGCCCCTGAGGTGCTGAACTGGTGGCTTGAAAAAATAAAATTAGTTAAACCAACTTAATTAAATAAACCTGAGCAAAACTGCCTAATCCTAGCATCAAGCCGACTCTCAAAGCTATCAGTTCTGAAAACTATCAGTAAGTAATGATTCAATAATCTCCGGGACTGGATGAGTGATTGGTATCACTGGGTTTGACCAGGGGCTGGTAAAGGACAGCAATTGACATCATTCAAGCAAACTTTGCCCCACTTTAAGGCCCAACGAACCAAACCAACCCGGTTATCAGTGCAGGTTTTGGTCAGAATGTTACTGATATGATTATCAACAGTGCGCTTACTGATTGCCAGCTCCTGGGCGATCTCGAGATTGGTTAAACCAGCCGCTACATGTTCGATGATTTGCAATTCGCGGTAAGACAGAGTTGCGGGAGTCTGGGATTTACCACTAGCCATAAGTAATTTTTCTCTAGTAGATATACCTATCTTATCTAATTTTACCGCCAATGGTGACCCGCTTCACTTAATTTGCCATGGGGAAATTAAGTGATTATCAATAAACAGGACAAGGAGGAGTTGGGGAAAGGGGAGTGGGAGGAGTGTGGGAAGTGTGGGAAGTGTGGGGAGTCAGATGAGCAACTGGCGTCGAAACTTCTGAAATTAACATCAATGGAGAGCAACTAATGGAAGGTCTTAGTAATTTTATTAACCAGAGAATGGAAGAGTGGAAAGTCCCAGGGCTGGCTGTCGCTATTGTTCACGATAGCGAGATCATCTTTTGTGAAGGCTTTGGTTTTAGGAATGTAGAAAAAGGCTTAAAAGTAACCTCTAAAACCATCTTTCCGATTGGGTCTTGCACTAAAGCGTTTACCACAATGGCTATGGGCATCTTGGCTCAGCGACGAAAATTAGATTGGGATAAACCAGTTAGACATTATCTGCCCACGTTTAAACTATACGATTCCTATGCTAGTGAACACATGACTCTCCGTGACCTGGTCACTCATCGTTCTGGCTTACCCGAGCATTTGTTCATGTGGTATAACAGTTCTTTGACTCGTAAAGAAATAGTTGAGCGCTTACAGTATCTCGAACCTAATCATGAATTGCGGAGTGTCTATCAGTATCAAAATTTGATGTACATGACGGCTGGCTACTTAGTCGGTCAAATTGCCGAGAGCAGCTGGGAAGAATTTGTTCAGCAGGAAATTTTTAATCCCTTGTCGATGGCAGACAGCAATTTTTCCGTTGTCAAATCCCAGGAGACTGACGATTTTTCCCTTCCTTATCGAGAGAAAGATGACGTAGTTAAAGCCATCCCATTTCGCAATATCGACGCCATGGGTCCTTCTGGCTCTATTAATTCCAATGTTACTGATATGGCGAAGTGGCTTCTACTCCATCAAAACCAGGGAAACTATGAGGATAAGCAGATTATCAACCCTGGTATTCTGACTCAGATGTATACACCACAAATCGTGATACCGTTATCCCTTGAGTATCCGGAAATCTGGCATTACTCTTATGGATTAGGATGGTACCTCACTGCCTACCGAGGTCATAATCACGTTCAGCATGGGGGTTATATTGACGGATTTTATGCCCTGACAACGTTGATGCCTCAAGATAAAATTGGTGTGGTAGTTCTCACCAATCTCGAAGTAAACCCATTGCGAGAAATTATAACTTATCACATTTGCGATCGCTTGCTCGGTCTCGACGAAGTTCCTTGGAATGAAAGGATTAAGAGTAAGCTTGAGGAAGCTAAACAAGCTGCTGAACAAGGCAAACAGAACACCAAACCACAGCCTAAAACTGGCACTCAACCATCACATCCCCTAGAAGATTACACAGGAGATTTTGAGCATCCCGGATACGGAATAGTTTCCATTGCGATCAAAGATCAGCAGTTAACGGCAACTCATAATTCAATTGTTTATGAACTAAAGCACTACCACTATGATAGTTTTGAATTACTATCAGAGGGTTCTGATAATTTTCAACTATTATCATTTTTTAATGACCCCAAAGGAACTATTCAGAGACTGTCCATACCTCTAGAACCGACGGTGAAGGATATTGTATTTGAACGAATCCCTGACCAAAGCATTTTAACCACTAGTTTTATGGAAAAATTTGTGGGTGACTATGACATTTATGGTCAATCATCTATAACTATCTTGATCAAAGATAATAAACTATTTTTGTCATTAGCTGGTCAGCCAGAGATAGAGTTAGTTCGTTACCAAGGAACCGAATTTTATTTTAAGGATGTACCAGGATATAGTATTAACTTCACTACCGATAATGCTGGGGTTGTGACTCAAGCAGTGATTACTCAACCCAATGGCGTATTCACGGCTAATAAAAAAGTGTCTACCTAAGCTATAGGAAAGGGAGTAGGGAGTAGGGAGTAGGGAGTAGGGAGTAGGGAGTAGGGAGTAGGGAGTAGGGAGTAGGGAGTAGGTAGAATGAAATTGTCTGTACCTCATAAGTACCAGAAATGGTATATATGTATAATAAACCTCTTACAAAATTAGTTTTCTGATCGTGTTTCCGTCAATTCTTGTCCACTGTTCCCTGTTCCCTGTTCCCTGTTCCCTGTTCCCTATTCCCGACTTCTGCAAGAAGTCTAATGACTAATTTCTTGAATTCAAACCTTCCATCTACTCAACCCCTACCTAAGGTAATTGCTAATCACATTGCTACAGCACCTAACCAGCGAATTACCTTTGCCCAGTACATGGACTTAGCACTATACCATCCACAGCTAGGTTACTACGCCAGTGGTGCAGTTAACATTGGTTCATCAGGAGACTTTTTCACCTCACCCCACCTAGGAAAAGACTTCGGGGAGTTACTTGCTGAACAGTTTGCCCAAATGTGGGATATCCTCGGACAACCTAATCCCTTTACTCTGATGGAAATGGGAGCAGGACAGGGACTCCTAGCAGCAGATGTTCTAGTTTACTTGCACCAGCACTACCCAGATTGCTATGGTGCCGTAAATTACATCATTGTGGAAAAGGCAACAGCAATGATTGCTCAACAGAAGCAGCTGTTGTTGAAACTCAACCTACCTAGACTGGACAATGACCAGCCCTCGTTACCTGTGCGGTGGTGTTCTTGGGAAGAAATAGAAGACAATTCCGTGACTGGTTGCTGTTTCTCTAACGAATTGGTTGATGCGTTACCGGTACATCAAGTTGTGCTGCAAGCAGGAGATCTCAAAGAAATCTATATCGGAACCGTTGATCAGGATGACATTAAGTTTGTAGAAGTTTTAGATACCCCTTCTACACCCCAACTGAGAGAGTATTTTGATTTGGTAGGTATTGATTTGTTCTCTGGTTCCTATCCAGAGGGCTATCGCTCTGAGGTGAATCTAGCAGCACTGGATTGGATTAAAACTGTTGCGAAACGGTTAAACCAGGGGTTTCTCCTAACCATTGATTATGGCTATCCAGCCCAAAAGTATTATTTGCCAGCCCGTGATCAGGGAACATTACAGTGTTATTATCGCCACCGCCACCATAATAACCCCTATAGTTATATCGGCGAACAAGACATTACGGCTCATGTGGATTTTACTGCCCTAGAGCGACAAGGAGAGTTATGTGGTTTGGGTAAAGTAGGTTTCACCAAGCAAGGGTTGTTTCTAATGGCATTGGGATTAGGCGATCGCATAGCTGCCCTTTCTGATCCTAGAGAAAGGGGAAATGCGAAAGCAACAGCACAGGATGTGATCAACATTATGCAGCGTCGCCAACGGTTACACCAGTTGATCGATCCCACCGGATTGGGTGGCTTTGGGGTTTTAATTCAAAGTAAGGGGTTAACCCCATCAGCAGAAGGGGTGGCTCTTAAAGGGTTGACCGTACCACCGATCAGCTAATAGCGCTGGGAGCGGGGAATAGGGAAAGAGAGGGGAGTGTGGGGAGATGGGGAGATGGGGAGATGGGGAAATGGGGAGATGGGGAGATGGGGAAATGGGGAGATGGGGAGATTTTTATTAAGGGTAATTATCGGTTCTTGTAGTAATAAGGTAAACAATATTTTTTCCCAATTCCCTACTCCCTACTCCCTACTCCCTACTCCCTACTCCCTACTCCCTACTCCCTACTCCCTACTCCCTACTCCCTACTCCCTAAAATTCAAAATCCTATTTATCACAAAAAATTCACACTTGTTTTAGATAGTGTATTTGTTGAATCTTGGCTAGAGGCGATTCATGCACCAATCGCCTCGTTCCTTATATTTAGGCTAATTTTCAGTAAACTCATTCCACCGAGTAATCAGATTAGAAAATTTTTTCTGGATGAATAAACTGGTAACCTGCATCAATTATTTTTTTATTTGACACTCGGGCATTGTAAGGTCGGGCTTTAGTAACGGATGAATCCCAGGATACGGGGGGTAAGTTGTGCTGTTTAAATACTTTTTCAAGCAAGTCTTGATAAGTCAGTATTTGGTCATCTACTAGGTTATAAATCCCTTGAAGTTGGTGAGAACGGACAAATTCTATTGCACCAACTATGTCATCTAGATGAATCCAATTGGTGACTTCTTGACCCGAACCCTCACGAGTAGTACCTGCGAATCGACCAAATATTTTGAGTAGTTCCCGCTTCGGACCATAAATTCCTCCCAGACGCAGGATACAAACCTTCAGATTAGGATTGGATGCTGATAGTAATACCTGCTCAGTTTCTGCCAGAATTTCATAATTGGGACTAGGGGGAGCAATCGGTGATGTTTCGTCTACCCAGCCTGCCTCTCGATCACCGTAGACAGCATAGCTTCCCGTGTAAATTAGCTGTCGTACCCTAGGAGTGGTTTTGAGCACAGAAACTAAGGTTTGGGCTGTGTCTAAGTAGGCTTCTTGATAGACCTTGCCATTGGCAGCACCCACAGACAAAAGAATAATCTCCTGGTTTTTCACTACCGATTCGAGACCAATAGGGTCGTTTCCTTTAACCACAACGACTCGGTCAGCAATTGTTTCTAGTTCTGGGACACGCTCAGGGGTAGTAGTGGTTACTGTAGTTGATAACCCTAACTCTTGATGCCAAAGGTGAGCAACGGCACTACCAACGTATCCACAACCAATGATTGCTACATTCATCGCTCGATTGAGTTTTATTTTTTAAAATTCGATTATTATAAAAAATCTTACCTTCGCGCAAGCTTTACCCGGGTGTATCTCAATGCATGAAATTAGGCAAAAATTCCGGCGAAAATTCCCGCGCCCGGGCCCCACACTCCCCACACTCCCCGCGCCCGGGCCCCACACTCCCCGCGCCCGGGCCCCACACTCCCCACACTTGCGATCTTTTTTACAAATATGAGATGCACCCTACCCCTTGGGTCTTTCCTTGAAAACCCCGTCTTTTTCAAGGGGGGATGAAACGTGAGCGTGTGGGGAGGTTTTAACCGCCGTGGATAGTTTTCTTGACATCTGGGACTAATTGCGTTAAAATCATCCTGGATTACAATAAAGTTTTAACAAGAGTAGGAAAGAAAAATTTAGCAAGTAACAAAAGTTAAAAAAAAATAAGTTAATAAACTAATAAAGTAATAAACCAACAAATTAAACCAATAATTTCAAACAATAATTTAAAAATAAGTTAAAAAAACAATAAGTTATTGCCCAAATCCTTCGTCCGTAGAGTAAAGTAAAAAGTATCGCCAGAGATAGGGTACTGCGTAATCCTTGCCTAACAATTTGGTCACCTAGGTCGGCTTAGAAGCAAACAACTAGTTAGCTATCAAAAGCCGTTTTGAGAAACAAGTTACAGCAGGGAATGCAGAAAACTGGGTCAATAAGACCTAAAACCCTTCGGTAGATTTGCCCTCTAGCTTGGTTGGTATAAACCCGTCAGGTTATGGCGAGTCGATCAACCTAGAATCTCCGTCCGTTTAGAGCGGAAAATGTCAAGATAGAAAAGTTTAGCTATCAGCAAGCCCCAGGTCTATATGGCTCGCTACAATCGTTCCATTAAAATCACTATTTCCCTTGATCGTCTTCTACCGTTACTGATTGAGGTTCTAAAATCCTGCCATTTTGAGATTCTCTACGAGAGTGATGACTATATAATGGCAAGAGAGAGTCCGGATAATATATCCTTTACCAAGCTGGTTACAGTGGACGTATTGATTGACAAATCGAAAGCCACTGAGCAACAAGTGCCCATAAATTTTGTGGTCAAAAATGAAGAGTTACCTCTACAGGTTAATAACCATTGTCGGCAAATGTTTGAGCTACTTCAAGAGGCAGTTAATAACAATCCCGATTGGCAAATTGTGGAGGAGCTAGCTAGTTAACAAGTAAGCAATCAGCAATCAGCAATTAGCAATCAGCAATTAGCAATCAGCAATCAGCTATCAGCAATCAGCTATCAGCAATCAGCAATCAGCTATCAGCAATTAGCAATCAGCTATCAGCTATCAGCTATCAGCTATCAGCTATTGAATAGCTTTTGAATAAAATGAGGTTTATTTTAAGCACCTCAAGTAGCCTGGCCATTCCCGTAGCGTGGCCAACGGCTGACCGCTGACCGCTGACCGCTGACCACCTAGCTAGTTAACAATAGTTTTAAAAACATCTTCTCCATTGTAGCTCGCTACCAGCTGCATTTTTAAAGGACCAGCTGTGTAGGCAGTTTCTTGGGCAATAGCTTTGACATTAAGGGGTTGACTATACTGCTCCAGCTGCTCAATAAAGTTGGTTAGGGTGGTCAGCCGACCATCTCCGACTTGGATATCACCCAAAATCCCAGCGCGACGAGCACGGAACTCAGAGGCTGCCAACAACTGATCGAGCCGCTTGCGAATTTGCTCATTGGTCATAGTTGAGGGATTAGTCGAGATGGTAGCAAGCACATCACCCCCCTTAAAGACAACCTGATTGAGGGCTGCATCTGCAAATACTTGTATTGGTTTTTCCCCCTCAACGTAGTTACCCGCTGAGAGAATTCGCACCACGTAGTCTCTACCATCTTTAATCTGCTGGATTAACTGATCTACTTGTGCTTGAGTAATTTGCACCAGTGGCTCTTGGGAATTACTGCTACTAGCACGGGTAATGTCTACGGCTGTCTTATTGGCTTGGCTCAACAGTTGATCAACGGCTTGATTTACAGCTGTTGGATCGACAATTCGTACTACTCCAGAGGTGAGTACCTGACCACGAAATAAAGCAACATTTCCCTGACGCAGTACTCGATAATTCTGATAGTACTGTTCTAGAATTGCTAGTTCCCGTTTTAAAAAAGCCAGTTGTTTTTCTTGTGATTCAAGTTGTTGATTACGTTCAGCCAGTTGACTCTCCTTTTGTTTAAGTTGTTGTTCAAGTTCTTTAAGTTCTTGTTCGAGTTCTTTTAGGAAAGTTTCACGCTGAGCAATGACTTGATCTCGTTCAGCAATTTTCTGGTCAAATTGTTTTATAGCTTGGTCTTTCTCAGCCAGATCCTGCTCCCGATCCTGGATCGTTTGGTCTTGTTTGAGGATAGCTTGGTCTCGCTCTTGGATAGCTTGGTCTCGCTCCAGCATTTCCTGATCCCGTTTCTTCACCAATTCTTTTAATTGAGTGATTTGGCTTTGGAGTTGGGTAATTTGTTCATTGAGTTGATTCCGCTGTTGGATTAGCAGCTGACGTTCCCTTAGGAGTGATTTAATTTCAGTACGCAGCACCCCAACCTGAGCAGAGACATCTTTCAGTTGATTTTGAGCCTGTTGGAAATTTCGATTGGTTTCATCCAAACGCTTCTGAACCTCTATTTGCTCTGCTCTGGCGTCCTCTAACTGCCGCTCTACTCTATCTTTCTCATCCTCTAATTGGCTGACCTCCCGGCGAGCACTTCTAAGTTTTTTGAGGATATTATCAAGCTCAAAAATCCCATCCCGTAGAGACTCACTGGTGGCAAACAAAATCCCCAAGGTCGAGGCGGAAATTAAGCCACCGGTGATAATTGTTACTACCGTGGCAGTAGTACGGGGACGTAGATTAAATAAACTCAGCCGTGCTTTTCCTACTCGTGTACCCATGCGATCGCCTAAGGTAGCGAGTAACCCCCCCAACACCAAAATTGAGGCAATCAGGATATAAGCGCTGGTCATCTAAAGCCTCACGGGACAGTGGAAACTACTATTATTTATGTTATTTATGTTATTTATGTGGTTATTTATCTGGTGAAGGAAACGCGAGGAGGCGATTTTAACTGTTGTCAAAGTACTACAATAATAGTTATACAAAAAAAAACATTCGGTTGGCTGGGACTCCCAGTAGTGGGAGCTTCCACTGAAAAGACAATCAATCGAAATTATTGATTGGCTACAGCCACGTAGTCTAGTTTTAGCCCCTACAAGCAAAGGCTTTAAGGCTAGTGAATTAAACCACATACTTAACCTCAACCCCCACCACCGTGAGAGAGTAGCGGTAATTGGCACTGCCTGATGGACTGCAAGCTTATTGGTGTTACGGCAGGTTAAGTTGATGTGATTGTTTCGAGCAATGGCTAACATTTGTTAGTTAACTCCTCCGAAGAATCTGCGCCTATGGAAGAGCGCAGAGTTTCAATACTCCATTGTTGTCTATCCAGATACAGCCTATCTCATAGGTTTAGAGAATTATGTTTTTTTATGGTAAACGCTCCAAAAGATTTATCGACTTCCAGCACCAGCAGTAGGGCGTGGGGAGTAACCCATAGACTAACAAATTATCCCTAGTTTGTACAAAGGGCGCTCTAAACAATAGACCTGGGAGTTTTGAGTTCTAAAACTAAAAAAATGTGATTTTTATTTAAAATTTTTGTTGAAAGAATTATTTCCTTGGGCTGTAACGCTTATATGCTACACTCTACAAGTCTTTGCATAAATGAAGTATACCACGCCTCACACCCTACCCGAGATAACCACACGATACCGGATACAGACCGATGATTACTCCAGATGAATGCCATACAGACGGGTAGGTGTCCCATCTGGGCATCTAGATTCCATTTGATTTTACTATAGGCTATCCACTCTCCCCTCACTCTCCAACCGATGCGTTCACCTAGCCTGACGCAGTCTCCTCCAGCCTCTTGATAAATGGATTGTTGAACACTAAGTCCAAAGTGTCCTTGGCTGTATCTTACCCAAAGCTGGTCAATGGTCAGCAGGTCAGCACAGGGAAATGTTTTGAGCGACTCTACATCTAGCCATTTTTCAGCTTCTCGACCTGCTGCTTCCAGGAGTACCCTGGCTGTCTCTAAGTCGGCTTCTTTCCACTTTCCTGCTGCTAGTACGTCTCGCAGTTTAGTGTAGTCTACTCCTTTTTCAGAACGCAGTTTGAGTTCAGGTTCATAGTGATGTCGTGTCATAGGTTTGCGCCATGGTGATGGGAGTTGATCAGCAAAGATACAGTAAAGATAAAGTTTTGGCTTGTCTGTCAGGTGTGGGGTACATCCATCAACCATAGCATTGCCCTAATAGTCAACTACCAGACACTGACCGCAAAGCCATACAGCAATAATCGAGAAATTCTAGGTATTAGGCTAATCGTATTAGGTATGAGCTACAACAGGGGCACTTGAGCACCTCCGTCCTAAGAGAGCTAGACAACTTTCAACAGAACCCTCCCTAGAGTCTAAACCCTAGAGCCTAAACCCTAAATTCTGTTCGCGAAGGGTGACCGCAGGTCAAACAGGTATCTAAGAGACAAAATATGTAACAAAATGCGTTCCCGTAGCGTGGCCTACGGCCAATCGCATCTTTACAGATGTTCCTAGTCGTGCTTCAATGTATAGCCTGTGGTTATGGAGTTTAACAGGAAACCCGCAAAAAAAGGCTTAGGGGTAACACCCCTCATTCAAATTAACTACCAGTATCGGAAAATTACTGGTAGTCTAATTTAATGAACATTAGACCTGCTCCCATTTAGTTGCTCCATTTCTGTTGAAGGTTGACACAAAATAATCAACTATAAAGTGTCAACATAAGGTGTCAACATAAGGTGTCAACATAAGGTGTCAACAAAACCAAGTTTCACCGAATCGTGCAGGTAAAATGTGGCTCAAACGGGTTTTTAATGCAAATTATTACGTTGGAGCAAACCGAAAATTATGGCACCTGTATTGCCTCTACAGACGGTCGTGTTTCAAACTCTCTTCCTGCTGGTGGTAATTGCGGTGGAAGGGATAGTCCTGCAACGAGGGCTAAAACTCAACCGCAAAACCAGCATGCAGCAAGCTACATCGATTAATCTACTTTCCACTATTGTAGGTTGGTGGTGTTTTTTTGCCCTTCACGACCAACTCCCTACGGAATTTCAAGGCCAGATGATTAGTTATATCTTTTTCGATCACTTTTCAGAGGATAAGCCTGACAATTTTTATACTCTTATCGCTATGAGTGTGATCACAATTTTCTTTCTTTCCTTTATTATTAAGCTGGCAGGGCTGAGGTTACTCAAAATCTTTTTAGAACTAGCTGAAGATCAGGCAACTGCTTCCACATCAGCTTCCGACGAGGAAAAGTCATTATCCTTGAGGCGCTCTGGTCAGAGAGGATCGGGTGGGGAAAATCGAGCTATGGTCGTCCTCATTGCTAATTCCTGTAGCTATAGCGCTATTTTACTGCTTTTGTTTCTGCGTTTCCTTTATGTCAACCCCATTAGTGGATAACTAGCGTCGTGAAATTTTTCACATCCCTATTCGAATTTGTCATTGGCTTAGCGGTGGTAGACTCGCTGGTAAAGGTACTGAAACCTCCCAAGGCATTTTCCTGGCAGGCTCTAATGTGGCTAACTGTTTTTTCCTATGTAATGGCAGGGTTAGCCACGGGATTTGTACAACGGCTGATAGCAAGCTGTGGTGGTATTTTATTTATTTTATTTGTCTACTGGGTAACGGCAGCGGCGGCTAAGCTAAGAATTGCCAAGAAGAACAAAGACGCCAAGACAGGCTTGCCCCTGGGTCCCTGGATTACTGGCGCACTAACTAGTATTTACCTATTCGGCATCAATTTAAACGTTGGAGAATACCAGCTCGTAATTGACGGTATCAGTACCTATTTATTGGGCATCGACTCCAAAGACGTATCACCCTTGACGTTCATTAGTTGGCCATTGATATCAGCCGTAATTGCGGCTTTACCTTATATTTTAGCAGTAAGATTGAAGGTAAAAAAACCGTCTCCAGCAGAACGTCAATATCTAGTTATCTTATTCGGTAGCCAGCTCCTGATTAGCTGCTGGATACAGTTTTATTTCGTGATTCAAAACTGGCTAGTGCAATATCCTAGCTTACTGAGCGATGATTTTATCCATAGTTCCTTTGTCTGGAAATTGCCCTCTGCCCAAGTCACTATGGTATCTAGAGGTGTATCGATCTTAGAGGGGATGGAAGTTCAATTGAAAGAAGAGTTGAATGAAAAATCTTGGTCAGAGGTTGAGAAATCCCTGCTTAAAGTAAATCATAAAAAGTTGCTGAAGGGAATTGAATATCAAGCCAAGCAAAGCTCACCGGTTGCTGAAGATCCTCTATGGAAAGTGACCTATAAATTTTCATCCAGGAAGTCTGGGTCTGACTATAACTTAGACTTGCAGGCCAATTGGAACGGCCCCCGTTCAAACCCTGACACCAAACCTGACTCTTATTCCTTCACCAAGTCTTGTCGCATTAAGCAGGTAGATGGGCGATCAGGGTTAGGTTCTAAACCAATTGGTAATGTGGAATGCCAAGCCTCTAGGACAGGAGAAATTGAGGTGTTCGCTGACCAAGGTAAACAGTAAAAAGTAAAATTCAAAAGACTTGCTTGGATCCAGTAAACTAGAAAATAGCAACTAGAAAATAGCAACTAGGAAATCTAGGATTTATAAATAGGACACGAACAATATTGCTGATTTTTAATAACACCAAAAAATCTTCCAATCTCTTTCCTACTGCTCCCTACTCCCTGCTCCCTGCTCCCTTTTTAATTTAATCCTATGTTCACAACTAAAATAAAAATGCTATAGCAAATACTAAATACCAATTACCAATTACCAATTATTAAATACCAAATGACCAATGACCAATGAGGAAGAACAAATTCCCATTCATGGTATCAGTGGACTGGGAAAGTGTAGCAGCACGAGGATACTATCAGCCCTCCCGTAACATCAAAGTAGCTGAATCGGGGGGAGCTTACCAATTACCGCTCTCCTTTGAGACTCACTCACCCAAGGGATGCCCTAGGATACCACCAGATATTCAGTTGCGGCAGTATCAGCGGCAAGCGGTGGCCAATTGGTTTGCCCATCGGGGACGAGGAACCCTGAAAATGGCAACGGGTAGTGGTAAAACGATTACTGCTTTAGCGATCGCAACGGAACTGTATCAAAAAATCGGCTTACAGGTGTTGCTGGTGGTTTGCCCTTACCGCCACTTGGTTACTCAGTGGGCAAGAGAATGCGAACACTTTAATCTCGAACCGATCTTAGCCTTCGAGAGTGTCTACAGTTGGCAGAGTCAACTGTCTGCCCAGCTATACAACCTCCAGGTTGGGAAACAATCGTTTATTACCATAATCACTACCAATTCTACCCTGATTAAGGATGGTTTCCAGTCTCAGCTGAAGTATTTTCCTGATAAAACCCTGATAGTGGGAGATGAAGCCCATAATTTGGGGACTACCCGCATCGAAAAGAGTTTACCCCGTAACATTGGACTGCGCCTTGCTCTGTCAGCTACACCGGAACGGTATTTTGATGAAGCTGGCACAGAAGCGTTGTTTGACTATTTTGGTTCAGTATTACAACCAGAACTGACCTTAGCCGATGCGATTCACCAAGGAGCGCTAGTGCGTTACCTATACTATCCGGTGTTCGTGGAATTAACAGAGGCGGAAAATATTGCCTATGCTAGATTAACTCAACGGATTGGTTGGGCATTAGGGGAAGCAGACGATATAGAAAATGACACTACTTTAACATCGTTATTGATGCAACGAGCTCGGTTAGTTGGGGCGGCTGCTAACAAGTTAAGGGCGTTGCAGCGGTTAATGGCTAAGCGTCTCAACACCTACCATACCTTGTTTTATTGTGGGGATGGTTCCGTAGATGGGCAAGTGAGTAATGAAAGCAACCGTCAGTTAGCAGCAGTAACCCAGTTATTAGGTTCTCAACTGGGCTATCGGGTCAACACCTACACTGCTCAGACACCGTTGGCAGAACGGGAGGAATTACGTCGTCAATTTGAGCGGGGGGAGTTGCAGGGGTTAGTAGCAATTCGATGTTTGGATGAAGGGGTGGATATTCCATCCATTGAAACGGCGGTAATTCTGGCAAGTAGTAGCAATCCCCGGCAATTTATTCAGCGGCGAGGGCGAGTGTTGCGACCGCACCCAGGTAAGGAACGGGCAACGTTATTTGACATGATTGTTTTGCCCCCAGATTTAGGACGAGAAACTTGGGAAGTGGAACGGAGTTTGTTGAAAAAGGAATTGAAGCGATTTTTGGAGTTTGCTGAGTTGGCCGATAATGCTGGGGAGGCCAGGGTAAAATTGCTGGAAATTCAGCAGCGCTATGGAGTGCCAGATTGCTAATTCCCAAGAAAGCGATTTTTCTAAGAGACCAGTTTTTCTGGCCTCCCATGATTTTTGATCAAAAAAAGCGATGCAGCGCGGTCTTGGGGAGCCAGTGCGGTCTTGGGGGTTCCCCCCATGAGCAACTGGCGTGGTTTCCCCCATGACCGCGCTGCATCAAGACACGGTGGCAGTGTCACCGATTACGACAATAAACGATTGTCAATCTTCCGGTTCAAAATCTTCCTTACTCACCCCACAGGTCGGACATACCCAGTCATCTGGAATATCTTCAAAGGGTGTTCCCGGTGCAATGCCACTATCTGGATCCCCTACCTCTGGGTCATATACATAGCCGCAAACGGTACAGACATATTTCTTCATGGATATTGACCTAAATTAGTGTTCTTCTCTCATCAGTCTGATCATATCGTGTGCCGTTGTTTCGGTAGTGTTCTTTGTTATTGTTTTTTTATATAATTAATTCCATGACTCCCATGGAACTGAGCGACCAAGCAGTTCTTCCAATGCTGTAACTTCCTGTTTATAATACTTAGTAAGAGCATTTTTGATAGCTGGTGAAATCGACACTTTTTCCTGAGGCTGCACGTTAAGGCGTAAATAGATCGGATCGAGCGACCGTCGAATTTTCCTTAAAACTTTGTGAATGGGTTTGTCTTGTGTATATTGACGCATCGACTTTAAAAACTGCTCATAATTCCGGTGAAACCACCAATTTTTTACTGCCTTGCTGGGATTATATACTTTAAAGAGATAATCCCCATAGAAGCTGGGATCAATTCCTGCAAATCCACAGATTTTTTCAAGCACAGATTTGGGATTACGGGATAATTCTTCATAAAAATCTACATAAATTCTATCGGAGCCGAATAAGTCAAAGTAAGGCTTTAAGTAGAAAGAATAACGTCCTTGCTCAAGGGAACGCATATAGGTATAGGTATTTTCGTGATAAAAATTATCATTAATTAATTGCTGGTTAACATAGTTATCAAAGCTGATATCTTGAGGAATATACTCTTTCTGTTTAGCAAACTTATACCAAGAAATTAAGCGATAAACCGGTTCCCTTAGGATAAATATAAGTTTTACATTTGGTAGAGATAGTTTGATTTTATGGGGTGTCCCTGATGAGTAAAGATAGTCTGGTGTTGCCTCCATCCGAATTTTTTCGCAATGGTAACACTGAGCATAACGGAAAATATCATCATATTTTTCTAGACCATCTTCATATCGATAGTTGGAAGCTTCCGGATAATCTTTATCCAAAAAGAAGCGAATTTCTTTGAGGTTAGAGGTACAAACTTGAGGATGATCAGCTAGGTAATAAAATAGTGATGTTGTTGCCGCTTTTGTCGTGCCTCCAATAATCAAGTAAGCGTGCTGTTTAATACTTGAACTATTCATAGAGTTTATTAACCCTGATTAACTAGGATGGTTGGTGAGGACAGAAACACCCTTTTGATGGAGTAGATAGATGATAAGTATCACATAGATAAGAGCCATAACAGGCCAACTCATAGCAATACCAATCAATCCCCAAACTTGCCAAAATAACCAACTCAGAGCAACCCCTACAAATGCCATAGTCACCATACTCCAGACAACCAAACCATAAGCTCTCTGAGCATACAAGCCAGCTTCAAGCACGGGGATTAGAGAAATAAATGCCAACGACAGCCCTAACCACAAGAACACTTGAGACGTCTGCTCAATAGAGGTAGCTTCAAAAGAACCATGTCCGTATAGCAAACGAATGATTTCCCCATGGGATACCACAATGAAAAGTACTGCAGGTAAGCTTACTAATAGGGTTTTAGTCAGGTTTTTGCGCAAAGCCGATCCCAACCGGGATTTATGCCCAGCTAAGTCATGCTCTGTCATGGCAGGCAAGCTGGTGGTAGCAATACTGACACCAATAATCGTTTGAGCAGCGGAGACGATCCGAATCGCAAAGTAGAATGTGGACACCCCACCAACTGCTACTAAGGAAGGCAGCATCTGGCTCTTGACTAGATTAGATGCGAGCTTAATAACAAAACCGATAGTGGGTAAAGAACCTGCTTGCCACAGACGCAGGAGGTCATCTTTGCCAGCCCAGGCCAACCATTGATGCTGGTGTCCCGCTTTAAAAGCATCTAGAAATACCAGCACAAAGAATCCACCAAATCCCAAGGTATAAGCGTACGCTATCCACAGAGCAATACTAGACTGATGCCATGCCAACCCAATGGCAGCCACTACGAAACCTGGTGCGATCGCATTCCGCAGAGCTACCGCACTAAAGCGCCTTTGGCTGTTGAGGATTACACTAAAGACCGCAATCCCAGGAGCAAACAAAACCATTGGCGCACAGACCCGAAATAAAAACGTTGCTTGTGCTCTACCCTCTGGGGAAAATCCTGGGGCTAACCCAGTTATAATCAATGGCGCTAGAATTTCCAACAGAATAGTTAGACTAACACCGAGTACTAAAGCTAAGTTGACAATGCCACTGACCAAGCGATGATATTCCCTGAGACTCAGAGCATCTCGGCGCTCCATGAACATTGGAACCAAGCTTTGTCTGGTTCCCTCCCGGCTCACGGTATCAATTAGTCGTGGTAAGCTCAGGGCAACAATCAAGGCATCTGTGGTTTGACTAGTCCCCAGTTTCGCCGCCATCAAAATGTCTGCAACCCACGCCAGTAGCATACCCAAGAAGGTCAGAGACATCACTCGCAGCGTGGGAGATTTCCAGCCTTTGATTATACGGTTGGATAGGTTCATTGCTATTACTTACTGCATAGACCTGATTAAGGTAGCAGACTTGGAGTTTTTCCCTTTTGGTTGTCCGTGCTGGTAGTATCCAAAAATTACGAAATTGTTGGTAGATCCAAATTGTTGGTGCTTTTGAATTTACTAGTTTAAGACTCGGGTTGAAGTACCGGAGTGGAATCTTTGGGAGCGTCTGTCTTAGAACTCGGTTTTTCCCAGGCCAGGATAACCAGCCCAGTTGTAATTAACAGGCAAAGCGCCACAGCCCCCAGCATCACCGTTTTTTTGGTATTACCAACAGGTTCTTTCGGTAAGTTCGGCTCTACTAACAATTGCAGGGTTGGATAAGCAGTAGCATGATCCGATTTATTCAAGTTTAATTGAGCCGACTTCGCCGTAAATATAGCTTCAGAGATTTGCACCTCTCGCTCAAGCTCAGTCAGGGTTAACTGCTTCTCAATCAACGTCTGAAGTCTAGACTCTAGCTGAGCAATTTGTTCTGCCAAGGTGTTAACTTGACCGGTTAGTCCCTGTTGTTGAGCTCTCTGGTTAATTAACACTTGTGCCAGATTTGCTCGACCTGTCTGGGCATCTAAGCCTAAATTGAGATTATCCAAACGTTGAAGATCCATCCGCTTGCCCAATAGCTGTTGGCTACGAGCAAGTAATGCCTCAAGCGCCGCTTGCTTCTTAGCTTTGAGATTAATCACCTGAGGGCTATTTGGTGTCCATTGAGTATTGAGTATCGTTAGGTTAGCGCTGATATCGCTATAGTTTTGCCAAAGCTTTTTAAAGACTTCATCATCCTGAAGCATCAGAGCATCGGCTGCTTGGTCAGTTGACAACCTTAGGTTAGCTTCTAGCTGCCTTAATCCAGAGGTAGCCGCTTGCTGCTGAGCCAATAAATTAGCACGCTCCACTCGCAAGCTCTCTACTTCTTCTGAAAGGTTCTTGATTTGTTCAGAAATTTTGAGCGGTGAATTCTTTTTGAATTGAGAAAGCTTTGTTTGGGCTTTTTTTAAGTTACTATTAGCAGAGTCTAACGCTAACAACGTCTTGTTATCCTGACGAGCTGATTCTTCTGCTCTCAAGTAATCAATCCGCTTGACTAAGGCTTGATAAAAAGCCCGAGTATTTCGCTGAGCTTCCAGTTTGCTTTTGCCATCCACTTCAAATTCTATGATAGTGGTACCTCTATCCAAAGAAACCCTTGGCTTGGCAAACTCTTCAAAATCTTTGACTGAGGTATTAACAGCAGCAGCAGCTTCAGTTAATACGACGTCACTCATGGCGATATACTGGTAGTTTTCTCGTGGATCTACCTTTAAAAGATATCCGTAAGGAGACTTCTCACCTGGATTGGAGGAAGCTTGACCGACTCCAGGGAGTTGAACAGATCCTTGAGAACCCACACCAGGTATAATTGCTGCTGCCTTACTGGTGTAAGTTGGAGGGATTTGCTCGAGCACAAAAAAAGCTAAACCCAAAATAGCAGCATTACTCAAAATCCCCAAACTTATGTAGGAAAACCATTTCAACCCATTGGGTCGAGAACGTTGGCGTGCTTTTGGTAAGGCTCGAATCGGAATTGAAGATTCTGTCATCGTCTGTGATCAGAATAGATGCAGTCCACAAATTTACATTCAGACTAAATTATGAATATTTTGTGATTGTAGTTCAGATACCGTGCTTTTAAACAATTTTGACCAGTGGGATAAATCCTCTAGCTGCTATTATTATAGAACTAGATGACAGAATTAGATGACGCCCACAATAGTTTTTTTTTGCCCATTGAAATCACACCCCCATAATACTACAGATGCAGATGGGGTTAGCCAAGACCAACTAACAACGGCCTAGCCTAATCGATCTTAAAATTCACTTGATCAATCAGTTCTGATCCATGTTCAACCTACCCTACAAGGGAAGCCAAGGGTTAACAACCTTCAACCTTCAACCTTCAACCTTCAACCTTCAACCTTCAACCTTCAACCTTCAACCTTGGCCAAAAGGCCACGCAATCGCGTTCAACCTTCAACTTCCAATCTTCAACCTCCCAACTCCCGAGAACGCTGATAAGACCCTAAAACCGCCTCAATCAAAGCTGATCGAAAACCAGCCTTCTCCAACTTAGCGATCGCAGCAATTGTGGTTCCCCCAGGACTAGTCACCTTATCCTTCAATTGAGCTGGATGCATTTGAGTTTCTTGTAACAGCTGGGCTGTCCCCAATACTGTAGACAGGGCCAACTGTAATGCGATCGCTCTGGGTAATCCAGCTGCCACGCCCCCATCTGCTAGGGCTTCCACCAAAATCGCCACATAAGCTGGGCCTGACCCAGATAAACCGGTCACCGCATCCATCAGGTGTTCCGGAATCTCAACTACTTCACCAACAGCCCTAAAAATTGTCTTTGCTTGCTCCATTTGATCAGGCGATACCCATTTTCCGGCCGCTAGGGCTGTGATTCCTGCCCCAACTGTTGCAGGAGTATTAGGCATTGCCCGGATCACTGGCTGGGAGGCAAAAGCGGTTTCCAGTCGTTCCAGAGGCACTCCAGCTATAATTGAAATCACCATTGGCAACGTTCCTAAGCTGTGACCGTTGTCACCTCTACCCATTCCCAGTTCTGCCGCTACCGCTTCAAATACCTGAGGTTTAATTGCCAGTAACAAAACCTCTGATGCTGCCGCTGCCGCTTGGTTATTGGCAGTGACCCTTATGCCGTATTTTTGCGCCAAACCATCACGGCGCTGCTCCAGCAGCTCACTCACCAAGACCTGATCAGGGTGGTAAAGTTGTTGGGCAAGTAGACGGGATAGGAGGGCTTCTCCCATGACACCGCCACCAATTATGCCAAGTTTTATAGGCAACCCAACACCTCTCTTTTCAACTATTAATGTTATTCATGAAACACTATACACTTGTCAAGTCCTGACGCTTACTGAGCCATCTGATCTGGCTCAGAACCCCAGGCTGGTGACGGAGCTGTCTGACGGGGATTAGGGACTTGGGGAGTAGGTATCTCATGAATCACACCAGACTGAGTACTTACCTGAACACAGCTTGGTGTGAACAAGAAAATACTTTCACCAATACGCTCTTGATGACCATCAATAGCGTAAGTCCCACCAGCCACAAAGTCCACCGCTCGTTGTGCTTGGTCTGGATCCATGATAGTCAGGTTTAAGACCACCGACTTCCGTTCCCGCAGTGCCTGAATCACTTGGGGCATTTCTTCAAACGAACGAGGTTCAATCACTGCCACCTCTGAAATCCCATTGGCTGCTCCAGGCATGCCAATCACATTATTGATCGGAGATGGCCCTACGCCTGCTTCTGATACCGTTGTCCGCTCCCGAGAACGACGTCTTGTCGGACGTTCCTCCTCTGGTGGCGGTTGCACCGGTTGCTCTTGTGGGTAGGGAGTTGGGTAAGCATCCCCCTCCATATCTTCATATTCGTATTCGTATTCCACTGGCTCATTCAGACCGACGAAATCGCGCAGTTTATTAAAAATACCGCTCATAGTCAACTCTCCATCACAACTTTAGTGTAAGCTTCTGCAAAACCGATAATCGACCTTCTCTAGGGCAGCAGTCTTGAGTAGATGCTTAGACTAGAACGTAAACAGTCTAACTTACCCCATAAGCTTACTTAATAATTTTCACCCTTGAGAACACCACAAGGTTATCAATATAGAATATATATCTGCCTTCTGCTTGGGGTGTAGTTGTGGAAACAAACACTTAGCAGAAGGTTATGCCATTATATATAAGAGGGCAATATTGATGATGGATGTGGTTGGGTATATACTACCCCATTACTTGGCTCTAGCCATAACCTAATTTCAGAAAACCCTCACAATCATCGTTTATACCTACTTCTGGCGGTAATATCAGCCCATTCACCTTGTCCGGCTCCAAAGAGTCTCCCAATTAACCCGAACGGGTTTCCTAATGGAACTTATTGGAAGGTTTGCTGATGGATAATCCGAAGCTGCTCATAGTCAGCCGATGAACCACTGCGCCTAAGTAAGCGAAGGCGATTTTCTACCAACAGCCGAGCCTCAGAACGACTGATTGGCTCAAAGGCAATACCATTGGTGGTACTTTTCACCAAAAAGAAAAGTCTCTGGGCATAGATCGTAGTGAACAACTCTTGTTGTTCTTCAACAATGCAAACTCGAAACAGTAGACCAAAATTGGGGTGATGGAGGTAGTTTTCAGAACTCATCAAAATCCATACTAGGCGGTACTTGAGCACCGAACAGTCTGATTTGGGTCAAATAAGTCATTGCCATGACTTACTTTTCCTTAGTCAGGTTAGTGGTATTATGCCAGGGGTTTTGGTTAATTAGTTAATTCAGGTCACACTAGGAGTCACCAAGACCCTAACAATTCCTAAAGACTTTAACCAAGTTATAGAGATAATAGCTTGATTAGTGGATTTGAGTTTGCCAGGGAGAACAATTAGGGGATTGGGTCATATTGTTTCTGACACCATAAGATTTCTAAGATCATGGCAATCTGATCTAACTCACTAAGTCTACCCAAATCTTACATAAATACATCTCCCCTACCTTGGTTGAACTGCTCAATACCGATACCAACAGATTTGAGATAGACTGAGGATTGATAAGAATCCCATAGGGAAAGAGGATGGGGAGGAAAAAAATACACTAATAGTTTTGGCAATAGTTTTGGCAATAGTTTTGGCGGTGACTTCGTGAAACTTTAATAAAGATTGCTCAGAAATCCACATGTTTCAAAAATTCTAGGTCGATAATGGTTCTATAAGCTAATGATTCCCCTAGTAATTAGCCAACAAACTATCCGGATTAACGAGTCTAATGACTGAAAAATTGAATGAACAAGAGACAAAAACTATCAGTATAGAGGTGCATCCAGATAATAACTGATTAGGCGTTTTCAGGATGTTATTGATTAAGGGTAAGCATTTTGCTAATAGCCTAATCTCGACCCTGCAATGTTTGTAGGGTCATTATTATGAATTGATAGTGATTTTACAATTGTCCATGTTACTTTGTCTCAATTGCTGGGCATCAAGCGTGAGTAAGTCCTGGTAAATTGGTCACTCAATTTGGTCACTCAATTTGGATAGTAGGCTGACACACTGGGCTGTTAGTCTGTGAACTTCAATCGATAAATCTTTGAGGAGTAAAGTAGAAACATAATGTTTGACTGCATAATCGTTGGTGCGGGACCGGCTGGTGGAACTGCTGCTTATCACCTGGCTAAAGCTGGAAAGTCTGTGGTGGTTCTAGAAAAAGAATCCTTACCCCGGTACAAAGCTTGTAGTGGTGCGGTTTCCCCACAAGTGCAACAGTGGTTTGATTTCGACTTTACACCTGTCATATCTCTAAAAGCTGAGAGTGTACGCTACACCTGGAAAATGGATGATCCAGTAGAGGTGAAACTGGACACTCAAGAACCGGTTTGGATGGTGCAACGAGATGTTTTCGATCACTATCTCATCCAACAAGCCCAAAAACAAGGTGCTGAAATTCGAGATAATACAGCAGTTACAGGGGTAGAGTTTAAGGGAGACCACTGGCAGGTCAACACTGTCAATGGGACTGTGGAAGGTCGCTATGTGATTGCAGCTGACGGTGCTACTGGACCGATGGCAAAATGGTTGGGATTCAAAGAACGTAAGTCACGTTTAGCATTAGCCCTAGAAGTGCCAAAATCGGACACTAATAGTAAGGAGATCCATTTTGACTTTGGTCAGGTCAAAAATGGCTTTATCTGGAATATTCCTAAAGCCGAAGGCTACTCCATTGGTCTTGGCTCCTTACGGGGTGGTGACCTCAAAGACATCCAAAAGATAGTCAAAGGTTATGCGGAGAAATCCGGCTTAGACCTGAGTAGCTGTCAACAGCACGAAGGTGCCATCTGTGTCTGGGAAGGTCAGGAGAAGCTCCATACACAAAATGCTGTATTAGCTGGGGAAGCTGCTTGTGTGGTGGATCCCATGACTGCTGAGGGAATTCGACCCTCCATGTTTAGTGGGATGAAAGCAGCTGAGGCCATTCAACAAGCTTTGGCAGGTCAAGCTGATGCCTTAGAAAACTATACCCAGGTGATGCAGGAAGAACGGGGAACTGATATGAGTTGGGCTGCTAAGCTCGCTGGTGCGTTCTACAGCTTTCCCGGAATTGGGTACAAAGTCGGCGTTAAAAAACCCGTTGCTACTCAAATCATGCTCAACATTCTGTGTGGGCAATTACGCTACTCCGAAGTAGTAAATCGTGCCATGAAGCGCTTGAACCCATTAAGCGGGGGATAATGGTGATAGGATAATTAATCTTTTCTGGTATCTTATCACGTAAATAGTTGGGGTTGTTGAGGGTGGACGCTTGACTGTCAACCCTCAACCGTCAACAGATAATACCATTAATGTCGGGTAAAAATGACCATACTTGACCCCACCACAGGACTACGGGCAAGTAACTTTCCCTCTAGGTCAGTAATTTCCAACTTGCTAAAGTCTAATTCTTGAGACTGACTCAGCATCCTTTGAGCTAAGGTATTCTGCTGAGCATCGTTGAGTTGGTACCACTCATCATTTACCTTGACCAAGAGCATACTTCTGAGAAAGTTCGCCTCAATTGCTTGAATCAGGTCATTACCGTACTGAGCGGTAATAGCGGCAATTTGATTTTGAATTGCGACAATCAGGCTTTGTTCAGGAGTTAACTCTGGTGTGGGTATGGGTTCCGATTCCACCAGTTGTGATTCCTGAGGAACTTCCAAATTTTGTGGAGAATTAATGGTATCAGCAGGAACTTGTGCCACCTGTGCTGGTGTCTTTGGTAGAAGCGTTAGTGTTGTCCATAGAATGACTACTACCACGCTTGCGATCGCACCAGTCAACATCCAATCAGACAGTTTTTCATTCCAAGCTGCCGGTAGCAAGGAGCGGACTTTTTTTAAGGTGCCATCCCAAAACTGGCCAAGAGTACTAAGAATCGGCAGCAAGCGATTCATTAATCCAGACTTAGGCTCAGAAGACGATAACTTTCCCTTGCCAGTTGTCTGAGGCGATGGACTTGTTGTTTCCAAGCTGTCTTCGGATTTATCTGTCACTGATGGTGTCGGCGGCGTTTGAATTGGTTCATCATTTGCCGCTTCTGGCTGCTGTTTTTGCTCTTCTGACATTATACTTCCTCCCAGGCAGCGCCATTTGTTGATTCAATGGATTAACACTCCTCCTTACTCACTATATGTCGGTTTCGCGTTGCTCAAGCAAGTTGATGTCAGGGGTAAGGCTAACCCCGTATCTATAGCACCTCACCCCTCACAGTCCCCAATTTTTCGGTCAAAATGTTCCCATAATGTTAATGGGAAATTGAAGAGGTATTATACCCAATCAATTTCCCAGTATTAAAGCTCCGTCTTCAAGGTAGGAGGGCTGAGATATTTGCGATTCGGTTATACCGCAGCAAAGTAAACTTTTGATTTAACAGGGTCAGGGTTCATAGTTTTGTCACCTGGTTGCCACCCTGCTGGGCAAACTTCATCGGGATGAGCTTGAACGTATTGAATCGCTTTCAAGGTACGCAGGGTTTCGTCAACGCTACGACCAAAGGAGAGGTTATTGATAGTAGCGTGCTGGATTATGCCCTCCTTGTCGATGATGAATAAACCACGCAAGGCAATACCGGCTTCCGGGTCAAGAACGTTGTAAGCTGTGCTGATTTCTTTTTTGATATCAGAAACCAGAGGATAAGCTAAATCGCCTACACCACCACTCTTGCGGTCAGTCTGAATCCAAGCCAGGTGAGAGAATTCGCTGTCAACAGAGACGCCAAGGACTTCGGTGCCTAGTTCTTTGAATTCTTCAAAGCGATCGCTAAATGCAGTAATTTCGGTAGGACAAACAAAAGTGAAGTCTAGGGGATAGAAAAACACAACGACGTATTTACCACCATAGTCAGACAGTTTAATTGTCTTGAACTCTTGCTCGAATACAGCAGTGGCCGTGAAGTCGGGAGCCAGTTGGCCTACCCGGAGACATCCTTCTGTTGTAGTCATATAGTTATGCTCCTTAAAGTGTGTAGGGTGTCAGTTGGCTACAGATTGCTGATCAAGTGGTGGTCACCTCAAACCGTGCTACCCATACTATTTCTCAAAGTGCTGGCTAAATACATACATCTTGAGAGGGAGTTCATGGATAAGAAAATTATCTACCCAATATCCGATTTTCATGGTCAGACCATGATCTGTAACCAACCACACAAATGGTATCAAATCTAATTGATTATTTACGAACCTTTACAAATATATCATAGTCATAACGATTTTGATTAGTAGGGTTTTCTTCAGGTGCGACAATCACGCGAATTTAATTCTTAATGGTAAGAGCGCACCTAAATATCCAGTATTAGAAAATACTTGATGGAGCTTTATCCTTGATCCTTTCCACCTTATCCTTGATCCTTCCTATTTTATCCTTGATATTTTCCACTTCATCGTTTAAAATTGCGACTTTATAATTGATCCTAAATCCTTGATCCTTCAAGAATACTCAATTCCAACAGGGTTACCTCCCAAACCAATCGCGGTTGAGCATAACTGAGCAGGTATCGCCGAGCTTGCTCTAGCTTTTTAATCATGTCTGGTTGAGTGTGTGATTGCCAGTAGCAGTGTTGTAAATACTTCACTAACCAAAGCTGAGTGTGGGTATCCAGCTTGTTGTCGATTTCCTTTGCCAGTTCCAATGCTTGACGGGATGTGTGGGGTAACTGGGTAAGTTGGGTAAGTAAGTTTGGAGGCATGGCTTTGAGTTGCTCAAAAGCAGCGATCGCTTCCCCCGGACTTCCCTGGGCAATGGCGAGTACTGATGGTTCCTGTAAAATCTGTTGATGACCGGTTTGCCGCAGCACTGTTGTCATAGTTTCGGGCCCCAGGCGATAAAATGGAATCCGCTGACAGCGAGACACTAGGGTCGGCAACAAAGATTCAGTGTTAGGTGCGATCACTATCAATGTAGCGTTTCCTGGTTCTTCGAGAGTCTTCAGCAAACCATTGGCTGCTGGCTCTGCCATAGTTTCTGCCTGCTCTAGTACCACCACCTTGCGCGATGCTTCTAGAGGAGAATTACTCAGAAACCGAGCAATTTCCCGAATTTGTTCCAACCGAATTTGGGGGGGTGCCTGACGCTGAATTCCTTTTTGGACAGCCTCTGTAGCAGAAACAAGTATACCATTGTGGAGATAGGTTGGCTCTACCCACAATACATCTGGGTGATTGCCCTGAATAAGTCGTTTTTTAATTGAGACTTGCCCATCAGCGGGGATACCTTGACAAAACAACTGTTCAATAAAAGCCCGTGCTACCAGACTCCGCCCCACCCCAGATGGACCGGCAAACAGGTAGGCAGGGGCAATGCGGTTGGTTGTAATTGCTCCGTGCAATAATGCGATCGCTTGGTCTTGCCCTAGGATAAAGTCGAACGCTCCTGGAACCATGATTTAAACCGTTCACGGAAAATCTTCTGAATGGAATTATGGACTTCCTCCTCACTGTAGCTAGCATCTACCCGAACAATCCGATGGGGATTTTGTTGATACAACTCCTGAAATCCCTGCTGCACTCGTCGGTGAAATGCTAAGTCAGCTTGCTCCATGCGGTCAACGGTTCCCCGCTGTCGCGCCCGTTCCAGACCAATTTCGACATCAATATCCAGCCACAGGGTGAGGTCACTTTCCAGTCCAGCGGTAGCAATTTGATTAAGCTCCTCGATCAATTTCAAGTCAATACCTCGCCCATAACCCTGGTAGGCAATTGTCGAATCCGTGTAGCGATCGCATAAGATAATTGCTCCGTTGACTAACTGTGGCTTAATCAACTCTTCAACATGTTCAGCCCGATCAGCAGCATAGAGTAAAAGTTCAGCCCGAGGGTGAATCGGTGAGGAATCTTTATCCAGTAGCAGTTGGCGAACCTTAGTGCCTAATAATGTTCCCCCCGGTTCTCTAGTGACTACAACAACGGGCATGGTTTGATCCAAAGTACCTAGACAGTCTTGTAAGCCACTAGCTCGAAGCCAATTTGAGCATCGCTGTAGTTGGGTAGTTTTACCACCACCTTCCACTCCCTCGAAAACAATTAGCTTACCGCTCAAGCCTACCTCCTTTACTACTCATGCATAAACATGTTCAGGACTTACGCAACTGGCACAGTGGATAGCTTAATATAGTACTAAAGTACTATATTAAGCTACGTCTGTGATCAGCCCTTTTTCAGATTAGTAATAGTAATTAATGGTCGTTCGTTTTTTAATTTTTCTGATAAAATTAGAGGAGGGTGCTTTAAAAAATTCAGTTAGTGATGAAATTTACTAAACTTAACTATTGTCAATACTTATTAAGTAGCCACCTCAATTATACTCTCACCAATTTAGCCGAACATTTAGAGCAGATTAGCCATGATCAAATTAACCGTTATCTAAAAAATGAGAAGTTGACCCCACGCTTACTGTGGGATAATGTCAAAGACTTAATTGAAATAAATGAGCAAGCCTATCTAGTTTTTGATGACACAGTAATTGATAAACGATACTCTAGAAAAATAGAGATAAGTAAACGACAATATAGTGGTAATTCCCATGGTATAATCCAAGGAATTGGATTAATAAATTGTATATATGTCAATCACGAAACCAAAAAGTTTTGGGTAGTAGACTATCGTATTTATGACCCAGAACGGGATGGTAAGACAAAAATAGAACATGTTTTGGATATGCTCCAAAACCTTGTCTATTCTAAGGATTTGCCATTTAGAACTGTATTGATGGACAGTTGGTATGCCACAAATAAAATAATGTTATATATCGAAGGTTTGAGAAAATATTATTATTGTCCTCTCAAACGGAATCGACTTGTGGATGATACTGGCAATTCCCGAAGATTATCAAAGAATTGAATCATTAGTTTGGGATGAGAAAGAATTAAACTCCGGGAAACTAGTAAAAATTAAAAAATTTCCCGGCTCCAAAAAAGTGAAACTTTTCCGGGTAAGTGTCTCCACCGACAAAACGGATTTTATCGCTACAAACGATTTATCTCAGAATTCTACGGACGTTGTACAAAAAGAGTGTAAGGTTCGATGGAAGGTTGAGGAGTTTCATCGAGAATTAAAACAATTGACTGGTATTGAATCATGTCAATGTCGCAAGGGTCGTATTCAAAGAAACCATATTGCTTGTGCTATTTTAGTTTGGCTCAGACTCAAAAATTTAGCTTATAAAAGTGGTCAAACAATTTATCAAATTAAGCATGGACTCTTTTCGAATTACTTAATTAACCAACTAAAACGTCCCGACATTACTATGTCTATAGTTTAGTTATTACACTCTCGCCGTGCTCTAGCCCCACCATTAGTTGTGCCAGTTGCGTAAGTCCTGATGTTGATAGCCTACAGCTTAAACCATGGGTTGAACAAGCTCAGGCATTCAGCGGTTCCAATTAGCTTGGCTATAAATTACTTCTCATTAAGCTGTGCTAAGAAATACTGACGATATAAATCACAACTTGGCATGACGTGATTCCCGTCAAAGGTTATCAAACCTAGATTCTTTAATCTATTGATTAAAATTGAATCTAACTCAACACCTCTATCGGTTTGAATCACCTTGTTGAAGAAACTGGCTAACTCATGATTTTGCCTAAGTCTAGTTAATTTTAGCAGCAGATGAACCCTAGAAATTCCCTCTCCAGTAGGTGCTTGCTCAAGAATTTTTTCTAGGCTAAGGTTTTGGCAAGCCAAGTGATAGAGAGCAAGCTGCCTAGAGGGGCGACAATTAGGGGGAAAAATCAGGTATGACAAGGGGTTTAAGGAAATAGCCTCCGGAAAAATCGGAGGCTATTGTCAATAATTTTTATTTGTTGACAACAAAATTATGCAACGCCCTGAATTATTACCAAAAAAATGCAGCAGTAGCTTGGAGGAACAAAAACAAGTCTTATCACCAAGTATAGAGTTATTGAAAGAATGTTCCGATATCTAAAAAGAGTAGGATATAGTATGGAAGATACTAAATTCAATAATGACCGACTTGTTTCTATTATTTTATTGCGGTGCGCATTCCATCGCCTAGGTAATGCGCACCAATATAAATTAATTTAGACTATAGTTGGGCATTTTTTTTAGGTCATAACGGCAAACATAAAGGTGTCTCACTATGTAAATAGTACCACTTAAAAACAAATATTATACAAACGACATAGTAATTTTTTTATCGTTCTGTTTAAACATAATTAATTTACTTGCTTTGTTTTTTTGTTTTTTTAGAATAGTTAATGCAATAATTTATCTCTTTATATCCCCATAAACATCACTATTATCGCCAATGTGTGAGAGCTGCTTTCCTTCTCCAGTAGGCTTTATAGCCTTCATTATCGCCCCCCAGGAAGTTTTAAAACTTACTTTGTAAAAATTTTTGTTTATTTTGAAAAACTATTTGCGTTCTTTAGTCCCCATGACTAGAGATGAGTTAGAACAAGCTCTAGTTGATTGTTGTAATTTTTTGACTAAAGAAGAGATAACAAAATTTTTTTATTATTGTTGTTATTGTAACTAAGTTAAGTGCAAACTGCTATAAGTCCTGGTGGTTTATGGGTAGCGATCGCCCTTCTTTGCCTGAACTAGCCACAGTTAAGGGTGCCTACAGGTAAACTATAACAGTAACCATAAACTATTCCCTGTCTAGGACAATTGAACCCCTGATGCTCACAGACCTTAACTTTAGTGGCTTAATCAATCAGCGCTTCTTCCACAATTTTGTGCCTGTACCAGCAACTAACGCCCTACAACTCGGAGCAAGGACACCTGATTTTGAGCTACCAGATATTACCAATAACCGTCAGACCAAATTATCCGATTATCAGGGTAAACAACCGGTCATCTTGGCATTCACCCGAATTTTCACAGAAAAGCATTACTGTCCCCTGTGCTTCCCTCACATCAAAAACATCAATGAGAACTACCAACGTTTCACTGAGAAAGGAGTTGAGGTGTTAATGATTACGAGTACAGATATCAGGCAAAGCCAACAAGTTGTTAACGATCTCAGTTTACGAATGCCACTTCTGAGCGACCCCAACTGTGGCACCTTTCGCGGCTATAACCTTGGTCAAGCACTGGGTGCTCCCCTACCTGGCCAATTTCTTTTAGATCAGCTAGGAAAACTCCGCTTTCAACATCTATTTTCTTTTCTCAATTCAAATGCTGAAGTAGAGACACTGTTAAATGCCATCGATACCCTCTTATGAGGTAAAGTCAATGGTCTTACCCCTACTCCCTACTCCCTACTCCCTACTCCCATTAACCCACTCCTAGTAAGTCCCTCACCCAATTGAGAACTGCTAGATATAATCATAGTCGAACTTGGGACAAGTGACTCCGGGGATTGAAGCGGCGACTTTCACGGATTTTTTCATAGTACTCCTGCTCCTGATTGGTGAGGTTTTTCGGAGTTACTATCGTAATTCGCACTAACTGATCACTACGTCCACCCTTAGGTAAAGACCAGCCTTTACCCCGCAACCGCAGAGATTGACCAGAACGAATACCAGCAGGAATATTCATACTCACAGAGCCATCTGGAGTTGGTACGTCGATTGACCCACCCAAAACGGCTTCATCTGGTGTGATTGGCACTTCGCAAACCAGATTCTCACCATCGAACTCAAAGAAAGAGTGAGATTTGAGTTCTACTTTCAAATACAAATCTCCCTTTTGCTGATTCAGAGGGTTGACCTGACCCTTGCCTCGCACCCGAATACGACTACCGGGTTTGGCACCAGGGGGAATCCTAACAGTTATAGTTTCACTACCTAGGCTGAAACGTTTTTGGACACCATTAAAGGCTTCAGACCAACTGAGGCTAATGGTTGCTTCCCGGTCAGCACTTGCTCCCGTAGTGTTGTTAAAGCCTGAGGTGCTGCTATAGCCACTAAAACCACCAAAATCATTAAACCCATTAGAGTTAGAAGTACTTGTACGGTAGGAGTAGCTATGACTACTTCTGCTTCCACCACCGGGCGCACCAGTGCTAAAGCGACCTAACAATTCATTAATGAACTCGTCAAAGCTGCCGTACTGGCTAAAATCAAAGCCACCAACATCAACACCGACTCCACTACCACCAGACCATCCTTGTCCCGCTTGCTTCCAGTACTGACCAAATTGATCGTATTTCTTCCGTTTGTCCGAGTCAGATAACACTTCGTAGGCTTCATTGACTTCCTTAAAGCGAGCCTCGGCTTGTTTGTCCCCAGGATTCAGGTCTGGGTGGTACTTCCGGGCCAAACGGCGAAAGGACTTTTTAATGTCATCAGCACTAGCAGTTTTGCTGACTCCTAGGATGGAGTAATAGTCTTTGAAGTCGGTCGCAGCCATCAAGAGTTTCTCCTAATCGTCTAAGATCGTAACGGGTAAGTTATTGCCCTTGGATTATGGTTTATCTACCTCAACGCTAGGGTAACAAAGGTTTCAACTAAACTTAGTTCGGTTCTTCCTCACTGGTGCGATCGCAATTTCCGTACATGTTAAATACTCTGTCAAGGCTGTTTTCAGGGTTAGGGCAAGGTCTTCGGTAGCAAGGTGTTAGGCTAATGCTTGTAGTAATTAATGCCTAGGCTAAGCATGTCTAATCCCTATCCCTAGGGTAAGTTTGCCTAGCGCCTAATTTTGATGTAGATGAACTTACCGTTTCCACCCCATAGGACTAAATCACGGCTCCATGGGGAATTACGGCATTTTTGAGCACTACAACAATGCCATTACGAATATAAAATCCCTCGCTTTCGCAGTTGGCTTCTTCTACACGATCCTTGTTGAATATTTTGACATTGTTACCGATACAAGCATTTTTATCGATAATTGCACGACGAATAACAGTATCCTTACCAATCCCTAAAGTCACTTGGCCTTGTTCTTGGGCTGATAGACGTTCTGTTAAAGATTGATAGTAGTCAGCCCCCATAATTAAAGAGTCCTCGATAACTGTTCCAGCTTCCACTCGCGATCGCAATCCCAATACCGAGTTATTAATGCGGCAGTCTTTGAGAATACACCCTTCCCCAATGATTGACTCTGTTACCCGACAGTCTAAAAGCTTTGAGGGCGGTAGATAACGAGCCCTGGTGTAAATCGGAGCATCTTCCTGATAAAAGCTAAAGGATGGCTTAGGTTGACGAGTCAGGGATAAGTTAGCATTGTAGAATGCCTCAATAGTGCCGATATCTTGCCAATAATCATTAAATAAATAAGCTTGAATGTTATACTTTTGCATCGAGGCTGGGATAACTTCGTTACCAAAGTCTGTGTGCTCAGAATTAGCTTCGAGGAGTTCTTTCATCACTGCTTTACTAAAGACATAAATCCCCATAGAAGCAATATAAGGACTATTTCTGGCTTGTTCTGGTGTAAGCCCAAGCACAGTAGTATCCACTTGCATTTGTTTGAGCAATTCCCCTGTGGGTTTCTCGCGAAAGTCAATCACCTTGCCCCGATCATCAATTTGCATCAAGCCAAAGCTAGATGCCCGTGTCTCATCAATAGGCACAACCGACAGAGTAATATCCGCTCTAGTGTCCCGGTGACGTTGGAGAAATAACCGATAGTCCATCCGGTAGAGGTGGTCTCCGGATAGAATTAGGTATTCATCAACATCCCAGCCATCAAATAACCAGAGATACTGACGAACCGCATCTGCTGTTCCCTGAAACCAGCTTGGGTTTTCGGCAGTTTTTTGGGCTGGTAAAATTTCAACAAACCCTTCTGTCAAGCCAGAGAAATTATAGGCACGGGTAATGTGGCGATTGAGAGATGCTGAGTTAAATTGGGTTAGGACATAGATTTTGTAAATCTCAGAATTAATGCAGTTACTGACAGGAATATCGATCAACCGGTATTTGCCTGCCAATGACACCGCTGGTTTAGCCCGGGGCTTGGTTAGTGGATATAAGCGGCTTCCTGCACCACCGCCGAGAATGATTCCTAAAACTTTTTTCACAAAACACCTCTGAAAGGCTCATGCCTGAACAACTCCAGTCTCTGATCGGTTTGGGGCAGTTTTCAAGGGGGCTAAGCCAGTACTTTATTATAAATGCAAAGTTTTCGAGAAGTCTATGTAAAATCCCTAGTTAGCGCCACAGTAAGTTCGGTACTTTCCCGGTGAACAGTAGTAGGTCAAGGGGAAGAGAATAAAATCGCTGGGTCAAATTAATTGGGGAAAGGTTTTAAGACAAATTGAAACCCGGTCGGGCATTTGTATTGCCAGAGGATGGATAACTCAGATGGATACCTATACCAGTGGGTGTCCGGAATCCCTTTAGCCAATTCCTATAGACCCAAACCCGAAGCCAATTCTGATGCAGCTATCCCTAATTAGCAATTGGTACTAGCTATTGCTATAGATAACTAACTAAACATTTTGAATCACTATAGCAAACGTTACTCTTCTCCCCCCGCTGTTTTGGGGGGCTAGTTGTGATTCTCAATCAGCTCAAGTTATGACCCTGGGTCATTATCGGTAATTTCAAGGGTGACAGGAGTAAGTTCAGTATCTTCGGGATAGTTGGTTTCGTCATCTGTGGCTGTAACAGTGTGAGTGATGGTGCCGGGGTGAACACCTTCAGGAGTGCCATCATCTATAACCCGCACCGTCACAGATCCAAAGCACAGTTTATGCCTGTGGAAGTTATAGGGACTTGGTATCAGTAGTTCCAGTGAGCTTAGCAGAAAAAACCCCTTACTGAGTAAGGGGTTTTTTCTACTTTTATCAACCTTCCTGTTAATCAACCCTTCTTGGGTTTTTTCCCTGTTTTAGAATTGCTGAAAAGGATTTGGATTAAACGCGATCGCCAATTTCTGCCAACTCACGTCCACCAAAAATTGCTGAACCATCAGAGTAGAACTTAAACTCCATTAAGTTATAAAATGGATCTTGGAGGAAAAAGGTGCGATGCTCTGTAAGTTGACCGGGAAAGCGAGTCTTGGGTTGCTCGTAGAAGGGTAATTCTTTTTGTTGAGTACGGGAAAGTAAGGCTTCCCAATCAGCCAGGGATGTAAAAACTAACCCGAAATGTCGAGGATAAATACCCCGCTGAGGTGTCAGGGGTTCTTTGGTTAGGTGAGCCACGAGTTGATGACCGTATAAATTCAGAATCACCGCATGGCGAGATTCTCTACCGATTTCGCAGCCAAGTCCATCACCGTAGTAAACTTTAGTTTGCTCAATGTCGGTAACGGGAAATGCGAGATGAAATAGCACTGGTTTCATAAGTTTTGGTTTGAAGGGAAAACTGTTGAAGGTTTTGACAGTTGAACGCGCACGCGTGGCCTTTTGGCCAAGGTTTTAAAGTTTGAAGGTTGAACGCGCACGCGTGGCCTTTTGGCCAAGGTTTTGAAGGTTGAACGCGCACGCGTGGCCTTTTGGCCAAGGTTTTGAAGGTTGAACGCGCACGCGTGGCCTTTTGGCCAAGGTTTTGAAGGTTGAATGTTTAAGGTTGTTCTTGCCCAGGGATCTCTTGTAGGGTAGGTTGAACGCGCACGCGTGGCCTTTTGGCCAAGGTTTTGAATAAATTCAACTTTATTCAAGAATCTGAACTAATCTGGTATCCGATTGCTTCAGTAGTGTGCTTTGTTGTTGGTTTTTTGGATAATGGGGAATAGGCAATGAGTAGTGGGGTAATGGCTCAGAAGCAATCACAATTACCAATTACCAATTACTAATTACCACTTCTAGCAATTCTCATACTGATGAGGTACACAGGATTTTTTAGCATTCTCCCCATACCCTCGCCCGATAACCCTACTCCCTACTCCCTACTCCCTAAAACCCAGTAATTTGTACCTCACCCAATTGATAACTGCTAGAGCAATTATCAATTACCAATTACCAATATAACTATTTTGCTATGCTTGATGATATTCTTTCTTTAAATCCTTGGCTAGTTGCTGTTGGAGTGAACACAGTTTTCCTAGCCATGGTATGGATTGCTCCCAAAAAGTTACTCACCCCTGCTGGGATCGTCCACGCTTGGATATTAGGGGTACTGATTTGGGGTACTCTGAGTTGGCCAGGTTACACAGTAGTTGGATTTTACTTTTTGGTAGGGTCTGGTGTCACCCGCATTGGTATGGCGCAAAAGGAAGCGGCAGGAATTGCGGAAAAGCGTTCCGGTGCTAGGGGACCAGAGAATGTTTGGGGTTCAGCACTTACTGGAGCGATTTGTGCTTTGGGTACCCTAGTGGTGGATGCTCCTTACCAGCAGTTATTGTTACTGGGCTATGTCGCTAGTTTTGCTACTAAGTTGTCCGATACCACTGCCAGTGAGGTGGGTAAGGCTTACGGCAAACGGACTTTCCTGATTACTACCTTACAGCCAGTAGCCCGGGGAACAGAAGGAGCTGTAAGTCTTGAGGGAACCCTAGCTGGAGT